>PMTT01000101.1:1715-5101 GCA_003167275.1 Bryobacterales bacterium | reverse complement strand
TGCCGGTAAGCAACGGGACGGTGCCAGTAGTGACCGCGACGAATCTGACGGCTGGCACGCACACGATGACCGCGGTGTATAGCGGAGACGCTGCCTACGTCGGAAGCACCTCGGTGGCGGCGACGGTGACGGTGACGCAGGCGCCCACTATAGTTGCGCTCAGTTCCTCGGCCAATCCCGCAGCGAGCGGGCAGGCAGTGGTCTTCACCGCTACGCTGTCACCCGCGACGGCAACCGGCAACGTGCAGTTTGTGGATGGCGCGACCGTGATCGGGACCGCAGCCATCAGTGGCGGCACGGCGGCGCTCAGCACGGCAGCGCTGGCCCCGGGCAGCCATTCGATCACCGTGGTGTACGGAGGCGATGCCAATTGTAATGCGGTCACCTCCGCGGTAGTGACCGAGACCGTGAACAAGGCCCCCAGTACTACCGCACTTTCCGCTAGCAGCGGAACCATCGCACTGGGGCAGAGCGTTTCACTCACGGCTTCGGTGACACCGGCCGCGGCGACCGGCACGGTGCAATTCCTGGATGGCGCCACGGTGATCGGCACGTCGGCGCTGAGCGGCGGCACGGCATCGCTGACGGCGGCGAGTCTGGCGGTGGGCACGCACTCGCTCACGACGGTGTACGGCGGCGATGCTGGCGATAGCGGGAGCACTTCCGCTCCGGTAACGGTGACGGTATCGAAAGCGGGAGCGAGTGTGACTCGGAGTTCGTCGCTCAACCCATCGGGTAGCGGGCAGGCGGTAACATTCACCGCGACAGTATCGCCCGTAGCGGCGACCGGGAGCATGCAGTTCCTCGACGGTGCGACGGTGATCGGCACGTCGGCGCTGAGCGGGGGCACGGCATCGCTGACAACGGCAGCGCTGGCGGCGGGCAGCCACACGATGACCGCAGTCTACAGCGGCGACGGCAACTACACCGCGGCGACCTCGGCCGCAATGACGCAGACCGTGAATAAGGCGCCCAGCACCACCTCACTTAGCGTCAGTAGCGGGACGATCACACTGGGGCAGAGCGTGTCACTTACCGCGTCGGTGACGCCGTCCTCGGCGACCGGCACGGTGCAATTCCTGGATGGAGCGACGGTGATCGGCACGTCCGCGTTGAGCGGCGGGACGGCATCGTTGACGGCGGCGAGTCTGGCGGTAGGCACGCACTCGATCACAGCAGTGTACAGCGGCAATGCTGGCGATGGCGGGAGCACTTCCGCGCCGGTAACGGTGACGGTGTCGAAGGCGGGAGCGATTCTGGCACTGGCCTCGTCGCTTAACCCGTCGGCCGCGGGGCAGACGGTGACCTTCTCGGCCACATTGGCGCCCGCGACGGCGACCGGGAGCGTGCAGTTCCTGGACGGCGCGACGGTCATCGGCACGTCGTCGCTGAACGGCGGCACGGCATCGCTGAGCACGGCGGCCCTGGCGGCGGGCAGCCACTCCATCACGGCAGTTTACGGCGGCGACGCGAATTACAATGGCGCCACATCGTCCGCTCTGGCGCAGACGGTGAAGGCAGCCACCACGACCACTCTATCGGCAGACAAGTCGACCGCGACGGTAGGGCAGAAGGTGACGTTCACGGCTAAGGTATCGCCGGGCGCGGCGACCGGCAACGTGCAGTTCCTGGACGGCGCGACGGTAATTGGGACAGTCGCTCTGAGCGGGGGATCGGCGGCACTGGCAGTCTCGAATCTGGCGCAGGGCAGCCACTCCGTGACGGCATCTTACGTTGGGGCGGCGGGGTACGCGGCCAGCACGTCGCCGGTGGTAAGCGTGACCATCACGGGGCCTCCGGCGGCTCCGTCGAACCTGGTGGCCGCGGCGGCTTCCTCCAGTCAGGTCAATCTGACGTGGACTGCGAGCACCACCTCGGGGGTTACATACAACGTCTATGCATCGGCGACCGCCGGCTTCTCGCCTTCGGGAGGGAACCGGATTGCATCGGGGGTGACCGTGACGAGTTACGCGCACACGGGCCTGGCGCCATCCACCACACGGTACTACCTGGTGACGGCGCAGAATGCCAACGGCGAATCGGCCGTGTCCAACCAGGCAAGCGCGACGACCGCGCCGGTGACGGTTTCCTGCAAGGTCAATTACACGGTGACGACGCAGTGGAATGTGGGGTTCGGGACCGCAATCACGATCAAGAACACCGGGTCGGCGCCGATCAACGGCTGGCAGTTGACCTGGGCGTGGCCGGGCAATCAACAGATTACCCAGTCCTGGAATTCGAATTATTCCCAGACCGGGCAGAACGCGACGCTGACCAATGAGAGTTACAACGCGACGATTGCCGCGGGAGCGACGTTAAGCGGGATGGGATTCAACGGGAGTTATAGCGGTTCGAACAATAGTCCCACGGCGTTTTATGTGAACGGGACGCGCTGCCAGTAAGGGCGCGTCCCAGCACGGCCGGTCGCGGGCAGTCAAGAAACCTCGCCGGGGCCAACTTCGCTGGCCGGGGCAGGTGGAGAGCCAGCCTAGGCGCTAAGATAAGGACGCCCTCAAGATGACGGCTGCGCGCGATCCAGTCTTGGGACATAAGGCCGCTAGCTGAAACTAGCGCCGGAGCTTACGGAGGTTGTTCAGTGTCGGTTCAGCCAGCACATCGCCACTTAAAAGTTCTCGCGTCAGGGCTCTTGCTCTCCGTTGCCGGCATCATGGTAGTCATCATCATACCGGCCGTCTTTCGGGACACATCGCAGTACGCTATGCCTGGCGTCGCTACCTTCGTAATCCTCGTAGGGGGCGTCGTTCACGGCATCTTGGGTAGGTCAGTTCGGGAATCCGAGCAGCCGGGTGAAAGCCTGTCGATCACGGACGCGAATCGCCCCGTTGCAGACAGTTCCAGTCGGGTGGCCGTTATCGCGCTGATCCTTGGCCTTGTTCTGTTTGATGCAGCCTTGGATTTCACGTCACACGGTGCGTCTATGTGGGCGGCAAATGCAGGTATGTTTCTGTGTGCCGCTCTGGATTTCGCATCAGCGGGGCTAATCTTCGCGGCGAGGCTTCTCTACCGGCGGGACCGCGTTTCCGAAGCAGGCAAATAGTTCTCCGCACGCGGTATTCATCCGCGTTTCCGGCGATTTCCACTTGATGCACCGCACTAACAGACCTCGGTATTGGTAACGGCGATATCGGAGAGTGGCCTTGGGCCGGGGCCATATGCCCGTTCTGGAAATCTGCTCCAAACACAGGCACCGAGGCTGGATCGTCCAACGGCCAAGCATTGTCTTAACGCCTATGCAGGCGGAGAGCTTAATTGGGGCTAGCCGTGACTGCCGTGGATCATGGTCGCCGCCATTCGCTGTGTTCCGACCCTTTGCACGCTTCCAACATAAAGCTCAGCACTTTGCGCGTGTCGAGCGGGTCGATGAT
>PMTT01000101.1:0-1648 GCA_003167275.1 Bryobacterales bacterium | reverse complement strand
CCGATCCGGGCGGTGGGCCAATTGATGGTGAAGTTCGGGTCGAAGCCCTGCCCGGCCATGGCGTAATAGCCCGCGCCGCTGGCGTGGTTGAGCGTCAGCACGATCTTGGGCACCGTGGCGCAGGACATGGTCTCCACCATCTCCGCGCCGGCGCGGATGATGCCCTCGCGCTCGGCCTCCGGTCCCACCATGAAGCCGGAAACGTCCTGCAGGTAGATCAGCGGATGGCGGAGGCGCTCGCTGGTCTCCACGAAGTACGCCACTTTGCGCGCCGATTCCGCATAGATGATGCCGCCGATCCGGGGGCGGCCCTGCGCCTTCAGGAAACCGCGCCGATTCGCGACGATCGACACCGGATGTCCCGAAAGGCGGGCGCTCGCGCAGAGCATTTCCGGGGCGTAATCGGGCTGAAACTCGGCGTAATCGGCGCTGTCGAAAATGCGGAAGATCACTTCTTCGATGTCGTAGGGGAGGCGGTGGTCGGCCGGGAGTACGCCGTAGAGGTCGGAGGAGTCCCGCAAGGGCGGAACACCGGCCGGGAGGCCCGCGCTACCGGGCAACTGGCGGAAGCGCTGGCGGATGCGCGTCAGGCAATCGGCGTCGTCCTTGGCCATGTAGTGCGCCACGCCACTGACGGAGGTGTGCATCTGGGCTCCACCCAGGGGCTCCGACTCGATCACCTGTCCGGTGGCTCCCTTCACCAGGTTCGGCCCTCCGAGGCCCATGAAACTGGTTCCCTCCACCATAATGATGATGTCGCTGAGCGCCGGGAGGTAGGCTCCGCCCGCGATGCAGGGGCCCATCACGGCGGCGATTTGCGGGATGCGCAGCTTCCGCCGCATGATGGAGTTGTAATAGAAGATGCGCCCCGCTCCATACTGGCCGGGGAAGATCCCGTCCTGGTAGGGGAGGTTTACGCCGGCGGAATCCACCAGGTACACAATGGGCAGGCGATTCCGCATGGCGATTTCCTGCGCGCGGAGAATCTTGGTGATCGTCTCGGGCCACCAGGCGCCGGCCTTCACGGTGGCATCATTGGCCACGACGACCGCGGGGCGGTCTTCGATCTTCCCCAAGCCGGTGACGACGCCCGCGGCAGGCGCCTGGCCGTCGTAGCGGTCGTAGGCGATCAGCAGGCCAACCTCGAAGAAAAACGACCCGGGATCCACGAGGCCGGCGATGCGCTCCCGGGCCGTCATCTTGCCGGCCCTGTGTTGCCGCTCGATGCGCGCGGCCCCGCCGCCTTCGCGCAAACGAGACTCCAATTTCTGAAGCTGCCCGATGAGGAGGCGCATGTGCGCCTGGCGCGCGATATCCACGATCATTTCAACTTTGAGAAGTCAGCGGGATCCATGAAGACCGATTCCGGCGGTTTGGCCAGGATCTTGCCGTCTTTCTCCGAATCGGCGGCGACCTTCTTCCATTCGGGATCGGCGCTGAATTCTCTCCAGTTCTTAGCGGCGGCTTCCCGGCTGGGATGGGCCAGAATGTAGATGAGCGTGGTCTTGGACTTCTCGGGGTCCTGCGGCACCCAGTAGCCAATGCTCTCCATTCCGTGCCGATTGAAGATTTCGATGGTGTGATCGCGGAAGCGCGCTTTCAGGGCCTCCAGCTTGCCTTCATTGCAGGTATACGTCCGGAGTTCGTA
>PMTT01000448.1 GCA_003167275.1 Bryobacterales bacterium | reverse complement strand
GGATCGAGCGGCCATCGGGCGACGAGCCGCACGCGGGGTCACAGACCTTGAGCGCCAGGATTTGCTCCGGCGTGCGAGGCACGTCGCCCTCGTAAGCCAATTCTCGCAGAGCGCGTCGAGTGATTGGACCCGCAAGCTGGGGACGGGTGTAGAACGTACCGGAACCCTTTCGTGTGTTACCTTCTCGCACCAGAAACCACTCACCAGGGAAGATGATGCGGGGGACAAGGCTCCTGGCAGCTTTGTCGAGATCCTCGTCGTAGGCGCGCTGTTTCTCCGGCGAAGGCTTGCCCTTCGGCTTCTTGACCAGCGTGGCTGCTTCGGCCGCATGACGAGCCCAGGTGTGAATGCGCTGGCGTAGCTGCTCGCGGTCTTCCGAGGCATCACCGGTCTCTGTGAGGTCTTCCTCGATTACCACTTCCGCAAGAGCTTCTCCGTCTTCGCTCACTGGTTCCGGCGAATGTTCCTCGGGCGCCTCCTCCGCTTCCTCAGCATCATCTTCGCCGGACTCGCCCTTCTTCTCCGCCACTTTGAACTTCTCGAACAGCTTGGCGATCTCATCCACGGGCATGGCATCCAACTGCAGGAATGGGAGCGCCGGCTGGTCACCCAAGTTCAGGAAGACGATGGGCGCGTCGGCACGCCGGAGCTGGAAGTCGAGCAGACCTTCATAGAGGATTCCAATGTACTCCGTGGAGAGGTCGGAGAAGTCGATGGGCGACAGAATGAGCTTCGTTGCGTGTCCCTGCGGAACACGTTCCCAGGCACGGGTCAGCAATTCTAGGATATGGTGAATCGAGTGGTCGCTGGGCGCATTATTCGGATGTTCGAAGAGCGCGAGCGAGCGCAGAATCGGGTCTGTGGAACTGCTATCTCCGGGCTGAAAGAGTCCACCGCCGTATCGGCGCACTGGGAGATCTTTATGGGAGGAGCCTTCATAGATGAGCCGGAAAAGAGACAGCAACCGCGGCCAGGCGCTCCATTGATGGCGGAGAGTATCGGCGGAGCGTCCTCCGGCCATGCGGTCCAACTGTCCTCGGAGGCCCTGGAGGGAATAGCTGTCGTTGTAAACGGGTTCGGTGCGAGGAAGCAGTTCGCGCGCCTCGGCGAACAGGACGACCACGCAGCGCATCACCAGGCGAGTGGCAGCGATGTAGACATCCCGCGGCGAGACGGCCACGCTCTCGGCACGTAGATGGTCAATCACCTCGCCGGAACTGTGGATGATGTGCTCCACAGCCACGCGAACCCGCTCGCCGAGGTTGGCTGAAAGCTCCGCTTGGCCTTTGCGGGTGTCTTGGATGGCTGCGACGATTGGGGCGGGCTCGCCTTCTTTCGGCGGTGTGAGGGCCTTGGGGCTCAGCAGGTGCAGGAGCGCCCGAACCTGATCGCTGGGTTCACCTTCTTCAAACCACAGTGCGATGTCCCACTCGCACCAAGCTTCATAGTCGGGACCGGCGTGGAGCAGCCGCCATTGGATGCCGTTAGTCAACAAGGCAAGTTTCTGCTGACTTTTCCGGAGCCACTCGACCACGCGCGCGATGCTGCGGCGGCCGGTGCCGATTCCGATCTGCTTGACGTCGTCGTCGAAAACCGGGAGTACAGCCCCGTTGCTTCCCAGCCAGAGTCTCCGCGGCTTGAAGTTCTCGCCAGTGATGAGACGATGGCCCCACTCGGCGCCGATGGCGCTTGCCTTCTTCCACTCCAGCGCCGGAAGCTGCAGGATACCTTCCAGAACCGTATCCAGCAGTGCAGCTTGGGCACCGAGCTTCTCAGCAACCTGCTGGGCCTGGACAGCGCTCCGAAGGCGCCCTGCCCAGTAGAAGGAAAGCTCTGGCTTCTCAGTCGAGAAATAGTGCGCGAGCCGGGCTGGCGCGATGAGCAGGCCACCGTGCTTCAGGCTCGACCACCAGGTGAACTGGTTCAGCGGATCGATGTGGTTGATCATCGAGCGCTCCCCGGCAAACGGATTTCGACAGCGACCGGGAATACCTGCGCGGACTGCCTTAATTGGTAGCGTTTGGGGAGAACGAGGGAGAGTACTCGATCCTGTTCGATCTTGAGGCGGCTCAGAAGCTCGTTGAAATGGCTGGACCGGCGTTGCAGTTCAGCCTCCAGATCTCGCAGGCGGTCCTCTTGGGCGCGGCGGTCGATATCGATGAGACTGAGTTGGCGCATATCGGCGATCAGGCGATCGCGTTCCTTCTCCAACTTGGCAATCGTGTTCTCGCTCATCGCCCGTTCCACTTCTTTGAGTCTTAGCCGAAAGCGTTCCTGCTCGCTTTTGATGGCATCCCGGCCCACATCTGCAAGGCGCTTCTTGAGCGCATCAGTGAGCGAAGCTGCACGGGACTGGACGAACCTTCGAAGGTCCGGTTCTGCATCCTCCCATATGTGCTTCGCACCTTCGACCAGATCGGCATTGCTCACGCGCGTGCTGGCCCGGTGGGTGGTTGGCTCCTGATAGGGGAGTGGATCACCAAGGTCGCCCTGCCGTACGGGAATCTCGTAGGTCCTCGTCCAGTGATGGAATGGCTCGCGTAGTTCGTTAATTGCCAGTTCCTCCACCGTTAGGAGGATGAGCGCATCGACGTCTTTTGGTACGTCACCGGTGCGAACCGTCCACCGGCTGGCGGTGTGATCCTGCTGTTTTCGCCCCGAACCAGGGAACCGCAGGCGGGCAAGAGTGGACAAGGCATGGTGGAACACAGGGTGGCCCAGGTGCAGCAGAACCGTATCGGGCTTCGCACGGAATACAGCCCGGCCTTTCGACGCGTCCAGAAAGAACGCGGGGTCAAAGACGATGGCGGGGAGCGCACCGATGGTCGCGCCCTTTCGTTCCAGGCGTAACGTGTCATAAATCAAGGACTGCCACCGCGGCGGGATCGGAGTCGCCAGACGCATGCGCCCCTTCGCATCCGGCCCTTCGAGCCGCGGGTATCCGAAGCCTGACGCCAAGGCGACTTCGAGGGTTTGCTTGAGTGTTTCGGGAGACAGGTCGATGTGGCGCGCAAACTCGACGAGGTGCTTGGCGTATTCTTCCCCGTTGGTTTCGTTAGAACTCCGCGGTACGATAGCTCGCCCCTTGGCCTTTTTGACATCGTGGTCGAGGCCTTCGATCAGCGGGTCCGTATCCTCCTGATCCTGGAATCGACGCTCAAAGGCCGCATCGAACACCTGGCCCATCGAGCCGAGGTCTTCCCGAATCTCGTGGACCTTCTGAACCACTTTGCCAACGAACTTCAAGTCCGCGTCATCTTCGCTCGTGAAATGGAAGACGGTGACGTCGCGGGCTTGCTCGTGCCGGTCCAGGCGGCCGTTGCGTTGTTCCAGCCGCGACGGATTCCAGGGAATATCGAAATGGAAGACCAGGCGCGCCGATTCCTGGAGGTTCAGGCCTTCGGATGCCACGTCGGTGGCGATCAGGATGCGGATTGGGTCCTCAGGGTCGTTGAACGCCGCGATTACCTCGTCGCGATTCATGAGCCCGGCGTGGCTTTTACCGCCGAAGAGGATGCGAATACGGGAAGCGTAGTCCTCTTGGAATTTGCTCTTGAAACGAAGGAAAAGGTAGTCGAGCGTGGTCTTGTACTCGGTGAAGATGATGAGGCGCTCGTCGTGTTTCCAATGCTTGCCGTCGCGCAGGTGCTGCGTCACGACGTCCAGGACCCGGTCGAACCGTGAATCTGCTTTAGGCACTCGCAGTGCGCCGTCGGCTCTGGTAAGCCCCAGGCGCTCCAGGGCCTGGTCAATCGCCGCAACTTCGTTGGTGAGATCCGGCAGAAGCGGCTTGAGCCAGGCGCCGACCGTTCGGGCCGCATGGTGGGCGCGACTCTCGATTTCGCCATCGTCGTCGAGGTCTTCTTCGAGAGATCGTTGCGCCGCCCTCACCGCCGTGACGTCAGCGACCTCCCCATGGGCGCCGTCCAGGAATCGGTACCACGATTCCGCAAACGTGAAGGGCGATGAGAGAAGGCGCTTCGAGAGAATCTCGATGGCGAAGCTGCCCGCCAGTTGTTCCGACTTCTGGGATGCAGCGATCTTCGACTTCACGGCCTTCCGGAATTCCTCGACCGCCAGGGACAGTGCACGTTCTTCTTTGGTTAGGAAAAGCTGCTTGGAATCGAGGTGACGTTGGGGGAAGCGATTCGGGCGATTGTGCTTGGTGTCGAGGTCGTTGATTTCGCTTTTAAGGCGGCGGACCACCACCTGCTGGACGCGCTCCTTCTCCTTATCCGTGAAGTCGCTGGTTTGTGTGAATCGCACCGGGTCCAGGACTTCGAGCAGTCCGGAGAAGCTCCGCGTGTGGCCATTGTGTGGCGTGGCTGTCAGGAAGAGCTTGTGCTCAAACAGCGGCGTGATCTCCCGGAGCGCCTTCACCAGTTGGTTGTCCTCTCCGAAAGGTGACGGGAGCAGATTGTGGGCCTCGTCCACGATCAGAAGGTCCCACGGCAATTGGGCGCGCGGGCCACCGGATGCCGGATCTGGGACCCTACAGGTCGCCAGAAACTGCTGTAGGATGTCCGGCTGCCGCAGATAGTAGTACGAGGCGATGATGCGCGGGAAGGTGCGCCACGGGTTGGCGTCCAGGCCTAGGCGGCGCTGCACCGCGTGCGTTTCGGTGCGGTCGATCAGATCGAAGTTGAGGGAGAACTTGGTCTTCATCTCCCGCTGCCACTGCTGGGTGAGAGAAGCGGGCGTGAGAATCAGGACCCGCCGCACGCGGCGGCGGATTAAGAGCTCCGTGAGAATGAGACCGGCTTCGATTGTCTTCCCCAAGCCCACATCGTCAGCGAGCAGCAGCGACACTCGCGGCATCTCAAGGGCCTTCAACAGCGGGACGAGCTGGAAGTCATCCACCTGGACCGCGCCAAAGAAGGGTGCGGAGATGGGCGCTTCCGGCGCCCGGCCCGACCCGTCCGGATGCAGAAACGGCGTCAGCGCCGCCCAACGTGCGGCACGGACAAGCGCATCGTATTCGCGCGGCTCCATCGACGCTTCGGATTGGACTTGCGGCAAAGCGTTCGGCTCCAGGAGATCCCGCCCATGCTCCCGCTCCCACAAGACTGTGTCCTCCGCCACCCCATCGCTGTCCGTGTATTCGACTCGAACCAGATGAAGGCGCCCCTCCTGGGAGTCGAACGGCTCGACGGTCGCGATGAGCCCCCGCCGGTTGCGAATTGTGGCCAGCATGCCGGGGCGCGGGTGCTGAATGGTCGAAGTTGGAGTCATTAATCTTGGCTTTAAGCGTTCAAGTACCGGAACTCCTATTGTCCGTCAAATAGGATGGTGGGTGGAAAGGAGGATTAACGGCTACATTTTGTTGCGTGGAGCCGGGCCGAACAAAGCCCTTTACGCGTTCCATTGTATTTGCGGCTGAGGGGATGGCAGGCTTACCTTTTTCAGCCGACGCGAAAGCCACAAACAACAATCGTCCTTAAAGAGATCGAAAAAGACGCCGGGCGCTCGGTTGCCGGGATGTCATTGTTCCCTGACGTCACGCCAGATCGGTTGCTGGTCGGACTTGGAAATGGCGAGAGCCCACCCAATCTCTGGCATTACGAACTGCGCCAGCCCGCCGCGGACGACATGCGACAGGGACGACCCAAGACAAGGTCGATCAAGCGCGTCGGATTCAGCCCCACCCACACCTCAATACCCTTGCTGGAGGACGCCGCAACACCTCATCATCTCTTCTAAGTTGGGAACGTTCAAATCGAACAAATGTGGAAAGACGCAGCCTAATCAGATCGCGGCTTCATCGAAGTTTGTCGATGGTCTGATGAGTCGCCACATATATGGCACCGGGTCTTTGCCATCCAACAGGGCGAAGACCGCTGGAGCGACTGGGCCGAAGTCCGACTGGACCATCTGAGCCTTTGTCCGGCGATCTGGCCGTTGGCTCACCCTGCCGAAGGCCTCGCTCACCGACCTTTCGATTTTGAGGTATTCATCTTCCAGGCTGTTTCTGGTTTCCCCCAGCCAGGCATAGAATTCATCCGGCACCGCAGCGAGGTAGTCGCGGAAGTCCCCGCCGCCGGACAGGCACTTCCACACGTTGTAGCGGCTGCACACGCCGCGTCGTCTCGCAGGGCTCAGGTATTTGCGACCCTTGATTTTCACTCTCAGGCCATTGTTGTAGACCGCTACGAAGCCCTCTTCCTTCGGCCCCAGCGAATCAACCTGGGCTATGACTTCGGTCAGGCTCTTCGCACTGACCTGCGGGTGGGAAAACCCAAGCCGCTGGGCCTCTGCGATCGGGTCTTGTTCGGTCCCGGTTTCGAGTTCAATCACCGCCAGCAACACCAACTCCCGTCGTGAACCGTAATCCACGAGGATTCGATTCATCGGATGAATGATTTCGAACAGATAGGTAAAGCCGGCGCGAAGGCTGAGACCCTCCCGGTTCACCTTGGCCTGAAGCCAGCGGCTGGCCCAGAGCGCGAGCGGCGATTCAAAGCTGCCACGAGTGGCGATGCAGGGGAGATCCCCATCCCAATAGAGAATGCCCAAGGTCCCGTCCACTTTCTCGTAAATGCGGGGCGGTTCCGCAGGGAGATTCTCCAGGCGGCTTTGTTCGTTGCTATTGAGGTTGAAGAACTTCGGAAACGGACGCGAATGGACGCGTCCATCGCGATCGGTAATCAACCCCCGAGCGAGCGAAGTGTATTCGTCCCACGCTTTGGCCAGTTCGCACTCAGGCGTGTAGTTCCAGATCGTCAGCGGCCGTCGGGGATGGCGGTGCCCCAAGATGAATGGCCTTCTGCGTTCGAGTTCAGCGATTGCAATGTTCACATGTGGAACAACGTCGCGTCGCGGGAGAATTTCACCTGACTGTTTTGATTCTGGATGGCCCCCGGCAAGCTCCACGCTTCCCCGCTCACCAGCTCCTTGATGAAGTCCCCCGCCGAAGCCCCGGCGCCACCGAGGATTTGAGATCTTTAGATTCCTGGAAGGACCCAGTCTGGCGGCCAGCTCGCTAGAGTCCGACGTCAGGGAGGAAGGCAACATCCAACACCCAAGTTGAAACAACCGCACGGCAGCCCTTTGACCAGTCGACGCTGTCACTGTAAGGAAACCTTCAAGCGCGGCCCCTTTGACCGCCACTAGGCCACCGCGCCGGCCCTTGAGCCAACCCCCGGCGGCCAAGGGCGCACCCACCACAGAAGCGCGGCGCGAACCATCAACGCTGAGGGGGCGCGCCGCCGGGCGCGGGAATCCTTGTTCAACCGCGTTTCTTGTGGAATGGATTCTCTGGCACGCGCAGCACCGCGCTCGCCGAAATCGGGGTGATAGAGAGGCTTTGCGCCTCGTCGAACAGAGAGAATGCTTTAGCGCCGGAACCCATGAAGTACCTGTCCCAGGCTTGTGTCTTCTGACGCGACGCAAGCGAACCCTGCCACGGCACGAACAAGGCAGTCACGTTGGTGCCGGGAAAAGGATGGTTCTGGCGGGGCGGCAGCTCGGTTTTCACGCCATGGAAATCGTGGACTAAGTCCGAAAACAGCAGAAGATGGGTCTGCCCTCTGAAGGGCTGAATTCGATGCGAGGCGTACTCCAAAGCGCCGAAAACATCAGTGTTAGCGGTGTCAAGGGCAACCGGCCTCCGGAGTGCCTCTCGAAACGCCGCTTTGCGTCGGTCGGCATCCTCCCACACACGCTTCAACTCTGCCTTCTTGCGCAGATACTCCGGGTAATTGGACGATGGCGCCAAGAGTTCGGGATCCACCAGGGGAAGGACACACTCGCTCACCTGTCGAGCAGCATCGAAGCCCCCGGCGATTCTCTGCAATACGCAGGAGTCCCCAGGGCCCAGGGCATCCAGCACACGGTCAATACCGCTGAACGCACCGGACAGATAGGGTTTGAAGGATATCGTACAATCTAGCAGGGCGTTGACAGAACGGGGGAGAACCCCTTTTGTATCGGCCCACAAGGACGCCCCGCCGATAAGCGGGAGCACGGAAGTAGTTCGAAAGAATTCACGTCGGGTCATGGTCGGACCTTCCTTTTCTCAAGTTAGTTAACGAACGGGGTTTTCTTGGCGTCACCGTTCTTGGAGCCGCCATTGTCGCGATACAAACCAGCGTGCTGGTACACGGCGAGCGTTGCTTTTGCAGCGTTCCGGGCGGCGGTTTCCATTTCGAGCCGCACCTGCGCCTTCACCTGCTGGCGCAGTTCCTGTGCAAGTTCGTCAATGACTGCAACGATGTTCCCTTCGCCTGCGGCAAACACATGGCGACGAATGGCCGGAAGGTGTTCTAGTTCCGCCTCACGATTGAGTTCATCGATCTTCGGCTGATGAGCGGCCTGCACCCGCCGAATTGCCTCCGCTTCCTCGACGAGCACCGCCTGTTGCTGGCGATGCTTGTCGATTTCGGCCGCGCGGTGCGAGAAATCGGCAGCACGGTCGAACTCGAGCTTCTGCCGGGCGAACCGGGCTTCCATCCGGGCCTCCTTGGTGAACCTCTTTGCCAGGCCGTGGAGGTAGGCGAAGGCGCGCTCGGCGGCGTCAATGACCGCCAAAATCGCACCTGCGTCGAGGCCGCTCATCTTAAGCATTCTGACAATCGTCCATACCGCGCCGAATGGCAGAACGACAGGGCTTGCCACGACTACGGGCAACACCTCAGCGCACAAGTGAAGCCCGCCAGCGATCGTAATAATCTCGAACACTTGCAGCATTACGGTGATGGCGGTCGCCATCGCCGCGAGTTTCAGGTCCTCATCGGTCACCACCATGGTACGGACGAATGTGAGGTAACCGAGGCCAACGATCAAGGTCAGTACCGCGACGAAGTACAGGGGACGGCCGGACTTGGCCATATGCCACAGCACACCGATGGTCCCTCCCAGCGCCACGATCGCGGCCGCAAGGTAGGCGGAGGCGTCGCCCACCGGCAGCAGAATCTCCAATGTCGGGTGGAGAACGGCATAGTTGGCGACGACGATCGCACCGGCGGTAACCAGCAACAGGAGGCCGATGGTAGTGCCAACGGGTTTGACAGGTTCAGTAGGCTTAACGCAATTCCAAATCCCGCGAATCGCAGCGGTGAGCAGGCCATCGCCCGCCGCGATCAGTTTGGAAATCGCATCGGCGATCGACGTGACAGCTTCGCGCGCTTCCTTGGCGAAAAGCATCAGGATCAGAAAAGCGGCAGTAGCCGAAATGAGAAGGGTCAACATCGCAAGGTTCCTCTTTCTTCCAGGTTTCGATTGCTTCCTCGCAATCCGTGTGCTTAGTTGAACGACCGGGAAGCGAACTATTTCACCGCGATAACCGCCAATGGCCAAAAATATTCGGCGTTTGTCGATCCTGAGGGAGGCGCCCTCCGAGGGGAATATATTTCGCTTTTCTGAAACCACATTCTGGTGGACCGACCAATTGGCCGCATTGATATACCCCGTTTGAGAATCAGGGAACATCAAAACCGGCAGCCAGCTTCCAAACTGAAATTGAGCCATCCCGCAGCGTTGTAAGGGACGGAGACCTTCCGGCTACCAGAAGGAAAAATCAAATGCCAACGAACCTGAGTATTGAAGAGTCGGCTCGACCGGCGCCAGGGCCTACCGTGGTGCGGTCACGGCCACTGGAGGAGTTGATCGTACGGGTTATTATGCCCCCGAAGCCGGTGTCTGTAGAGCGACACCAGGTACAGGCCCCTCAGACGCATGAGCCACACGGCTTCGATTAAGACGATGCCACACCGCCGGGGGGACGTCATGAAATGGGAACTAGTGCTGACCAAGGCCGTGTTTACCGAGTTGTACCGCCGGTTGGCCGGGAACCCAACTCGGGTGAGCGTCTGCCCGGCGGGTCTCGCCCGCCTGCCCGATCGACACACCGGCCCTGGTGTCGACTCTGGAGTTCAGAGAAGGCGGACGCCGCGCCGAGGCGAGCCTGGTGATTTTGGGCGCGGACTCTGAACCAGACCTGCCCGCACGCTTGCGAGACGTGATGCGCAGGCCACCTGTGGACACACCCGCAGTCTTCCTGGCGCTTGGGGTCTCTCAGGCTGCGGGAACATGTCGTCCACTCGAGTGATGACTCTCAGAAGAGTGGTTGGATCTGACACTCTCCCCGTCAGCATCACCAGCACTTCCCGCAAGTGGACGCTCCACGACTTGCAATCCACCAACTCCGGGACGGTGAGCCGCAGTCCGCCATCCACGGTCACCTTCGCTTCCCACCCACCCAATACCACAATGCCGCCCAAGTACTCGCTAACCAGATATTCCAGGAATGTCCGGTGCAGAAAGGTAAATTCCAGCTCCCACTCTCCGCTGGCCGTAGCGAGAAGACCGCACTCAAATCCTTGCGCGCCTGCTCCGGTCCCCCTCCCACGAATTCCGCCTTCAACGCCGCCAACGCCTTCACCACCTGCCCATTACCGAACCGGTTTTCGGCCGGCGCCTCGACAAACAGCCGCCACGCTAGTCCGGGTAGCGCCCGCAACAAGTCGTGCGGACGGGGGTCATCATCTCGTAGCGGCGCTTCGTGCCAGCTCCGCCGCAACAGTGGAGAGGAACCAGGCGGTAGAGGTCACTGCGAGTCGTGTCCTCATCCAGACGGCGCTTCTCGTCGGCCAAACAAGCCAGCGTCACCACCAGCGGCGCACGGCAGGCGTGTTGTAGCTGGTAGCTCCGCTCGATCACTCCCGCCAGCCGTTGTCCCTCCGCGTCACCGACCTCATGTCAGGTCTCAATCAGCCGGCGGATCTCTCCCGCATCCGGGGCCGCCACCTCATAGTAATCTCGCGATCCCACGGAAACTCGCCCGAACTGTAACTGGCCGTTCGGCAGGTGAGGATGACTTTACACTTCCACTGCAAATGGTCGATCGACAGCAGCCGCGGTTTCAACCCGGCGCGCTCGCCTAGCTGGTTCAGCGCATCCAGGATCAGCCAGCATTCCGGACGTGCAAAACCTCGCCGTAGCCAGCCATCCAGAACCGCGGAAACGGCAAATTGCCGGCCACGCAGAAGGAAGAGGAGAGCCTCCGCCAAGCTGGCCGGAAGATCGGCGCGCGCCACATCCTCCAACGGCAGGCACACCGGTAAAGGCAACTGTTCCAGAGACCGGCTTTGTCGCGCCCACTCGTCCAAGCCGCGTTTCGCCAAATCGAAGGCCGTGGTCTGCGTGAGGAACGTCTTGCCACCGCCCGGCCCGCCCAGGATCATCGCCTTGGTGAGCAGTTCGCGTTCCTGCGTCCATTCGACGATCTCGGGGTCCTCTGTAGTAGGCAGCTCATACAAGGCAGCAGTCTCGGGGTCCACGTCGGAGCGGAACTTGCCTCGTTCACGTTCGTCATCGCGCTCGTGCTCGCCGCGGGAGATGCGCCGCACGTGTCCAGCCTTTTTGACTACGCGGACCTGAATGGCGATGTCCGAGGCGAGGACTGGCGCGCCGGACCGCCGCCAGGGCGTCCGATTCATCTCACGCACCACCGAGTTGTAGTACGCCTGGATGTCCAGCGCCAAGCTGGAACGGATCGTCGCTAACTGCTGCAACGGTAGACATGGTCAGGGCGATTATAGAACGTGGCGCTACTGAGCCGGTGACAGGCGGCGAAGGACACGGAAAGAAACGCGACAAACTGCGGTGATCTCCCGTCATCCATTCCGAACGGCGCCGAACCTCAAGAGTCGACCTGCGGGCCCCCCCCGGCGACCGACTCACGCCGCCGAAAGAACGGGCAGGAAGCGGGATTTTTCGAATCTGAAATTGCGTTCAGCCATAGCGTTTCAAAAGGTGGAGCCGAACGGCTACCAGAAAGAGAGAACATCATGCCGAAACCGAGTTCTCGAAAGCACAGGACAGGGGCCGCCACCCGGGCTGGTGCCCGTTGTAGTGCGGTCGCGTCCCCTGAGAGAGCTGATCGTATATGTCGTGCCGCCGAACCCCGTGCCCCCGAAACCGGGCCGGAGCGGATTCGTCCCGCCCGAGCCGCGCGAGTTCGACTAAAGGGCAAGGATTGCCGGGGGACACCGTGAACTGGGAATTGGTGCTAACGAGAGCCGTGTTCGCCGAGTTGTGCCGGCGCCTCGCGGAAAACCCGTCTCGTGTGAGTGTCTGCCCGTCCGGCCTGGCTCGCCTGCCGGACCGGCATACCGTACTAGTATCCGCTTTGGAGTTCAGAAATGGCGCCCGCCGAGGAGAAGCGAACCTGGTGGCAGTAGGCGCAGCTTCGGAGGCCGAACTACTGGCACGCCTGCGCGCGGCAATCCTTAGGCCGCCGGTCGATACGCCCGCCGTGTTCCTGGCACTGGGGACCGGAGACGTGGCGGGCGCATGCGTTGGTCAAGCATTAAGTTGGCGAGGACCGGAGCCACTCGGCGCTGTTCGCGTCATCGCTGAAGGCCTGCCGGTGGTCCGACTGATTCCTTCGCAGGATCAATATGAGCCGGATAGCGAAGGAAACGAGATCTGGTCAAGGACCATCGGTGCCCTGTCGCCGCCGGTTTGGCGGCGCCTGACGGAACTGAAACCTGCAATTGTCGGTTGTGGCCGCTCGGGCTCCCTCTTGGCCGGCGCTCTGATCCGGTCTGGCGTGCAAGCGGCGACTGTCATAGATTCCGACCGGCTCGAGCTTGGCAATTGCGGAGAAATGGACTTGGTGAATGTGGCGGACGTGGGCCGCAGCAAGTCACAGGCAATCGCAGACGCCCTTCGGTCGCTGGCTCTTGCGGATTCGGAGATTTCTGATGTGCTTGGGGGCGCGACCTCGCTGCCCGCACTTTTGGCGGCCAAAGACGCACACTTCCTCTTTGGTTGTGTTGACAATGGGGCAGCGCGATTGGCCATAACGCTCCTGGCGCAGCTCTATTTGAAGCCGATGCTCGATATCGGCACCGGTGTTATGGAGACCGCCTCGCAGGGGCGCAATGTGGGATTTGACATCCGCCTGCTGTTGCCCGGTCGGTGCCTCTCCTGCTTCGGGGGCCTGCGGCTAACGGAGTCAGCGGCTGGGATGCAAAACCCACAGAGCATCGAAACCGATTGGCGGCTCCAACGGCTGGGCAGCTTGCGGAGCCTCAACATGGCGGCGGTGGGCATGGGATTGCGGCTGGTCGAGGATTTTCTTGCTGGCATTATCCGGGAAAGCACTTGGCTGAGCGCCGACTACGAAGACGGTGTGCCGCGGGTAGTGGCGCCCTCAGTAGCGCCTGTCGCCAATTGCCCAATTTGTGCCCTTGCGGGGCTGGGAGACGCCGGCCTCGAGGAGGTGCCGGGGCTACTCGAGAGGCTCGAACGCGGTGAATCGCGTTCCGGCGGAGCACCGACGATGGGGTCGGGCGGTTCCGGGGCAACGGCGCAACTGTGGGCTCCTTAAGCTAAGTTCAAGAGAACAAAGGCCAGTCACTGTGTGTTTCCGGCTATTTTGGTGCAGTTTGAAAAAATCTGATACCGGCGCGTTTCCCCCTGTGGGCATCGCCGCGTGAATGACGGGTCGCGGCGCCCAAGAGGAGATCCAATGGAGACGGAACTTGCACTGCGAATTCGAGAGGGTCTTGCGGCACTCCCCGAGCCGTCCGGCATCGAGGAGCTCGCCGGATTCTTGGCGGCGCTTCCGCTGGGTATTCCGGGCGACCGGCAACGCAAGCTTGTGGCTGGCATTCTGCGGCTGCTTTTTGTAGCCACGCACCCCGACCACGGGGAACAGAGTAGCCGCACGAGGGAGTCCAACCTCCTCATCGGGCGGGCGCTTGAGGCTTGGGGCCGGCTTCCGGCAACACGCTTTATCGAACAATTTGGGAAGTGCATGGACGATGCGCGCGGAGAGCGAGAGCAGCTCCGTGGTGAACGGCAGCGCCTCAAGGAGAGCCTGTCTGTCCTCGGCCGGCACAACGATGCGCTGCGCGTAGAGCTTGCCGGAATGATAGGGGAGAGGGACAGCTACAGGCAAATGCTGCGCGGCGGGTCAAGACCGACACGGCGCCCCTCAAAGGTAGCTGTCGCGGAGGCAGTTTCGTGAAAGCCTTGTCGGAGTTGGCTAGGCCGGATCCTATTGCTGCCGTTCGCGGACGCGCACTGGGAGTGATCATGAGGAATGCTCCTCCTGTCTTGGTTCGGCGTGAGGTCGCGGATTCTGTGGCGGCGCACGGGGAGAGGCGTTTCCGTTCAGGACGCAATTCTGCTATCTTTGCTGGCATGGCAATTATGGGGGGCGCTATACCTGGGTCTCCGGGTAGTGAGCGCGAGTCGCGGAGTCGCGTACTTATCAAAGCCTTCTATCGAAACCTAGACGAGCGCAACGGAGACGAATCCGCCTTTGAGGAGTTGTACCGCCTCTGGGAAGGCGCCCTGAGGGCTGTCTTCCACAATTTGGGAGTGCCCGAAGCGGACATTCCTGATGTAGTTCAGGAAGTGATGCTCAAGATCATGGCAGGGGCGCGGTTCCGGGAGCGTGTGCACGGTGGTTTCACGAGTTTTATCTACACCGTCGCGCGCCACGTTTGGATCGATTGGGTGCGTAAGGGTAGGAGGGCTGAGCGGGTGTGGGTCACGGACATATTCCCCGAACAAGCCTATCCCGCGAAGATGAGGGGGGAGTTCCTGGTGGACTTCGATGGCGTTGAGGAGGACTTGGTGCTGCCGGAGAGCCACCAGAACCTACGCGAGCTCGCAGCCGCCGTTGAAAAACGGACATGGCTGAAATGCAAGCAGCCATCACTGTTTCTGGAAATCAGGCTGGCCGGGGGATGCTCTTTGGAACTACTGGTTGGCAAGCGGATGGAAGGCCACGTTAAGTGGGCCTCATTCCTGACAAAGGAGAACCAGGAAGGACGCGAGTGCATGCCGCCAAGCTTCCGCACATACTGTGTCGCGGGTATAGAATCGCCGGCCTTCGCGAATGCGGCTGTTCGGATTGTGCTTGACGGAAAGCCCCACGAGCTGACATTCGAGAAATCCCCAAATAACCTCGCTGGCCTCAAGGAGATTCTGGATGTGCTCCAGAGGGAGACCGGGACGGCGATCGAGAGCCAGATTATGCAGTCGGAAGGCGCTCTTGAGATCACGGTCTTTGGAAATCACAAATTTGCGCTCTTCCGAAAAGAAGCCAATGGTCCGAAGCTCCTCGTCACGTCGGATTCGTTTCGGCCCGACTACAATTGGATTGCTTCCGTTGATGATCCCACGCTAGATAAGAGCGTGCAGGCACCAGCAGTGAATGCTCATGGCAAATTCATCATGACCGGTCGCCTGCGCAGAATGCTGACTTCGCGATTGCGCGATGACCTGCTCGTTGTGCCAAAGGGGTGGACGGCGGAACGGATCCACAAGCGGAACATCGTGGTCTATTTGCGAAAAATCAGCGATTTCGGCGTGAAGGAGATTAACGCGTTGTGGACAATCCCTTACGGCGCGGTCCACAACTACGAGAGGTTCGGTGAAAGGGTCGTCAACCTGTGCATCAATCAGCTCAGTAGCGAACTCTGTCTCCCGAAGGTTATGATCGAAAACGACGACGAGTACGAGGCGGCTCTCCGGTTGACCGCCACGGATTATCCAGAGGATTTCCCCTGGAAGGAGTGGGAAAATGGACCGAACGCTTGAACAGGAGGGCATGGCGGACGATGCCTTGCTCGAATCGCAGTTTTGGGGTGCCTGGGAAACCGCACTCGCAGAATCGGCCGACAAAGTAATCGTCGCGCCCTTCGCGGAAGGTCCCTGGTGCCCGCCACTTGTTCATTTCCTTCCCCAGTTCCATGGCATGTGGACCGACCGCGAGCGCACGCATATCGGCGGCTGTCCGCTGTGCCAGAAAACCTTGAGCCATGCCTGGCGCGCGGCTGGAAAGTGCCCCAGCGTATGGCAGGTATTCCAGTATTGGTATCTGGGCAGAGAATTCGAATTGGCGGGCGCGTTGAAACTTCATGTCCGCCGCGACGGCTGCAGGAGGTGCCGCTTGCTGATGTGCAGTTCGTGGCTTGTAGGAGTAGCTGAATTGTTTGAAAACGGCAAGCAGAGTTGGGAGCAGTTGCGGGATTGGCTGTCGCCTGCCTTTTGTCTCTTGGCCCCCGCCTTCGTCCCCATCCCTGTTGGTGCGGACAAGTTCGACGATGGTTGTACACCATTCATCAAGAGTGAGACAAATTCGGACGGGTCGGCGGGGGTGACGGTGGAGGTGTCTCGCACGGGACATTTAGAGCTCACAGTTGAATCAACGACGACCGACTTTCAGCAAGTTTTGGTGATCGGTGCCGAAACAGCGACCCTGACTCCGTTGGCGCAATCGGAATCCGGCTCTCGGGCAGTGGATCTGGAATCATCCCAGGAAGAGCAGTTGCTAGTCCTGGTTCCCCGGTTGTGAGGCAATGATGAATGGCGCAATCGAACGGACCGAGTCTGTGCCTGGTTGGATCGCCGCGGTCTCGCCAGTAACGTGGCGTTATTGGACAAAGCTCCTGGACGAGGGCTGGTTGATGAAATACTTGCTCGCGACTGTAAGTCGGGCGAAGGATTTCGAACACAAATACTGCCCGATGTGCAATCCAAAAAGAGAGCCGCATCCAGTAGACGAACTCAATAACTTGAGGGGGATATTCGAAACGCTGGTGGATGGCCGCGACCTGGGTCTGCACCAGTTCCTCCTAGACCGACATAAGGCTATCGAGAGTTCGACCTCTAAGCGCATGCTAGAGGCAATACGCGTGTTGGTTGGGAGTGCGGGTGCGGCGGTTTGGCTCAGTAGGCTCGGTCAAGGGGGGCAAGGTGGATTGAATCACCTGCAGGACTGGCTGCGCGATCTGGCTGGATTACTCGGCGAGAAAGTCATGGATGAACTGAACCTCGAGTGGAAAGGGATACCCTTCTTCCAGCTTGAGGACGCTGCGCGCAAGGCCGGCTGGGTCATTCCCGCCACTATGATTTTCGTGCGCTGGTGGTTGGGGATTAAAGTATCCCCAACCGTCGAGGTGCCGGTCGCCGGTGTAAGGGTTTCTAATGGGGAGGAACTCGGGTACATCTCTGACTTGCGGCTGTACAAGCTAGACTCCCCAACCCCGGAATCCGGCGGTAAGCTCCTGCAACATCCATCATGTGCTCTGCATGCGTTTGCCAGTGACTGGGTGGAGCCCCTTGAGACGGTTGCGGCAATCTGCAACTACCCAGTTTGCTGGGAAATCGAATTCCGCGCTTCTCCCGAAAAGCTGCGAACGATGTTTTCGGGTCGCTCGGCCGGAGGCGCTGTGGCACGGGCCTTGTGCCTGATGGCTGCGGGCAAGACGGTCGACCCTGGCGTTCTGGTACTCGCCAGCGTTCACGCGCAGCCTGCATGGGCGACCAGTCACTCTCCGGAATACCTGCACCTTGAGCGAGTAGAGGAAAAGACGATGCATCTCAAGATCGAAGCGGGCAAGAAGGAACCTGATATCGACACGATCATCGAGGCCCTTGATTCCGGCGAACTACGCGTGCATAGAAAGCGAGATGGCGTTTGGGTTTCCGTGGGCTGAGCGCGCGCCACAGCAGAGGCGTGCGTAATTCCGCTGGGTCAAATTGCAGAACTTGACATGCTCAAATGTGGGAGGTGGCCCAAATGCTCTCCAAGTGGCGTGCTCGAAATCTGCCGATCCGAGTCTATGTGTCAGACTCGTTCTCGGATTTACGAGAGATGTGGCCGGAAGGACCCGCACTTCTGGTCTCGGGCGTGTGTGTCGGCCCGCGCGGGGGCGTCGACCTGCCGCGTTGGAAGGATCAGTTTGCCGCATGTTGCCGTTTGCGTCCCGGTCAGCACCGTGTACGATTGTGCCGCGGAGCGTCAGGTTGGTATCTGAAGGTCACGCTTTGCGGGGAATGGCCGTTCGCCCTGCTGCAGTTGGGGGCCGGCCAGTGGCGTTCGAGTTTTCGGCTCGTGCGATTTCGTGACGTACAGGGCAACGTAGTTTTGCTGCCCGTTGCGGATGGCGCGGATGAGATTCCTAACTGCTGCACCGAGAATTACGATTTCGGACTGCTCTTTGCGCAACTGCGGGAACGTCTGCTGGCAGTTGACGGAACGGTGACACCAGGGAAAAACGACCGCATAACGCGCCGAAACTACTTTCTATTCCGCCAATGCAGCATCGCGCCGCCCGCCTTCGCGGACCTTGTGAAATCCATGAGACTAACCGAGCGCTTGGTCACGCGCTACTACCATGAGGGCGTGGCCATTGTCAACGCCTGGATCGAGGTATTTGCCGCGGAGATCGCTCAGCGGGGATTGTCGCAGTACCTCTCATGCGGCGAAAGCCGGCGCTGGGTCCTCAAGATTGCATCCGAGTGCTACTCAAATGATTTCCCTTGGAACGTTCTTAGCTTGTCGTGAGCCGATTGTCAGCTTAAAGGCGGTCTTAGCCATCCGGCGGTGCTCGGCAAACCCCGCCAGTACCGAGGAGATCTGAATGCCGGCCACCATCGCGCAATTAGTCAACATCCGATCTACTTTGGCGGAGTCGATCGCCCATTACTACCAGGCGGTGATCGCGAACCTGGATCGCACGCCGTGGTCGCACCTCGACTCGAACGAGAAGATTCCGGCTTCGCAAGTCGCAATCCCTGCGCGCGTCGTCAAACGCATCCCGGAGCGCGAGCTCAAGGAGCGCAACAACTGCGAAGAGGACAACCTCCGCCGGCGCATTGACCCGGAGATCGCACGCCTCTACGAATTACCGCACCTGGGCCGCGACCGTGAAGTCGTGGCCTGGGCGCGGGAGCAATTCAACCTGGAACTTGCAGTCCTCAAAGGCGCCCCCGGCGGGGGCAAGACGTTCCTCTCCCAGACCACCGCACTCGATCTGACTCGCCAGGGGCAAGAGCAGCTTGAAGCCCACAGCACGGAGTTGGGCCGCTTGCCGCTACCCATCGTGGTGGAACTCAAGGAACTGGCCGACGGCGCCCTACCCCGCGACCTGGCCGGGGCACTAATCGAAGTACTGTCACAACATTATCCGGTGCGCGGACGGCTGGAGACATGGATCACAACGAAGCTGCCGACTCGGGATTGTTGGCTGATCCTGGACGGGCTGGACGAAGTGGACGCGAAGCACCGGGACCGCGTGCACGACCTGCTGAAAACAATCGATTCCGACGGCTGGAAAAGCCGGGCTGTGGTGACGTGCCGGACAGCGAACTTTGCCGACGGGTGGCTCCCCTGGACAAAGCTCGCGACCTACGAGTTGGCACCGCTGGAGGCGTCGGAGGTGGGGAAGCTGATCCGCCGCTGGTATGGGGAGGGAAACGAGCAGGGAAGACGACTACGAGAAGTCGCGGCGGGGAGTTACTCACTGCAGCACGCCTGCCGCTCGCCGTTGCTGGCGACCCTGGCGTGTCTAGCCAACGAGGATCAGCCTCTGCGTGCGGACGCCACGCGGCGGGATCTGTACCAGCGGGTACTGGACAGTGTGCTGGGGAGGAGGTGGAAGGGGGCAGATCAGAAGCCGGCGACCGACTTGAGCGTGGACGACTTGAAGATCGTGTTGCGGTCGCTGGCGTGGCGGCTATTTGCGAGTTCGCCGTCAGTAAACCAGTTCACGAACGAGCAGGTGAAGGAGGTGATCGCGGCGGTGGACCGGGGTATGCGAGTGGAGGAGATTCGGGATGAACTGGTCGGGACGGGCCTGCTGGTGCATGCGGGTAAGAACGAAGATGGCGACGAACAGTTGAGCTTTATGCACCGCACAATGCTTGAGTATCTGGCAGGGGAACATTTGGGGAGGTTGGTGAGGAAAGCAGGTTGGGAACGTGCTGAGGTCGAGTGGTGCGACGGACAGCGAGTCCCGGTATCCCTGCTGGTGATGAAGAAGGCGTGGCTGCCGGAATGGCAGGAGGCTCTAGTGCTGCTTGGTGCGTGCCTGCGGGAAGTGCCACTGGTGGATCGATTCATCGGCCTCTTGTTGGTGGAAGCCGCAGATCTTTCTGGAGATCGTCTAGGGTTGGCTGCGGTGGCGCTTCGTGAGCAGCCGTTGCGGGTGAGAAGGAGTCTGACTAGGCGGGCAAATGAGGTCAGCGCCAAGGCGTTCGAGTTGTCTTGGGAAGGGAACGGCAGCCGCCTCCGGGCGGCGTGGCGCGCATTGGGCAAACTAGACGGCCAGATCGCAGATGGAAGCAAAGTGACCGTGAGCCTGGCGCGGATCGTGGTGGACGATGCGAACCCACGGGCGATTCGGCTTAAGGCAGCACGGTTTCTGGCGAGTATGGGTGGCGGGGCCGCAGAGGCGCTGACGGCGTTAGTGCAGGCTGTAGTCGGCGCAGCGAGCAACGACGTTCGCGCGCTCGCCGCATATGCGTTGGGTGAGTTTGGGGAGGCTGCGGCAAGGTCAAAGGTCCTAGCGACCTTTATGCAGGTCCTCGAGGGCGATTCGGACTCTTGGATGCGACAGATGGCGGCAGAGGCATTAGGAAATCTTGGGGACGCTGCAGTGCGGCCGGAGGTGCTGGCGCGGCTGGTGCAAGCCGTAGAGCGCGATTCGGACGCGGGGGTGCGCAAGGCAGCGACGATTGCACTAGGCAAGTCTTGGGAGCCCGAGGCACAACCACCGGTGCTGGCTGCACTCGTGCGGGCCCTTGGAGGCGATGTTGACGGACGCGTCCGAGATAGTGCAGCGTATTTGTTGGGGAACATCGGGGAGATAGAGGCGAAACCGGAGATATCGGCAGCGCTGGTGCGGGCCGTGATAGGTGATGCGGACCACCAGGTGCGCTACCAGGCTGCGACTGCACTGATGAGGATGGGGGAGGCAAGCAGGCGATTGGACGTTCTGGCGATGCCGGTGCAGGCACTGGCGGAGACCGTGTTGGGCAATGCGGATGCCCAAATGCGCTCGCGTGCGGCGTATGGGCTTGGACAACTCGGGAAAGCTGCCGCGCGCCCGGAGGTGCTTGCGGTGTTGGTGCTGGCCGTTGAAAGTGATTCGGACGCAGGCGTGCGCCAGACGGCAGTGGGCGCATTGGAGAAGCACGGCGCGGTTGCCCCACACCCTCAGGTACTGGCGGTTTTGGCACGGGCCGTCGAGCGCGACGTTGACGCCGGCGTGCGTGATAGCGCAGCCCAGATGTTAGGTTGGTTGGGGAAGGTTGCGGCCCGATCGGAGGTCTTGGCGGCCTTGGTGCGGGCCGTATTGTGCGATGCACAAGTGTCGATTGCAATGTCGGTGTTAGGATGGATCGCGAAGGACGCCGGGTGGTCGGACGCTTTTGGGCCGCTAGTGCAAGCTCTGTTGAACGATGCGGACGCTGGCGTGCGCAAGAGGGCAGCGCTGTCATTGGCGAACATTGGGGAGGCTGCAGCGCGACCGGAGGTACTAGCGGCGTTGTCGCAGGCGGTCGCCGGCGATACGGACGCAGAGGTGCGCTTGACTGCAACATACGGGTTGGGCCAACTCGGGGAAGCTGCCGTACGGCCGAAAGTACTAGAGGTCCTGGTGCAGGCCGTATTGGGGGATCCGACTGCCGGCGTGCGGCGGAGTGCAGTTAGAGGGTTGGGCCAACTCGGAGAAGCTGCCGCGCGGCCGGAGGTGCTGGCGGTGTTAGTGCAGGCCATGGCGGGCGATCTTGACGAAGTCGTGCGGTCTTCTGCCTCTGAATCGTTGGCGCGGATAAAGAAAACCGCGGCATCGGAGGAGGTCCTGGCGGCCTTGTTGGGGGCGCTGGAAGACGATTCGGCTTTCGTACGCGAGAGCGCAGCGGGGGCGTTGGCGAACCTTGGGGAGGCTGAGGCGCGGCCGGAGGTGCTAGCTGCGTTATCGAGGGCGGTCGTGGCCGATCCGGCCCCTTTGGTGCGCGAGAGCGCAGCGAGGGCGTTGGCGAACCTTGGGGACGCTGGGGCGCGGCGAGAGGTGCTAGCTGCGTTATCGAGGGCAGCCATGTGTGATACGGACTCATTTGTGCGGCGGATGGCGGCGGTTACACTCGGAAAGCTTGGCGACGGACCCGAGGTGTTGGCGGCCCTAATACAGATCGTGAATGGCGATGCGGACGAGGAGGTGCTCAGGATTGTAATGCCGGCTTTGGGGAAGATTGCGGAGGCTGGACCAACACCTGATGCGTTGGCGGCCCTAAAGCGCGTCATGGACGGCGATGCGGTACTCGCAGCGTCGAGCGCAGTGGAGGCGTGGCTCGCGCTAGAGTCCCTCGGTTGGAGGATCTTCTACTCGTTACCGCCGCGGAGAACAGGCAGTGAGGTTTCAAGCGAGATGCAAGCGTTCCCCTCGCTCCGCCGGGTCTACGGCGCGCGCAGGACCACTACTCTGGCAAAACTACCCCCACCTTACGAGAAAGGTCACACACAGGAAGGGTGAAGCGTTCACCCGGAAGGGCGTCCAAACGGGTAGAAGAAGCTGACCCGGCGGCAGCAAAGAATTCTGGTCCCACATGATTGGCAGACCGGTGTAGTCACAACGTGCAAAGACCAATAGAGGGTGATCAGCGAGGCAGCTCACCTCTTTTGTCACGCTGTAGTTCACCAGCACCCGGCTGAACGGCGATGCCGATACTGCCGTGGCAACGCGAGCGACCCTCTCTGGAGTCATGCGGATGTTCACCTTGGCGAGTTTGGCGCCGGAACCGTCGCCTTTCGGGATCAAGAGAAACAGTTGTTTTGGCTCGCCGTTAACCGAGAACTGAGGTAGACGGCGAGAGACCATCACGGCATCCGTTGGAACTGCGGATTGCGACTGCGCACTAGACGTTACTCCAGTAAAGGCGAGGGCCAGTAGGAGATGCGGTACGAAATTTCTCATAGTTAGTTTTCCTTTTCTTCTCAACTTGATCTGATTTCCAGTTGTCCCTCGACGACGGCCGCAAGAGACCGCAGACAGTTCTCTGGGATGAGTACGCCTCATGGACGGGCCCTGCACATTATTTGCGTTTGCAGCACGCGGGCGTGAAAATTTATCCCGCCGAATCGTTGATCCAGGCAGGAGGCAGTTATGAAGCCCGACAACGAACACAGCAGCGGCGCCGGCGGGAGCAACGGCCGCAACGGCGGGCGCTCCGCCCGCCCGTGGAGTCACTGCGACCGCCTGCAGGCCGACGCATACGACCACGGGTTCGAACTGGCGGTCAGCTCCGGAGCCTGGGAGAAAACCGAGGGCCACGTCCACACCCTCAGCGATTATGCACGCTCCGCGGCCAGGCGCGCCCACGCCGAGCCCTTCGATCCGGCGCGGCAAACTCACGACCGGCTGGTTGATGAGCAGTACCAGTCCCGCCAGCAACGGTTGCGCGAACTGGAAGATATTGAGCGGCACGCCGTCATTCAGGTCCGTGATGCTACCGGCGCGGCGGCCTGCGCACACGCCCAACGGGGACCTAAACCGCAAATCGCGCGCGCGCTGATAATTGCTGCAATATCTGTATTCGCGGTCACCGTGGCGCCGACTCTGCACGATTTCATTTGGGTGTGGCTA
>PMTT01000037.1:2223-4211 GCA_003167275.1 Bryobacterales bacterium | reverse complement strand
GTGGTCTCAAGACGAAGGAAAACCAGGTGGCGACACGGAAAAACCCGCCGACGTACGTCCCTCCATCTTCACCGCCCTGCAAGACACCCTAGGCCTGCGCCTCGAAACCCGCAAAATCCCAGTGGAAATCCTAATCGTCGACCACATAGAACGAACCCCCACCGAAAACTAACGTGGCACAGGCAAGAAAGCCTGTGCCACGGTTTTATACCGATCCTTGCCCGCCGCGCGGGCCGGGGAACACCCTTGAAAACACACCTTGGTGGGGCGGACCCCCTGGTCCGCGGCCGACGCCCTCGTCGGCCTGCTGGCATCGCTCCGGAATTTGATTCAATGGGCGACAGCGGGTCCCGGGGGGTGCGCCTGGAATTCTAAATCGCGCGGCCTCATTGCCCAAACACCTGCACTTCCGCAAGACTCAGGTAGCCCGCGCTGGTAAGCTGCACGCGCACATACCGCCCCTGCGCTCCCACCGCAATCGTCGTCGAGGGATTGGGCGCCGTACTCTGATGACTGCCGAACGTCCCCGCCCGACCCTGCAGCGTAGTAGCCGTGTCCGTGGCCAGGAACGGAGTATCTGACACAAACACCCAATAGTCGCCCAGCCGCGAACCGCAACAGTCAGTCCGATTCCAGACGACGATCGAACTGACCGACGCGGAAGCCCCCAAGTCCACCTGCCACCAGGGATTCGCATCGAGATTCGTCGCCGTCACCGAGCCGTCGTAAAAATTCCCATCCGGATTGCCATCCACTGCCGCGCTCGCGGCCGGCGTTCCCGGAAGCACGCTGCTCTCGGTCGCCGCCTTTCCCTGCGCCAGATTCGAGATCGCCGGAGCTCCCGTGCCGAATACCTGTACCTCGGCCAGGCTCAGATAGCCCGCGCTGGTAAGCTGCACTCGTACATAACGCCCTTGCGCAACAGCCGCAATAGTCGTCGATGGATTGGGTGCCGACGTCTGATGACTGGCGAATGTCCCCGCCCTGCCCTGCAGCGTCGAAGGCGTGTCCGTAGCCAGGAACGGCGTGTCCGACACAAATACCCAGTAGTCGCTCAGCCGTCCGCCGCAACAGTCCGTCCGGTTCCAGATCACAATCGAACTGACGCTCGCCGAAGCACCCAAGTCCACCTGCCACCACGGATTCGGATCGAGATTCGTCGCGGTCACCGAGCCGTCGTAGAAGGCGCCGTCCGGGTTGCCGTCCACCGCCGAGCCGGCGACTGCCGTGGCCACCCCCGGAAGCGTGCTGCTCTCGGTGGCCGCCTTCCCCTGCGCCAGATTCGAGACTGCCGGCGCCCCAGTACCGAACACCTGCACTTCGGCCAGGCTGAGATAGTCCGCGCCTGTGAGTTGCACGCGTACATAGCGCCCCTGCGCCGCCGCCGCGATGGTGGCGGACGGATTGGGCGCCGTGGTCTGATGGCTGCCGAACGTCGCCGCGCGGTTCTGCAGCGTGGCTGGCGTGTCCGTTGCGAGGAACGGCGTGTCCGAAATGAAGACCCAATAATCGCCGAGCCGTGAGGCGCAACAGTCGGTGCGGTTCCAGACCACCACGGAACTCACCGACGCCGAAGCCCCCAAATCCACCTGCCACCACGCGTTGCTATCCAGGTTCGTGGCGGTGACGGACCCGTCGAAGAAGCTCCCGTCCGTATTGCCATCCACCGCCGAACCCGCGGCCGCGGCGGCGAATCCCGGAAGCGTGCTGCTCTGGGTGGCGGTCTTGCCCACCGCCAGGTTGGAGCTTCCGCCCGTGCCTGACAGATTGGTGAGTGAGAAGAACGTGGTCAACGACCCCAGCGTTGCCGTCACGCTGTAACTGCCCGCGAGGCCGTTGGCGGTGGCGGTGACGCTGGCGACTCCTGCGGCATTGGTCAGCGCCGTCGCGCTCGACAGAGTCGCGCTGGGTCCATTGGACGGCGCCGCGAAGGACACGGTGGCGCCGCTCACTGGATTGCCGCCTGAGTCTCGGACCGTCGCCTGGAG
>PMTT01000037.1:0-2199 GCA_003167275.1 Bryobacterales bacterium | reverse complement strand
GCGGTGACGCTGGCGATGCCCGAGGCGTTAGTCACCGCCGTCCCGCTCGACAAGGTCGCGCTGGCGCCACTGGCTGGGGCCGTGAACGTCACGGTCACGCCGCTTACGGGATTGCCGGACACATCCTTCACGGTAGCTTGCAGCGCATTCGGAAACACCCCTCCCAGCGAAGCGGATTGCGGCGTGCCGGCCGAGGCGATGATGAACGCATAGGTGGTGTTAATCAACGAGAACGACGCGGTGTTCCCCTGGTAAGATGCCGTGACGACATAACTACCTGCCACGGAATTGGCCATGGCCGTTACGCTCGCCACGCCAGAAGCGTTAGTCGTCGCCGTGCTGCTCGACAGGACCGCGCTGGCGCCCGCTGTAGGTGCCGCGAACGTGACAGTGGCTCCGCTCACGGGGACGCCGTTATTCATCACCGTGACCTGGAGCGGCGCAGCGAAGGCGGTCCCGACGGAAGCGGATTGCGGCGTGCCGCCCGCGGCTGTCAGTGTGATGGGTGGCGCGGTGGTAGCGCCCAGCACTACGAGGGCGCCGTTGGAAGTTGCGGTGAGGATGTCGGCCCGGCCATCGCCGTTGAAATCGGCCACGGCCAGTGGGGCGCCTGCTTGTACGGACAGCCCCTGACGAAACGTTCCATCGCCATTGCCGTAGAGGACCCCGGACAGGTTGCCGGAAGAGTCGACGACCACGAGATCGAGGATGCCATCGCCGTTGAAGTCTCCCGTGGCCACGGCGGTGCCGGTGTAGGTTATGGGCGACTGGAAGGTTCCGTCGCCATTGCCGAGCAGGATGGCGCCTTTGATGGCGAGGTCGGTCTTGCCATCGCCGTTGAAATCGCCCGCGAGCAATGGTCCGCTCGCTACCACATTGGAAGCGACTGCTGTGCCTGTCCCGTCGCCATTGCCCAGGGTGACGGACAGTTGGGGACTGGCCGGAGTCAAAGTATTACTCAGCGCCAGGCCGGCAAGGTCAGCCTTGCCGTCCCCGTTGAAATCCGCGATCACGAAGGGAGCAGCCACTGACACATAGCTGATGGGGGCACCGAAGGTGCCATCACCGTCGCCAGGTAGGAGGATGACTACGGTGGTTTTGAATGAGAAACTCCCGCTACCACTCACATAAGAGGCGCCGATGACGATATCCGCCTTGCCATCACCGTTCAAGTCGCCAACGACGATTCCACCGAATGACGGACCCAGAGGGGAAATAGAACCCAGATCGCCGGCCTGGTAAGTGCCCTCGAGACGGAAAGTTCCGTCGCCGTTACCCAACAGGATGGTAACGCTGGCCACACTCGGGCTCCCGCCGAATGGGTCCCCGGGTGTAATGTTGACGATCGCGAGATCGGTGTTGCCGTCGCCGTCGAAGTCCCCCGATGCGATGATGCCGGAAGGGGCTACGTAGTTGACCGCTGGCTGGAAGGTTCCATCGCCTTTGCCTAGCGCGACCGCAACCACGTTCAGACTCGTCGCGGTGACGGAGCCATCGTAGAAAGTACCATCGGTGTTGCCATCCACGGCCGAAGCGGCACCGGCGGTGGCGATACCCAGAAGCGTAGTACTTTGGGTTGCTGCCTGGTGCAGCGCCAGATTGGTGGATGCCTGTGCGCCGGCTCCAAACACCTGCACCTCGGCCAGGCTCAGATATCCGGGAGCGGAGAGTTGCACGCGCACGTATCGCGCTTGCGCGCCATTGACTGAAATGGTGACAGACGGACTTGGGATGGTGGTCTGATGACTGCTAAACGTGCCCGCCCGATTCTGGAGCGTAGCGGGCGTGTCCGATGCGCTGAAGGGCGTATTGGAGGCAAAGACCCAGTAATCGGCCAGCCGGTTGCTGCAACAGTCCGTGCGATTCCAGATGACAATCGAACCGATGGCCGCCGGAGCGCCGAGATCCACCTGCCACCAGGAGCCGGTGTCCTGGGAGAGCGTCGCGAAGTCGGCCTTGCCATCGCCGTTGAAATCCCCCACCACCACAGAGTTGGGTGTGGCGGGCAGGCTGACCGGGGTTTGAGCGGCGAGGGCCGCTCCCGCCACGGCGTTCACCGTTTCGGTGACCGCGTTCGACGTGCCTGCGATGAAGTTTACGTCGTCTCGGTAATACGCGGTGAGCTTGTGACTTCCGGCGGAGAGCAGGATTGTGGAAAGGGATGCACTGCCCGAATTGAGGGGCTTGATTCCCACGATG
>PMTT01000033.1 GCA_003167275.1 Bryobacterales bacterium | reverse complement strand
CGGGTATTCGGGTGACGGAGGCGCTTCATACCTCGCCCAACTGGATGGTCCCGTAGGCTTATCTATGGACGCCAGCGGAGCCATCTACGTCGCCGACAGATTCAACAACCGGGTGCGCAAGATTACCCCGGATTTTACGATTACGACGATCGCTGGCTCCGGTTCGTCCGGCTTTACCGGGGAGAACGTGCCCGCACTCAGCGTCGCGCTGTACGGTCCGCAATCGGTGGCAGTCGACGGCAGCGGCCATGTCTACATCGCCGACACGAACAACAGCAGAATCCGAGTCCTGACGCCAGTCGGCTGCAACGGATCTTGCACTGTTGCCCCGAGCCCCGGCCCTTACCAGATCACGCCGGCTTCGCTTACCTTCCAGGGCACAGCCGGGGGGAACTTACCGGGTGGGCAGTCCATCACTCTTTCTTCCACGGCCACGGGCTTGGCGTTCACCGCCTCTGTCGACTCTCCCTGGCTGACTGTGACACCTTCGTCGGGAACGATTCCTGCAACTTTGCAGATCAACGCCAATCCTTCCGCGTTGACTGCGGGAACGTACCAAGGAACGATCGCCGTTAGCGTTCCCAACGGCGCACCCGCAACAGCCACGGTTGGCGTCGCGTTCACGGTGCAGCCTGCCACCACCCCGGCCGCAACTCTTAGCGTAGATACCAAGAATGTCAGCTTTTCCGCAAGCCAAGGCGGGGGTACCATAAGCCAGTTAGTGCAGGTGCTGAACACAAGCGGCGGCTCCGTTGTTGTTACAGCATCCGCCGCCACCTCCTCCGGCGGTTCCTGGTTGAGCGTTTCGGCGCCAAGCGGGCCGTCCACTACGTCGTCTCCGGCTTACCTCACGGTGACTGCTATTCCCGGCACGCTTACCCCGGGCACCTACAGCGGCACGATCACGATTACGGGCGGGGGCAAGACCATCGCCGTTCCTGCGACGCTGTCCATTAGCGCTCCCGGCAGCGCCACCATACTCCTTTCGCAGAGCGCATTGAGCTTCACGGTGGTGTCCCAGGGGGGTGTCCCCCTGGGACAGAACTTTGGCATTCTCAACATCGGGCAAGGCTCCATGAACTGGACCGCTACGGGCTCCACCACTTCCAGTGGCAACTGGCTGCAATTCACGCCATCAAGCGGAACCGTTACGCGGCCATACCTGGATGTCTCACTCGTGAACGTGTCGATCGATCCGACCCTGCTGGGGCCGGGGATGTACTACGGGGCGATTCAAGTTTCGGCCGCGGCAGCCAACAGCCCTCAGTTGATTACCGTGATGGTGACGGTGCTGCCGGCCGGTTTCACGTTAGGACCACAGGTCTTCCCCGCCGGGCTGATTTTTACCGGTGTGGCTGGAGTCTCACCCCCATCGCAAAGTGTCCAGCTCGGTAATCCGGCGGGAACACCGAATAGTTTCATGTCGGGTATTACTGGCACGGGATTCTCCTATACGCCCACCGCTGCCAGCGTAGCGCCCAAAGAACCGACCATCGTACAGGTGAACCCGGACTTCAGCAAACTCGTTCCAGGGAGCGTACAAACGGGCGCAATCACACTGCTTTTTTCCGACCGCTCACTTCCGCAAAACATCACGGTGTTGATGGTCGTAGCGCCATCAGGGACGACACCGAACAGCCGGGCAGGGGCGGGGGAAGAGGGTAATCTGGCTACGGCTCAGCCGGAGGCATCCGGGTGCGCGACCCAGAGCCCTTTCATTGTGTTTCGGACGCCACAACCGTCTCAACCGACGTTCGGCGCAGTTGTGGGACAGGGATCAACGCTGGATGTTCAGGTGACGGACCCATGCGGTAACCTGATCGGGCCCGGTGGGCAAAACGCCTCGGTCAAGGCGACTTTCTCCAACAACGACTCCGTGCAGATGACGCACATTGGAAACGGGATTTGGCAGGGAACATGGAGACCGCTGAGTGCCGGAACGGTTAGCATGTTGGTGACTGCGTTTGAAGTCGTCCAAAATGGAGGTGTGGTCGGCGGCCAATCCGCCACATTGACCGCCATAGTGAGCGCGCCGACGGGAGCATCGGCTTCGCCAGCGGTGACAGCGCAAGGAGTGGTTCACGCAGCCAGCGGCGTGGGTGGCGTGCCGATTGCACCAGGCGGGCTCATCACCATCTATGGGCAGAATCTGGCGGACGGCTCGGGACCGAGCAGCGGGCTCCCCTTGCCGGACCAGTTGAACGGGACGCAGGTGCTTCTGGGGAACCAACCGATACCAATCCTCTACACAAGTCCCGGGCAGTTGAACGTGCAGGTGCCTTATGGTGTGCCCGTGAACACGCAATATCAATTGACTGTGCAACGCGAGAGCACCTACTCGGTGCCTCAGCAGTTGGTGGTGGCTCAGGCACAACCCGGAATTTTTACCCTGAATCAGCAGGGCTCGGGGCAAGGGAGCATCGTGAGGAGCGATGGGATCACGTTAGCACAGCCTGCCACGCCGGCGAGCATTGGCGAGGCGATCGTGATCTACTGCGCCGGTTTGGGCGCCGTGACACCCAACGTGAAGGAGGGCACTCCGCCGCTGGCGTCGCCGCTTTCCACCACTGTCAACCCAGTGACGGTCACGATCGGAGGCAAACCGGCAGTGGTCTACTTCGCCGGGCTGACGCCTGGGGACCCGGGACTGTATCAGATCAACGCCGTGGTGCCCTCGGGGATCGTGACGGGCGACGCCGTGCCCGTGGTGATCAGCGTGGCGGGTCAGACCAGTCCCATCAGTCCCGCGGTAACGATGGCGGTGAGGTAGCGGGGCGTGGACAGGGGCGAAGAACTGGGGCTCTGGGCACGCGGAAAAAAACGCCGAGCATCGGTACGAGCTCTCGCGCGGCAGCCTCGATACGGGCAGTACGCCGTTGCGCCGCGCCAGTCCTTGCCCGCGATTGTCCACGACGATCACTTCAAAATCCCCCCAGGACTGCTGGGAGAGGGCTTCCAGGAAGCACTCCCGGAGTCTCGCGTCCGCAGATAGGGTGGGGTGACGACCGATACGGGATAATCCGGCAATTTCCAATTTTAACAAGTTCGCCCCAGGCGGTGCCGCTCCTGATACCCACTGGATGCGAGTGTATAAGGATGTCCACCAACTGCGCAAGGCATCAACCCGGCACGCCGAAGGCTTCTCGCACCTGCTCTACGAGTCCCGGCGCGCAACCGATTGCCGTGCCTCTGTCGATCCGCCGCGAGCCGTCGAGCGCGAAGAAAAATCCGCCCGCTTCTTCGATGATCAGCTTCAGCGGGGCCAGATCCCAGACCTCGACTTTGGGTTCGAACCAAATGTCCGCCTTACCCGCCGCAACCAGGCAGGCGTCGAGCGGGCCTCCAAACGATCGGACGGCCCACGCACGCTGCATCAATTCCACAATCTGTGGCAGATGGGGGCGGGCCTGGATGAGCGACAGGCCGTTGGGGTTGAAACAGCAGTCGTCTATGGATCGGATGGCGGAAGCATGCAGGCGCTCACCGTTCCCATACGAACCGCTGCCGCGCGTCGCCCAATAGGTCTCGTTCAACACAGGAAAATGCGCGACGCCGGCAAGCGGCTCGTCCGCTTCTTCGATCGCGATCAGGATGCACCAGAATTGGTTGCCGCGGACGAAATCGCGCGTGCCATCGATCGGGTCGACAATCCAGCGGCGGCCGCTCGACCCGGCTTTGCTGGAGCCTTCCTCACCAAGAATGCCGTCGTCGGGGAACTCCAATTCGATCGCTTCCCGGATCAGGCGCTCGTTTTCTTTGTCGGCAATGGTTACGGGTGATGCATCGGCTTTGGTCTCGGCCGTAAT
>PMTT01000758.1:509-5890 GCA_003167275.1 Bryobacterales bacterium | reverse complement strand
ACGAATGAACACGAATAAGAAACCAAAGGCTTCCGCTTTCGTGAGTTGCGGTAGCGCGGTGGAGCCAGCGATGCTATAGATTAGCGGCAGCGGGCGAGGCTTCGCGCTGGTGCTCACGGCCGCCAAGAGCGCTGGATGCTACGTGTCTTGTTCGATCATTCCGATGCAAACGACGCTGTTTAAAGTAACCGGGCTGTCCAAACGATTCGGCCCCATCGCTGCGCTGGCGGATGTCGGCTTCCACGTTCGCGCCGGCGAGGTGCTCGGCCTCATCGGTCCCAATGGCGCGGGTAAGTCCACGCTGTTCGAATGTCTCGCTGGGGTGTTGCCATCCGACTCTGGGGCGGTTCGGGCAAACGGGCAGGCGGTTGGAACGGGTGAGCGCTCATCCCTCCTGTTTTTTGTGCCCGATGGTATCGCACCATGGCCGGCGCAGTCCGTCCGATGGGCTCTCGACTTTACGATTGGGTTCCTCGGCGGCCGGGCTGGTCTACGGGATGAATTGGTCGAGCAACTCGATCTCCGGCAACTGCTGCGACAGGCAATCGGCACGCTCTCAAAAGGCCAGCGGAAGCGCGTCCTTTTGGCCATCGGGCTGCTCACGCCCCAGCCCGCATTGCTCATTGACGAGCCGTTCGACGGCCTTGACCTGCGCCAGGCGCGCGACATCGCGGCGGCATTGCGAACCCACGCCGACCGCGGACGGACGCTCTTCCTTTCCATTCATCAGATCGGCGATGCCGCGCGCCTGTGCGACCGGTTTGTGCTGCTCAGCAGTGGGCGGGTGTGTGGCGAAGGCACCGTGCCCGAACTCGCTGCACTGGCCGCGGCGCACGATGCTTCACGGCCATACGACAACCTCGAGGAGGTGTTCCTTGCGCTTGTCTAGGCCTGCGTTTCTGTGGCTTCTGGACAAGGAATGGCGGGAGCTGATTGCGTCTAAGGCGTGGTGGGTGCTGCTTGTCTGCATCGGGCCCCTGGTGGGAGTATCTTTCATCAGCGCCGTACGCACCTATGCGGAAGTGAGCGGCCTGAATGGCACGTCCGCTGGGGTCGGCGAGGCGCTGTCACCGCTGATCGGAGTTTGGGCTCCGACGTTCAGCGCCCTGGAACTGGCCGCCGTCTTCCTGTTGCCGTTCGTGGCGATCCGTCTGGTGGCGGGCGATCGACAGAGCGGCGCACTCAAGCTCGAAATGCAGCAGGGGATGAGCCCCTTTGCGCGCATCGCAGGTAAGGCGCTGGTCCTGATGGCGGGTTGGATGGTGGCGATGCTGCCGCCCTTGAGCGCTACGCTACTGTGGAAGAGTTACGGCGGCACGGTTTACGCACCGGAGCTAGTCACACTGACGGTAGGCCACTTACTCAATGCGGGGCTGACGATCGGCCTGGCGAGCGCGATGTCGTCGCTTACCGAGCATCCTTCGACAGCGGCGATCCTGACGCTGAGTGTCACAGTTGGCACTTGGATCGTCAATTTCTTCGGCGCCGTGCAAGGCGGATGGTGGGAGCGCGCGGCTCAATATACACCCGCCGCGATGGTGGCAGAGTTTCAGCATGGCCTCCTGCGGCTGGACACCGTCCTGATCGCGCTGGTGCTGACGCTGACGGGCCTCGTTTTCGCGGCGATCTGGATGGGGCTGGGAATGCCGGTGAGCCGCCGGGCTTACGAATCGGCGGGAGTCGCCGTGCTGGCGGTGGGCAGTATCTTCGCTTGCACCTTCCTCAACGTCAGTCTGGATACATCGGAAGCGCGAAGCAACTCATTCTCCGAGGCCGACGAAGGGGCGCTCCGGCAAATCCACGCTCCCCTACGCATTGAGGCGCATCTGGCGCAGGAGGATCCGCGGCGCGTGGATCTGGAGCAACATGCCCTTTCGAAGCTGCGACGTGTCATGCCGAAGGTGCAGGTGCAGTATGTATCGGGCACATCGATCGGGCTTTTCGAGCAGACGAGTGCCGGGTATGGGGAGATCTGGTACGAACTGGCTGGCCGCAGGACGATGAGCCGCATGACCACTGCGGAAGGTGTGCTGGAGGCGATATACTCGCTGGCCGGCGCCACGCCGCCTCTAGAGAATGAGGAGGCCGCCTTTCGCGGACATCCGCTCGCCGTGCAGGCTAGAGGCGCCGACGCCATTTTCTACGTTTTCTGGCCGGGCTTCTTTCTGGCCGTTGGAATCATTGCACGAAGGAGACTCAAATGAAGGTAGTTACTCGTAGTGGAGACGTTCTGATGGCCGCCGTCCTTCTGGTCACGACGGCTAGCGCGGCGGATATCAAGGTCGATCTCAATAGTGAGCAGGTCGGCAAAGCTCCGGTCGCGTTCGAGCCGATGGTCGGCACGTGGGTGGTGGCGCAGGATGGCAGCGACAAAGTAATCATGATCGACGGCCGGCCCTGGGTGGCGAGCAAGGATAATCCCACGAAACTGCTGCTGCAAACGGCGCGTAAGCTGTATGGCACGACGAACGAGGAACTGATGGACAATGCGAAACAGTTCGCGTACTATCCGGTCGCGGTTTTCAAGAGCGTCGAGAATTTCACGAACGGCACGATCAGTATGAAGTTCAAGACGGTGGCCGGCGATTCGGACCGCTGTTCGGGCATTCTCTTCAATGTGAAGCCCAACGGCGATTGGTTGGCCATCCGCTACAATGACACGGAAAACAATGTCGCGCTGTGGGAATTTCACAACGGCATCAGGCGCAACATTAAGTTCAGCGACCGGGCCAAGCCGTTTCCCCTCGATCGGAGCACGTGGCATGAGCTGAAAATGACTGTCGACGGAGCGGACTTCAAGGCATGGCTGGATGGCACAATAGCGATCGAGTATACGCTCGGCAGTGAGCCAGTGGCCAGGAAAGGCGCGCCGAATCCGGACCTGGTGCCAGCCAACAATCCGGTGCTCCGCCCTCCGGTCGCCGGTAGAGTTGGTCTGTGGTCGAAGACGGACAGCACGAGTTACTTCAAGGACTATGTGGTGAGCCCGAAGTGACACGGGCATTCTTGCCGGTGTTGGTTTTGTGGTTTGTGGTTTTTGCATCAGGCCCGACGCATGGAAAGCGCAATCCCAACACAGGCAAGGATGCCCGTGTTACTGGCGCCACGTCATGTCTACGCGGATGGGGATTTCGTTCTTGGTGGGGATGGCCAGGAGCGAGGGTGGGTCGATCTTGAAATCGGCCAATGTCGCCGGGATGGTTCCGGTTATGTGTTCCTGGTTGCCTTTCGTCACGTGTTCGAAAGCCACCTGCTTGAAATGCGCGGTCTCGCCGGCAAACTCCACCTCCAGATCGGCGTGGATGGTGGGCTGGGAGGCTGCGTCCGCAGGCAGGTGAAGCCGCACGGTCACCATCGGGAACTTCGCGCCACGCGCGACCTGGATCATGTGCAGATCGCGGTTGCTATCTCCCGAGTCGAACGACTTCACGGGTACCGCGATCAGGAAATCGCACTGTCCCGCCTGGCATACTCCCTTGCCTCGCGCCGCATGGCTGACGCCATCGATCTGATGCAAGGGGTGGGACACGTGATAAGTGACGGTCGACTGTTCGAGAACCCACTGAGTGTCTGCCGCCAGGACCAGCCAGGAAGGCGTTAGGAATAAGAATGCGATTTGCAGGTTCCGGTTCATAGCCTTCCTTAGAATTTGATCGAGACTGAGAGAATCGCCAGACCGTAGGCCACGCCGGTGACGGCGCCCGCGGCAGCATGAAAACTGGCGGCGCCGTGGACCTTTTCTCCGCGATTTCGTTGCTCATAGGCGAGTGCGCCGAGGATGGGGGTCAAGACCATGCCCGGCCCATGAATCCAGGCGAGAGCTTTATGGAGGCGGATGGGCCCGCGCACAGTGGTCCCCGGCACCTTGGGGGCGAAGATGGCAAAGGAGGCAGTCGTGAAATAGAGACCTGCCGCCACACCGCCCACAGCGGCATGCAACTCACGGCCGGACGCGGTGCTTTTCTTGCCAGCGGCCCCGTTGCCAAGGATGATGGCGGCAAGCAAGGGAGCGGTAGTGATCAGACCGAGCCGTTGATGGGTCTTGAGCATGCGCGAACGTTTATCGAGGCGCGCCTGGTCCTGTGCGCTCCCTTTGCTCTGGTCCGGAGTAAAGCCCAGATCGCCGAGGGAAGGCGCCCCTGGATTGATGGAGGGGGACTGCAGAGCCATGTCCATGGTCTGCCTGGCGCCCGCCGCCAGCGTCACGTTGACGGTCTTGTTGGCGAATCCATCCGCTGAGAGGGAGACCTCGTACTCTCCTGGTGTGAGATCCGGGACATTGTAGACCCCAGCCGAATTGCTTTGGGTCTTGGTCAACTGACCAGTGGCCACGTTCTTAATGGAAAGCTCAGCGTTGGGAACGGCTGCTCCGGAGGGGCCCGTGACTGTGCCGGATAGCACGGCGATAGTGACCTGGGCCCACAACGGACATGCCATCAGGAGAAAGAACACCAGGATACCGGTCCCAAGGAAGGACCTTGCCAAGTTCGGTTTCACTTTTTTTCCTCCTGTCCCGTACTGTAGCGCAATGGCCTTGGGGACGGAGGCCGGGCGCTGGTCAAGGGTATGGTTGTCAGACTAGCAAACTCGCTGCCGTCGATCGTCGCGTATAAGTATTTGATAGAACAGGGCTTCTTTGTCCGGGAATTAGCCGGAGTGGTGCGCCGGCGACAAAACGCCACCCTTCCGGAATGATCAGTGTGGCGAAATGGCACCGGAAGGTGGGCATCGTTTTATCCTCGCGCTACGCGGATTCTCGGCGGAATTGCCGGATGAGAGGCGATCTTCGGCCTGACTCGTGATATAGTCCGGAACAACATGTCACGTCTGCCTGCACGTGCGAACCGGATCCCGCTTGCGCCGCTCGTGGCTGCCATTCTGTGGTGCGCCGCTATAGGGGCTGGGGGTCAGGATGTGGCACAGCGCCGCGCCCCCGGCAAAGAGCCAACGGCCGCCGCCGAGCCAAAGATCGGAGAATGGCAATCTCTTTTCAACGGCAAGTCCCTCGAGGGTTGGAAGGAAACGGCTTTCACGGGGCGCGGACAGGTGCGTGTGGACAACGGAACGATGGTACTGGGAGCGGGGAAGCCCATGACCGGGGTCACCCTTACAGATTCCTTTCCCCGCTCCAACTACGAAGTCCGCTTCGAGGCCGCCCGGCTCGACGGCGGCGATTTCTTTGCCAGTGTCACCTTCCCAGTCCAGGACTCGTATTGCACCTGGGTCACGGGCGGTTGGGGCGGTGACATTGTCGGGCTCTCCAGCCTGGATGGCTGGGACGCATCGGACAACGAGACACGATCGTATTTCACCTTTGAAAACGGCCGCTGGTACGCCTTCCGCCTGCAAGTGACCGACGGACGCATCATGGCCTGGATCGA
>PMTT01000758.1:0-500 GCA_003167275.1 Bryobacterales bacterium | reverse complement strand
GGCGGAGATGGGAAGGGAAAGTAAGCACCAAAAAGCAGGAAAAAATAGCCACGGATGAACACAGATGAACACAGATGAACACGGATAAACAAATCAGTTATCGGTGTTCATCTGTGGCCTAGCGAATTTCATGTTCTCACGGCGAACAGCGAATGAAGCTCGGTCCTAGGCTGGGCAAGCTAAAGCATACCCTACTATCCGTTCAGGGTCCAACCGGCTCGGTATTGGCGTTTCAGGTCGTCGTTGGAGTTGGACGCATTGGTCACACGGCCCGCCTTGGGATCGTACTCCAGGCGCTTGCCGGCCTTGTGCGCGATCAGGCCCAGAAGCATTTGCTCCATCATGACGCCACTGTAATCGAAATCGCAGTGGGTCTTGCTGCTGGTGCCATGCACCACGTTGTCGCTCTTACCCTTGCAGGCGTCGATCCAGTCAATCTGGAAGAGGCTGTCACCCGCCGGCGCCGGGCCGCTGCCGTTTTGTTCGGCGCGTAGGATCGC
>PMTT01000714.1 GCA_003167275.1 Bryobacterales bacterium | reverse complement strand
TGAGGTCGAAGACCTCGCTAGAAATAATGGCAGAGATGGAACTTCAGGCTCAGATCGAGCGTTTCGGTAGGCTGTACGTTGCATCCAGCCAGGTTAGCCGTCTCGTGATGCGATGCAAGTCACGGGAGGAGTTACTGCAGGAAGCCGTTCGCATACTCGTGGATGTCGGAAAATTCGCATTGAGCTTCATTTCCTGGCTTGACCCAATAACCCAACAGTTTGTCCCGGTGAGCCGCTTCGGCGACGCAAATGAGTACGCGGACCGCGCCCCGATGTTTGCTGACGAAAGGCTGGAGGGCCAGGGCCCCGCGGGAACTGCATTTCGTCAGGGCGCTCCATATGTCTGCAACGATTTCCTGAACGATCCCATTACAGCGCCGTGGCGCGACGCAGCAAGTTCCGCCGGCTGGCGCGCTTCTGTCGCTTTTCCAATCCTCGCCGGTGGATCGCCGCGCGGGCTACTCTCCGTATACGGCCGTGAAGTCGGCATGTTCGGCCCGGATCAGGTCGAGTTGCTCCAGCAGGTAACGCTCGACGTGGCATTTGGCCTGGACCGTCTCGCTGAACGGGAAGAGCGGCGCCGGGCGGAGGAATCTCTGCGGCAGAAAGAGGATTGGCACCGGACTATAGTCCAGACGGCCATGGACGGTTTCTGGCTGGTGGACATTCAGGGGCATCTGCTTGAGGTGAATGATACTTACTGCCGGATGAGTGGTTATTGCGCAGAGGAGTTGCTGACCATGCGCGTTTCCGACCTGGTGGCCAACCAAACGCCTGACGAGACCGCCGCTCGCATCCAGAGGTTCATCGAACAGGGCGAGGCCCGTTTCGAGTCCCGACACCGCCGCAAGGACGGGAGCACCTTCGAAGTCGAAGTCAGCCTCCAGTACCGGACCATTGAAGGCGGACGGCTCGTTATCTTTCTGCGGGACATCACCGAACGTAAGCGGGCGGAGGACGCTCTGCGGGCAAGCGAAGCCAAGTTCCGCGACCTGTTCGACAGCGCTCCCGTGGCGTATCACGAATTGGACCAGGACGCAGTGATTCGCCGAGTGAACGGAGCCGAGTGCGCCCTGCTTGGTTACGCAGATGGCGAGATGGTGGGGCGGCCCGTATGGGAGTTCGTCCGGGAGGAGGAGCGGGCAGCCAGCCGCGCGATGCTCCGCCGGAAGCTGTCCGGGGAACCACTGGCGGGGCCCGTCCAGCGCCGTTTCGTGCGGAGCGACGGCGGTGAATTGTGGCTCGAAATCCACGATATGCCTGTGTGGAACGAGACTGGCGAGATCATCGGTATCCGCACGGCCCTGATCGACATCGCCGACCGCAAGAAGGCGGGGGAGGCGCTCCTCGCGAGTGAAGGCCGGTTGCAACTGTGTATCTCCGCCTCGAATATCGGCTTGTGGGACTGGGACCTGGCACGAACCGGGTCCACTTCTCCCGCGAGTGGAAAAGTCAAATCGGGTACGAGGAAGGAGAGATTGACGACAACTTTGAGGAATGGCAAGATCGTGTGCATCCCGACGACCTCGCAGCGACGCTGGACAAAGTCCGCACCTCCATCGATAACCCGCACGGGCGTCACTTCGTCGAGTTTCGATTTCGCCACAAGAACGGCACCTACCGGTGGATTAGTGCGCAGGCCACCGTGGTGCGGGATGCAGAGGGCAAACCCATACGTATGTTGGGCTGCCATATTGACCTCACCGGGCGCAAGCAAGCCGAGGAGGAACTGCGCGAGAGCGAACGGCTCCTGAATGAAGCGCAACGCCTCGCCCGGATCGGAAGTTGGCAGTTGGTGGTCGACCGCCCGCTCATCTTGTCTGACCAGATGTATGAATTGTTCAAGCTGCCGCGCGGCGGGCCGATCACCAAGGATACTGCATTATCGGTTATCCACCCGGAGGATCGCGGCGCCAGCTACAGTCACATCTTCGAGAACGCATTACAAGCGGGTTTGTCGGATTTCCAAGGGGAATTCCGCGTCGTGTGGCCGGATGGCCAAGTCCGCACGCTGTCCACTTCCGGCGAGATCCGCCGGGATGCGGCTGGGCACATGATCGATGCGGTTGGCACTGTGCAGGATGTGACGGAGCGCAAGCAGGCGGAGCAGGCGCTGCGGGCAAGCGAGGAGCGATTCCGCCTGCAGGTGACGGCCAGTTCGGACGTGGTGTACCGGATGAGCCCGGACTGGAGCGAGATGCGTCTATTGACAGGGCGCGATTTCATCACGGACACGCTCATGCCGAGCTGCACGTGGCTGCAGAAATACATTCACCCAGACGATCAGCCGCCTGTTCTGGCGGCGATTCGAAGCGGCAATCCGGAACAAAAGCACCTTCGAGTTGGAGCACCGGGTGATACGCGTCGACGGCAGCCTCGGGTGGACATTTTCACGCGCCATCCCAATGCTCGACGCGGCGGGCGAGATCGTCGAATGGCTGGGCGCCGCAAGCGATATTACAGAGCGCAAGCAGGCGGACGAGGCGTTGCGCGCGAGCGAAGCCGGCTACCGCTCCCTGTTCGACAACATGCTCAACTGCTTGTGCAACGTCCGTTTGATCTTCGACGGCGAGCGGGTAGTAGACTTCGAGTACCTGGCCGTGAACAGAGCGTTCGCGACTCGCCCCGGCATGCCGAACATAGTGGGTAAGCGAGTGACCGATATAAGCCCCAACATGAGGGAGACCGACCCCGAGTGGTTCGAGCTCCTCGGCCGGGTGGCTCGTACCGGCGTGCCCGAGTCTCGGGAGATTTGGCTTGAAGCGCGGAGAGATTGGTACTCCGTGGCCGTGTGCAAACAGGCTTCAGACCAGATCGTGTTTTTGTTCGACATAATTACCGAGCGCAAGCGGGCGGAGGAGGCTCTGCGGGCAAGTGAGCGCCTCCTGGAGGAATCGCAACGGGTCGCACACTTGGGGAGCTGGGCGGTTGAGTTGCCAGGCTACCAGCTCACCTGGTCGGAGGAGGCGTACCGAGTCTGGGGCGTTTCTCCTCAGACGTTTGTTCCTTCGTTCGAGTCATTTCTCTCATTGGTCCACCCCGACGATGTCGCCAGAATGCAGGAGTGGACCAGAGCATGCGAGGCCGGTGAGAATCCTGCCGACCTCGAGTTTCGCGCAATGCGTTCCGACGGGACCTTTAGAATCCTGAACGGTCGAGGCGTCCTGCTTCGTGACGAGGAAAACCGAACGGTTCGCATGACCGGCACAATTCAGGACATCACTGAGCGCAAGCGCGTGGAGAAGGAAAAGGCCAAATTTGAAGCCCAGTTCCACCAAGCCCAGAAGATGGAATCGGTGCCGCCTGGCAGGGGGCGTGGCACACGACTTCAACAATCTGCTGACGGTGATCAACGGCTACAGCGATATGATACTCGCCGAAGTGAGGCCGGGAGATCCGCTTCGAGACAGCGTAGAGGAAATTCGCAATGCCGGGGAGCGCGCTGCGGGATTGACACGGCAACTGCTGGCCTTCAGCCGCAAGCAGGTCCTCGAGCCGCGCAAGCTAGACGTCAACCTTGTGGTGGAGAACATGAGGTCGATGCTGGTGCGGTTAATGGGGGAAGACATCGAACTGAAGGTCGTGCTCTCGGCTGCCAGCGGGACGATCCTCGCCGATCCGAATCAACTGGAACAGGTGGTAATGAACCTGGTGGTCAACGTTCGGGACGCCATGCCTGGCACTGGCCGGCTGCTGATTGAGACAGCCCACGTAGAGCGGGACGACAGCTTTGCCCGTCTGCATCCGGAAGCGCGAGTGGGCCGCTATGTCATGCTGGCGGTTAGCGACACCGGTGAGGGCATGGACGAAGAAACGAAGAAGCGGATTTTCGAGCCGTTCTTCACCACCAAAGCGATCGGCAAAGGGACGGGACTCGGTCTCGCGATGGTGCAGGGCATCGTGGCGCAGAGTGGCGGCTACATTGAGGTCTACAGCGAAAAGGGCTCTGGGACTACTTTCAAAATCTACTTGCCGGCACTCACCGACGAGGCAGCCGAAGCCCCGGTGCCAACTGCGATCCAAGCGCAGGAAGGGACGGAAACCGTGCTGATTGTCGAGGATCAGGCAGAGGTCCGTAAGTTCGCTGCCGCAGTACTGAAGAAATACGGCTACCGGGTGATTCCAGCGGAAAACGCCGACGACGCGCTGCTATCCTGTGAGCGGGAGCGGGTCGATCTGGTCCTGACCGATGTGGTGATGCCGCACGTCAGCGGCCGGGAACTGGCCGACCGGCTGGAGAAGCTCCAGCCCGGGATCAAAGTGCTGTTCATGTCCGGATACACTGGCAACGTCATCGAGCATCACCGGGTCTTGGAGCAAGACTCCCATTTCATCCAGAAGCCGTTCAGCCCGGAAGAGCTCGCCACGAAGGTTCGTTCAGTTCTGGGGTAGCCTGCTCCAGATGAGCCGAGCCCCCAGACTCCCCCAATTAAACGCTATAAACGGCTTTTTGTGTGTAACCATGGTGTTTGCAACGTCAAGCAACTACAACCGGGTCTGCTGTTAAACCGAAGGCCTGTAGCCGCAATTTCGCCAGAGCTGGGCCGGAGGCGTGTTTGCATGTTTCCTGTCTTACGATTGCATCCCGCTGAGTTCCCAGAACCGACCCAGGAACCGGGTTTCTGCCATTCGTGGAGGCCACGGCTTCGTGATCGAGAGCGGCTGCTCAGCCTTCTTCCGGCCCGTGGAGCCCGCCACCAACAGGTCGCGCATCTCGATCCGAAGCATTGCTTGGTCCGCTTCCGTGACGCTCGCCGGTTGCTCTGCGGCCAGCCCGAACCGCACTGCAATAAGCTGTTGCAAGTCGCACTCTGCCGCTCGGTACGCTTCAAAGGCGGGAAGCGCCTTTAGCGGTGCGGGTACATCGCAGAGAAAAGCCTCGCTGGCGTCGTGCAGCAGTCCCCACAGGGCGTCCCCCAGTTGGCAAAGCTGACTGACGCGAACGAAATGCTCAGCCACGCTGTAAAACACCCGAGAGTGCCCTGCGAAGCGGCACTGGTTAGCCAGCGAGTGAGCGATGTCCTCGATTAAGATGTCGTCGGGGTTAGGAAGCAGAGGCCAGAAGCGGATTCCAGAGTAAGTCGTAATCGAGCCATCGAAGTCCATATTCCAGGAAATCACGTGAAATATGCCGTGCGCAATTCCCCCTGGGTAACCCCGATTGAGACAAGTTCTTCGGCGGCACGACGAGGCCGCACCGCGGCCCAATTCGATCGTCACGGCCGGGGCCTTCCGCGTTACACGCCTCGTTCAGCACGCCTGAAGCGCCTTCGCCCTTCGCCGCAGGTCGGTCCGTATCTGGTGCACACGGCGTTTCAAGACATCACGGGACACACCGAGGCGAGCGGCAATATCGCCATATTGCCAGCCGTCTACGATCCGGCACTCCAACAGGATGCGGTCGTCTGCGGTCAAGTCCCGGAGAAGGGCACGGAATCGTTCAGGCCTCATCATGGGAAGATTTAGCCCCGGCGGACGCCAATACCGTTCCGCCGTCCACGACCGCGGCGCCGCACCGCCGACCGGTTTTCTTGGAAACCAAAAGGGACCCGGCGTACTGGTCGCGGCAGTAGAGCGATTCGGGCTTGGTTGCGTCTGCGGCACGTTTCGCCCGAATATCGCTCGCTGCCGCTCTCAGGAGGATTCATCCCTGCGAGAATTGGAGAGGTGAAAATGGCAAGCCATCCAAGTCCGAGGCAAAAGCGAATCCTCTCCGGCCTGATGCGCGGCGACCTGGTCTGGGAAGTTCCCCAGGAATCGTATTTTGCCCAGTTCGAGGAGGCCAGCGGTCATCAAAGCCGGGTTCCTCTCAAGGTCCTGCTGGAAATGCAGGAGCACGGTTGGATTCGGCGCGTGTCTCAGGGACCCCAGAAATGCGACTACTGGGAGATTACCGACGAGGGTCGGGAAACGATCCCTGGCACCGCTGGCAACTTGCACAATCACCAGTGACGGAGGATGAGTTGGCCGGAGCCGCGGGATGGGCCTTCCTGGGGCGAGGACGTACTTCCCTTAGGTTCCGAGTCCTCCGGGCCAGGAAATACCCGGAACCGCGCGCAGGACCAAGGGCGCGCCACGGAAGTGGGCAGAAGGGAACATCTCGTTTATTTGCGGTTGGAAGTCTGGAAGTGGAGATTTCGGAGCGTCGGCATCCGCGTACCCGCCGTACCCGGCACCGATTTCGGCCCTAATGGCGAGGCGGTGACAGCTAACCATAAGCATCGAAGCCACTTGGCGGCGGTGTACCCACCGAACCCGCTGTACCCGTCCCGATTCACCGAATCTGGAGGACGCTGACCTTTCTGGCTCGGGCCCAGGGGGCCACCTCCACGGAAGAACCTTCGGCCAGCCTTGCAAGGCCGCTGTGGCCGTCGAGTCGGCGGAGGGGTCTCGGTCCACACGGCGGTTGGCGGTTCCGTGGCGCACGGCGTTCCAGGGGTGCCCAATCAGCCGCGGAAGGACAGGCGAAGTATTTTTTCAGTACACAACTAAAGGAATAAAGAAAAGAAATTGCGACGGGTGTCAGAAAACCTGACAGGTACGGTTCGGTTGCCAACGCCGAAAATCACCCGTTCCGGAGGACGAAGTTACCACCGAATACTTCCCATTCGATGGCCCCGCCGAACTGCACAGCCGAGAGCCCCGCCACGCGATTCGCGACTTCGGGCCGTCGCGTCCCATCCGTGGGGCGCCGCACCTCCAAGCAACGCGTGCTTAGACTGGCTGTTGGACGGAAGGGCTGCTATCGACAGCTACCGGCTTCCAAGGCCATCCTCCCTTTCTCAGAGTGGCGCGTTATTCAGCCGATGCCGCACCATGTCCGCGGCGAAGATATGCTCAAAGTGAGGCGATCCCAGCCTCTACTATCTGACCGAATCAGTTGCCGCTACTGGGCGTTTTAATCAGCATGGCGAGCGAGCTTTTGGGCACCTTCGTCACCACGTCAAACTCGGGGTCGACGAGCTCGGTTACTTCGATCTTCATCACGGCTCCCAGCAGCAGCGCGACCTCGCTGTCGCTGAGCCCGTAGTCGTGCTTGATCCACATCGCAAGCTGTGCGGTGGACACCTTTAGAGCCTCCTGCAGTGAACCCGCCACGCCGAACGAGATGATGTAGTCCGAATCCTCCTCACGGACGCCTTGCGTCTGGTAGCCCTTGATTACCTCGACGGAGAAATCGACCGCCATCGAGACCTCCAGTCCCGTCTGCGTCACTTCGCCGTCGGCCATCGCCGCGTGGCCATCGCCGAATCCGAACAGCGCGCCCGGATGAAAGACGGGGAAGAACATCGTCGTGCCGGAGACGGTGCCGTTATAGTCGAGATTGCCGCCGAAGACGCCGAGGTGCGGGCCGGCCAAGGCCTCGAACCCCGGAGGCGCGACGGAGATGCAGCCCAGCATCGGCTTCATCGTTACCTTGAAGTTCTTGAGCGCGGGCGTAGGCGCGGTGAGCACCGCGATGCCGGTTGCGTTGTCCAACTGGTATTCACCGTTGAAGCCCTGATCGTACTTCGCGGCGAGATTGTAAGCTGGCGTGACGCCGAACTGTTGAATTCTACTCCCCTGCCGAGCCGTCTTGCGATTTGGCTCGATCTTGATCAGGTGGATCACCAGCGTGTCGCCCGGCAATGCCCCTTCCACGTAAATAGGCCCGATGTTCGGATTGCCGCCCAGAGCCACGCGCTTCAGATTCTTATCGGTGCCCGCGGAATCGGGTGCCCAGGTGTGCACGATGTCGCCCGGGAAGATGTGAATGCCCGGCTTGTTCCCGGCGTAGTAATAAGCCTGGAAGGTGGTGGGATCGTAGTTGATCTCGCGCGGTTGGGCCGGCGGCGTCAGTTCGCGGGTCTGCTTCCATGTCACCTCTTGCAGCACGGGAGCGCGTGCGCCAGAACCAGCCCCGCCGCGGCCTCCCCTGCGTCCCACACCGGCCATCGTTCCTCCGCCTGCACCCGCATCGCCCTCGATATTGCCAGTGAGCGTGCCGGCATCGCGGCCCCCGGTATCTGGCAGCGCCAGCGCTACAGTCGATCCCTTCACCGTGCCCTTTACGATCTCACTACCCCACGCGCCGCTTACCGCATCGCCGGTCCGCGCAAGCATGACGCGGATGTATGCGGGCTCCAGGAGCGTCGGGCTCGTCAGCTCGGCGACCCACTTGCCCGCCACCTCGCCACGGCCGACACCGGGCACAAGAGCCGCGGTCACCACAATCGTTGCAAACCAGCGTGAAAACATAGCCACCTCCTCGCCCCTTGGGGCCGATCAGAATTCAGTGATTTATACCACGCCGTGCTCTGCCTCGACAACCGGCGTCAGCCTGCGCTGCAACTAGCTGTCTGATGTAATTAAC
>PMTT01000452.1 GCA_003167275.1 Bryobacterales bacterium | reverse complement strand
TCCACCTTGATGTCGAGATCCTGGCCCAGCCCCTCGCCGGTTGTTTGGTTTCCGCAACCGTCCGAGGAGGCGGTGAACTGCACGCCGCTGTAATCGGTGCTGTTGTTCAGGAGCACCCCGGAGCTGATGCCCACGCCGAAGCTCGAACTGGTCGTAACCAGCGGCAGATAGTAGTGGGAGCCGCTCCCGCCGAATGCCAGGTCGGCTTTGCCGAGCGCGCAGGCGCTGGCGTTTGTGCGGTTGAAGCTGTCGGAAACGAGCACGTTCGATACTGCGCCGCTGCCGCCCTGTACGGCGAGATTGACCGCCGGACTGGACGCTCCGGCAAACGAGACCACCAGGGGAAGGCTGGAGACGGCGGCGTACGTCGCCGGGAGCTGAGTATTGATTTGCACCAGGCCGACCATGCCAGGCGTCAGCCCGGCGAAGGAGACGGAGGCCTGCGCGCCTCCTAAGGTCACCGAGGGAAGGTCGACGGCCGCCGAGAGCGGCGACGACGGCGACCCGGCGCCGGTGACTGGCATGTGGTTCAGGTTCCCCACACCGGTGGCGTACACGATGACGACTTCGCCCGGGTTGGCGGGCTTGTCCGGCCTCACCAGCGAATTATCCAGGTGCACAATGATCGGGTCCAACGCGGTGGCAGTCCGCGCATACGTGAACACGCCCGGAGCGTAGGGCGCGATGGTGACGGCCTGCGCCGAACTGGACGCGCCCCCGTTGATGACATAGACCGCCGCCGCGCCGTTGAGCGGCATTTCGCAGGGCACCTGAAAATTGATCTGGGTTGGCGAAACAAAGATCAGCGGCGCCGCTACACCGTTGACCATAACCTGGGCGCCTCCTAACGTGGTAGGCAGCGGCAGCGAGGTGGCGCTCGCCGTCGTGCCGGCCAGATTCGTTCCGAACAAAGAGGCCAACCCGCTACGCGCCAGAGGAGGTTGGAAACTGGCCGCGTTCACGATCCCGCCGGCCGAGATTTGGGGAGGAGATGAAAGTTGAGCAAACAGGCTGCCGGCGGAAACAACCAGAACGGCGGCAACCGAAACCGAACGACTGCCTGGATTCCTCTTCATGGCCCGATTATATATCTAAAAAGATAATCAGGCCTTATAAACCACCTTGCCCTTTACGGTCTGTGTATGTGGCACGGTGTCTTCATACCAATCCTTACCCTCCGCGGCAGGACTGGAACACTGTGCTTCGCCGTACAAGATTGCGGTTCTTTCGGTGGAGTTGGCGCCCCGAAGCCCGATCGAGTGATATAATTCGCAAGTCGCACTAATTCGTGGAGATCTACCCGGACGAAGGAGGAACTATGACGTTTCCAACACCCCAGGCATGCTTTTTCCATAGCGGATTGCCCCGGCTGGCGGCCATGCGATTCACCATGCTCTGTCTGGTTCTGTGCACCCTCCACAGCGCTGGCGCACAGGTGGTCGCGACTTTATGACTTTGAGGACGGGACCAACCAAGGATGGGCCTCGTTCAACGGCGCCAGCGCGCCCACAAACAGCACCGCAGCGGCGGAATCCGGCACTCATAGTCTGCTGACCACGACGGGCAGCGGCGGTGCAGGCGGACCCAGCGTTTCCGTCTCCTCGACTCTGCTGCCCGGCGCAGCTTATACCATTACCGGCTTCGTCATGCTGACCGCTGGCGAGGCCCCTACGAGCGCCAATTTCACCATCAAACGCAGCGATCCGAACTGTTCCGGAGGGACCTGTTTCGACACCATCGGGAGTTTCACCGTGGCGGTAAGCGCCTCCGGTTGGGCACAGATCGGCGGCTCTTACACCGTCAGCACCTCCGAAACGGCTTTGCTCCTCTACGCGCAGTTGGAAGGCCCTACGTCGGCAACCTCGTTCTATCTCGATAACGTGGCGATCACCGAGACCGCGCCACCACCCAGCGGCACGCCGATCGTAACGTATACATTCGCGGATGGCGGACTGGACGGCTGGACTCCTTTCGGTTCGCCAACCTTGACCAACGCGGCGCCGCCGGTCCTCGATCCAAACGGCGATACGCACTCCCTTCTGACCACCAACCGGACCGCTGGCTTCATGGGTCCCAGCATCAACCTGCTGGGCATCAACAATGTGGTGGCGGGCGCCACCTACCAAGTGACGGCGTACGTCCTGCTCGCCGCTCCGGACGCCGGCAATCCCACCGCAACCATCTCCACCAAGCTGACCAATTGCGCCAACACCTCGGGAGCGTTCAGTAACGTTGCCACCTCCGGAGCTTTATCGAGCACGGCGTGGACGAAGGTCCAGGGCACGTTCAGTTTCAGCAATACTCCGGGACCGCCTGCCAGCCTGGTCCTGTATTTCCAGTCGAGCAGCGCGACAGATTCCTTTTACATCGACCACGTGGCCATCAGCGAGATCGCGCCGCCGCCGCCCAATCCCAGCCAACAGGACAACACTGGAATCACTACGAATTTCGAAGATGGCGGCTTGGACGGTTGGAGTTCGCGCGCCGGCGCCACCGTGGCCAACAGCACTGCGGCTGCGCATGGCGGCACCCACAGCCTGCTGATTACCAACCGCGCCCACAATTTCGATGGGCCCCAGATCAACGTCAGCAATAAGATGTACAACGGCTCGCAATATATGATCGGCGTGTGGGTGATGTTATTGCCCACGGACCTATCCAGCCACGTCATCAACATGAGCTTGCAAGTGACGCTCTCCGGCACCACCAGTTTCCCGAGCGTCACTAGTTTCCCCGGCGTGACCGTGCCCGCGGACGGCAACTGGCACCAGATCAAAGTGACCGGCTACAACATGGCCAATAACTACGACCCCGGCCAGGCGTTTCTGTATTTGCAGACCGTTCCCTCCTCGGGCAACGATTTCGTCTCGTTCTACATCGACGACTTCCAGCTCACTTACAACGCGCCGCCTACCGTGCAGACGAATCTTCCGTCGATCTTCCAGACGCTCTCGTATTTTTTCCCGGTCGGCGCGGAGATCGACAGCACCGACCTTTCGGGCCCCCACGCCCAGTTGCTCACGCAGCACTTCAACAGCATCGTTTCCGGCAATGACATGAAGTGGAGCTCGGTGGAGAACACCAAGGGCACCTTTACCTACGGCGCCGCCGACAACGAAGTCGGCCTGGCCGTGTGCCACAACATGCAGGTGCGCGGCCACAATCTGGTCTGGGCGACGGGCGCGCAGACTCCGTCTTACGCTATTGGCGATAGCACGAATTCCCCCGCCAACCAGGCGACGGTGGTTGCCAACATCCAGGAGCATATTCAGAACGAAGTGACGCACTTCGGCAACAAGGTGTACGTGTGGGACGTGGTGAACGAGCCGATCGACCCCAACCAGCCGGATTGTCTGGTGCACGGTCCGTTCTACAACGTGCTGGGTAAGAGCTATCTCGACATCGCCCTCGAGGCCGCGCGGCAGTTCGCCCCGGCCGGCACCAAGCTGTTCATCAACGACTTCAGCACGGCCGATCCGAACCGTCTCGCCTGCGTCGTCACGGTTCTACAGGACCTCAAAAACCGCGGCATCCCCATCGATGGCTTCGGCCACGAGATGCACAACGCCATCAACTACCCGTCCATCACCGCCATGGTGAATGCCATCAACACCGTTTCCAATGCGGTGCCCGGCATCGATCAGCAGATCACCGAAATGGACTTGAGCGTCTATACCACCGGCCAGACCGCCAACCCCACCGCCTGCGCCGCCAGTAACTATGGCGCCAATGGTGGGGTAGTTCCTCCGTCCATCATTGCGGAGCAGGGCTGGCTCTACAACCAATACTTCACAGCGCTCCGGCAGTTGAAAGGCAAACTCAGCGCGGTTACTTTCTGGGGGATCGCGGACGACGATACCTGGCTTTCCGGCTTCCCCTGCAATCACCTCGACGAACCGCTTCTCTTCGACGCCGGGCTCCAGGCCAAACCCGCCTATTGGGGGATTGTGGATCCGACCCAGTTGCCGGGATTTGGCCTGTCCTTCCTGGTCACCACGAAGACGGGCCCGCAGAACGCTCGCGTCTGGACGGTTACCGCCACCAATCCCAGCTCCGGGATCGCCTATGCGACCCAGATCAACGGATTCACACTGACGCAGACCTCGGGAGCGGCTTGCTCGCCCCTGATCACGCCGCCCAGCAGCTTTCCCGTGGCGTTAGGCGATATCCCCGCCAACGGTTCGGCTACCGCCGCGTTCACTATCGATTTCACCGGGTGCGCCAGTCTGGCCCGCTTTACTTTGAGCATGCCGTGGAGCTCGGCCAACGGCGCGGACACGGGCGCCGTGCTTTCCGCCAACCAGTTTCGATAAGTTCAACGAAGTGGAGGAGACCTGTATGAAACGCATCGTATCCACGATTGTCTTGGCCGCGGCCTTCGACGCCTTGGCCTGCGCCGGGCCCGTTCTGCCGACGATCCAGACTTTGCCCGCCAGCGGTGACGTGGCGGGCCCCCCCGGAACCGCTGTTGGCTGGGGATTTACCCTGAGTTACTTAGGGCCCGCCGATTGGGTGGTTCTGAATGACTCGAACTTCACGGGGAGCACGGTGTTTGGGAGTTACCTGGATTATCTGACTCTCCCAACTGCTCCTTTTTACGTCGTGGGGCCGGCGCCCGAGTCGGCAAGCATCACACAACCATGGGATCTTTCTGCGACTCTTGGGTTGGGCGAGTTCGATATCAACTCCACCGTTCCGCCGGGAACGGTGATCCCCGGGGATATTGCCGTCGACTACTCGTTATTTTCTCAGGACCCCAACGACCCGGCTTTCGATGCCGGCTCCTTTGTCAGCGCTGGCACCCTCGATGCTCCGGTCGAGATTATGGTGGCGCCGGAGCCCGGGTCGATGCTGTTCATCGGCATGGCGCTGCTGTCGTTCGTGCTGGCGATTCGCCGTCGCGGACCCTTGCTTACTAAGATCAACGATCAAAACTAAGCGGCGTTGGGCACCTGGGTCTGCTCCACTTGCGCCGGCAAACTCATCGCTGCGGTGCGGCGGCAAGAGTCTGTGTAGCCCGTCCCGCTCCCCATGCGCGAAACCGGCCGCCCGCCACGATGGCTACCGGCATCAATATCAACCCCACACCGTAGAACTACAAGAGACGCCGATCGAACAGCATGATGTTCGCCGCCAGCGTCATCACGAACTGCAGTCCGGCGAGAATCCAGACGTCCCGCAGGCCGGCCCGGGTCACCAGGGCCGTTACCCAGCCGCCGACCCCCGAGAAGACCGTCATATACACAAGCATCGCCAGCAGCACCGGCAATTTGTCGCTGAAGCCGTTGGCGTCGAAGGCGGAAGCCACTACTTGCCGCATCGCCGCGTCGCCGCCGACAGCGAGCACCGTAATGGTCACCACACCAGCTACAATCGCTAAAATACTCCGTCCCATTTTGCCCTCCTGGACAGCCGCAAGGGGCTGTCGAAGTGTCGATTCTAGATTGTTATATACCGACTGGTTTTAGATGTCAAGAAAAATAATCTTTTCGGCTACCGGAGGAAGGGAGTCTCGGGACGCGGTGCGCCTCTGCGGCCGCCAAGAGCTAAAGCATGCCCCACCAACGTGCTAACCTGGAATTTCCCCTATGAGCATCGAAATCACTCTGCCCGACGGCAGCAAACAGCCGTTCGCAGACGGCACCAGTCCCATCGATATCGCCAAATCGATCAGCCCTCGCCTGGCCGACGCGGCCATCGTCGCCAAGGTCGATGGCGACCTGTACGACCTCACCCGCCCCATCGAAAAGGACGCCACCGTCCAGATCCTCACCGCCAAGGACCCCGAGGCCCTTCCGGTCTACCGCCACTCCACCGCCCACCTGCTCGCCGCGGCCGTACTCGAGCTCTATCCCGAAACTCAACTGGGCATCGGACCGCCCATCGACACCGGCTTCTACTACGATTTCGATCGCGCCACTCCCTTCACTCCCGACGATCTCGAGAAGATCGAAAAGAAGATGTGGGAGATCCAGAAGCGCCGCCTCCCCTACGAGCGCATCTACACCCACAAAGAGGAAGGCCTCCGCAAATACGCCGACGCCTGGATGAAGTGCCAGTTGATCGACGAGCGCGCCGGCGAAGTCTTCACCGAGTACACCCTCGGCCCCCACTTCATCGACTTCTGCCGCGGCCCGCACGTGCCCGATACCTCCCGCCTCAAGGCCTTCAAACTGCTCTCGATCGCCGGCGCCTACTGGAAGGGCGACGAGCACAACAAGCAGTTGCAGCGCATCTACGGCACCGCCTTCTTCAACCAGAAGGACCTCGACGAGCACCTCAAGCAGATCGAGGAAGCCAAGAAGCGCGACCACCGCAAGCTCGGCAAGGAGCTCGACCTCTTCAGCATTCAGGAGCTCGCCGGACCCGGCCTCATCTTCTTTCACCCCAAGGGCGGCATCATCCGCAAGGAGATCGAAGACTGGATGCGCGACCAGTACCTGAAGCGCGGCTATTCGCTGGTCTACACCCCGCACGTGGCGCGCTTCGACCTGTGGAAGACCTCCGGCCACGCCGGCTTCTACGCCGCCAACATGTTCTCGCGCATGGAGCTGGAAGATGTCGAGTACCAGCTCAGGCCCATGAACTGCCCGTTCCACATTCTGATCTACGCGGACCGGCAGCGCAGCTACCGCGAACTGCCGGTGCGGCTGGGGGAACTCGGCACCGTCTATCGCTACGAACGCTCCGGCGTCCTCACCGGCCTTTTCCGCGTCCGCGGCTTCACCCAGGACGACGCCCACATCTTCTGCACGCCCGACCAGATCGAGAACGAAGTGGTGGATTGTCTGCAGTTCGCCATCGACATCCTGAAGACTTACGGCTTCGAGAAGTACACCGCCGAGCTCTCCACCTGGGACGGCGGCGCCAGCGGCAAGTATGATGGCACGCCCGAGCAGTGGCAACTGGGAGAAAACGCGCTGCGCCGCGCCACCGAGCGCCTCAACATCCAGGCCAAGGTGATACCCGACGAAGCGGCCTTCTACGGGCCCAAGATCGACGTCAAGCTCTACGACGCCATCGGCCGCCCCTGGCAGCTCTCCACCGTGCAGTTCGATTTCACCTTGCCCCGCCGCTTCGGCCTGGAGTACATCGCCGAGGATGGCAAGGCCCACCAGCCGTTGATGGTGCACCGCGCGCTCTATGGCTCCATCGAGCGCTTCTTCGGAATCCTGATCGAGCATTATGCCGGCGCATTTCCGGTGTGGCTGGCGCCCGTGCAGGCCATCGTCCTGCCCATCACCGACCGCCAGGCCGAGTACGCGCGCAGCGTGCAGAAGGCTCTGGATGCCGCCGGTATCCGGGCCGTGGTGGACGATCGAAGCGAGAAGGTCAATCTCAAGATTCGCGAAGCGCAGTTACAGAAGATCCCCTACATGCTGGTAGTAGGCGACCGCGAACAGGAGAACGGCCAGGTAGCGGTGCGCCATCGCAAACACGCCGATCAAGGCGCCAAGCCCCTGGCCGATTTCATCGCCGAGATCCGCGCCTTGATAGAGTCGAAGGCGGTGTCCGAATAACACGGGCATCCTTGCCGGTGTTGGTTTTTGTGTTGTTGTGCTTTTGTGCGCGCCCCCCCAGCCCATCGTCCCTAAGATAAGGACGTCCTCAAGCTGCCGCCTGCGCGCGATCCGATCTTGGCCCACACTCGACGACCCCCTTGATGGCATGGTCGTAGGTTCGTTGCCCGCTCACGCATAGTGAGGGTGTTGACAACAGCTAATTCGGCTCGTTCGAGATCCGGCAGTGCCAGGAGCCGCTGCGGCGATTGCTTCTTCTTTCGAGGCTTCGACATGGTCGGCGGCCTCCATTGACCGCCGACCCCAGAATGCGTCAGTAGCGGTAGAATGGTTATCGAGATGGAACGTGTGCCGTCACAGCCTGTCAAGGATCCGCCTAACCTCGTTCGGGCATGCCCGTTCGATCTCGACCGGCTGTTGAGCCACATCGATCCCGGACCTGCCGAAGAATCCGAAGCCTACGTACGCCTCATCTGTGAGCAGCGCCGTTCTGACCTCTCCTCCAAACGCAACGGCAAGACTGGCCGTTGACACAGATGTTGCCAGTTTCATTTTCAAATGGCACCCCGTGTTTGCCCCGCGGTATGTGAACATCATCCGTGGCGCCGAGTTGATTGTCTCGTTCATGACATTGGCGGAAATGCGCCAAGGTGCCCTGGACGCGAATTGGGGACAACGCAAGTGGGACTTGCTGGAGGCATATCTCGCGGATTTTTCAGTCCTGAATTCGGACAATCTGCTGTGTTCGACCTGGGCTCAGGTTCGAAACGAGAGCGTGAGGAAAGGGCGCGAGATGAGCGCAGCCGATGCGTGGATCGCTGCCACCGCTCTGGTTCTGTCCGCGCCACTGGTTACAAACAACGCGCAGGCTGCGAGATTTTTTACAGAGCAAGGTGGTATTGTATCTAAGGACCCACTCGGCAGATTTTGTGCCATGTTTCGTGGCATATGAAGCAAATGTTACAGCCTATGCTTATCTCCCTGTCCATTGCGATGTTACTCGATGTCTCATCGCCTTCGCCAAAAGAGTGCCAGTGGGTCCACTCCTTCTCTGTACAATGTCCAGCCTGAACAGCCTCAAGTCGATAACGACTCGTGCCGAAATGGCAGCGTTGCTGCAATTCAAGGCCGCATCCCTCTCTTACATCCTCTTCAAGCAGCCAGACGCCGCCAAGTACAAGACGTTCGAAGTCCCCAAGCGTACCGGCGGCAAACGCACGATTCACGCCCCAGTTGATGCCCTGAAGCTCATGCAGAAGAAGCTATCCGTTCTGCTTCAGGATTGTGTGGACGAGATCAACACCGCAAAGAACCTGCAAAACCGTGTGTCCCACGGCTTCACGCGGAAACGTTCCATCATCACGAACGCAAGGCTGCATCGCAATCGCCGCTACGTATTTAACCTCGATTTGGAGGATTTCTTTCCCTCAGTTCACTTTGGCCGAGTACGCGGATTCTTCATGAGGGACAGAAACTTCGCTTTGCATAAGGACGTGGCGACAGTCATTGCCCAAATCGCGTGTCGGGAAAAGATACTGCCACAGGGCAGCCCATGCTCGCCTGTCATATCCAACATCATCGCTCACGTACTCGATATGCATCTGGTTAGCTTGGCTTCAAGGGTTGGCTGCACCTATTCCCGGTATGCCGACGATCTGACATTCTCGACGAACAAAAAAGTCTTCCCGCGGGAGATCGCATTGCCGTCGGATGCGGACTCCAACCTATGGGTGCCTGGTGACGAGCTTCAAAGGCTTATAACTCACTCCGGTTTTCTTATTAACAATCGCAAGACGCACATGCAGTATCGGACCTCGCGTCAGTATGTCACTGGGCTCGTCGTCAACCGCAGGATCAATGTTCGGCAAGAGTACCGCCACGATGTCCGGGCGATGGTTCACCGACTTCTCAATACTGGCGGTTTTGACATCTACGGGAAAGTCGAGAAGTCTGGAGTGGTAACGCTCGAGAAGCGTCCCGGCAAAATGAATGAGCTCCACGGGATGTTGGGCTTTATCGACAATATCGATCTCAACCATCGGAAGAACACGCCGGGCTGGAAGTCGTCGGACAAGCTCTCAAGTAATGAATTGATGTACCAGAGATTCCTGATCTACATGAATTTCTTTGCTGCCGAGCTTCCTGTCGTGCTCTGCGAAGGAAAGACCGACAACATATACCTGACTCACGCCATTCGCAGCCTCGCACCTGACTATCCTTATCTCGCGACAGTAGCTCCGGACGGCAAGATACGCCTTAACGTCCGATTGTATAAATATCGGAAATCGAGTACTGCTCGAATACTGAGGCTTAGTGACGGCGGGAGCAGCGCGCTGCTCGATTTCATAGTTACCTATAAGCGCGAAGCCGAAAAATTCAAAGGTCCCGGCCTGAAGAACGCTTTCATCGCCCTCTATGATAACGATTCCGGAGCGAAGGGCATCACGAAGTACATTAAGGGCTTCGCTGGCCCAGCATTTACCGGGGCTGAGCCTTTTGTGCATGTCTTTCAGAATCTTTATGCAGTGCCCACACCCAAGCTGAGCGGAGGGCAGTCCTCGAAGATCGAAGACTTCTTTGAACCAAGCATTAAAGCCACAGTACTTCACGGCAAGACATTTGACGACAAGAACGGACTGGACACCGATACCCATTACGGAAAGAAGATTTTTGCCGAAGCCGTAGTACGGCCCCACGCGGCTAAGATCAATTTCAACGGCTTCCGCCCCCTGCTCACCAATCTGGAAGCAGCTATAAAAGCACATCTGGCCGCTTCGTCCACAACGCCCTAATAGTAGCGCGAGGCGTCCTCCCCCGCGAACAGAATTTCATGAACTGGGGCCTCGATGTCCCCGCAGTGGAGCCGCAGTGGAGCGCAGTGGAGTACGTGGCGATATCGTCGAGGGTCGGTGGCGCTACACTAGGAACGAGGGCAGGAGACCATCGTGGACGCATTGGCGGAGATACTAGACGCTCGATTGCGCGAGTGGAAACCGGAGACAGCGGCAGAGGCGAGGGAGCGCATCACTGAGGTTATAGAGCTCGCCGATCACGATATTCTTGATATTGCGCGCTCGCGCGCCGCCGAACAGGAGGTCCTCGACCTGCTCGATGAACCCCCAACCCGGTGAGATCTGGCTGGCAGACCTGGGACTTGCTGCCAAGACGCGTCCCGTCGTCATCGTCTCCCGCCAAGACCCAGACCCGCCGCGATCTCTCGTTTTGTACGTGCCTCTGACCACCCAGCGGAGAAGCAGTCCGTATGAAGTGCCGCTGCCGCAGCTTCCGTTCCTCGATCGTGAATCGGTAGCCAATGTTCAAGGATTAGGATCTCTGCCAAGCGTGCGTCTGGAACGCAAGATCGGCAGGGTTTCCGCAGGAATCATGGAGCGGCTCAAGGACGCGCTGGCTTTTGCCCTGGATCTTCAACGGGCTTCCGGATGAACGCTCAGCCGATCCAGCGATCCACCGTGCTCTGCCACTTTGACGGATTGTCGCCACGGTGAGAAGTGCCGATTCCGGATTAGGAACGGCTGGCGCCCGCCGCCAAAACCCAATCGATTCGGCCTACTCCCGGTGCCGCTGCAATTCCAGGAGCCGCTCCAACTCGGCCCGCGTATTGCGCCGGTATCTCGCCAGCCCCATCAAAAAAACGGGCGTGGCCACACCGAAGATGATCGCGGCCAGAGGTCTCCTTTGCGCCGGGTCCCAATAGATCCACGTCAGGCAGAACGCCATCTCCGCGAAGTAGAGAACCGCGCCGAACCTGGAAGACGCCAACCTCGATCGGCAGCGGCGGATCGAGAGGTCGAGGAACTCCGCGGTAGACACAGCCACAGGTGACCAGGTGCCGCGCCGCTGCACCACCGCGAAGGTCCACGCCGCGCCCAGAAACAACCAGATGGCCGCGGAGAGGACCACCATTTCCGTATGTGGGTCCATCGCCGCCCACAGCGTCGAGCCGCCGCCCATCACCACCGTGATCAGTACTTCCACCGCCAGCAGCAGGCGCATGTTGCGCGACCCGCGCTCCACCTTGCGGCGCAAGTCCGCCGGCACTACTGCATCCGCCTGCCACTGTTCGCGCCAGGCTTCCAACTCCAGATCGGGCTTCACTTTTGAACCTCCATCGACTCCCGCAACATTTGACGCGCGCGACTCAAACGCGCGCCCACGTTGCTTTCCGAGATGCCCAGCACCTGGGCCATCTCGTCATACTCCATGCCTTCCAGCATCAGCGTCACCACCTGCCGGTAGAGCACCGGCAAACTGTGGACCGCCCTCCGCAGTCGCGCGCCTTGCTGGTCCCGCGCCAGACCCGCTTCCGGATTCGGTGCCGTGTCAGCCACCTCGATCGCCTCCACCGCCTGGGCCCTTTGCGCGCGACGCTGCGTCAGATACGTCACCGCGCGGTTGTGCGCGATACGAAACGTAAAGGTGCGTTCGGAACATTCGCCGCGGAAATGCGGCAGCGCGCGCCAGATGGCGAGGGCAATCTCCTGCACCAGGTCGTCACGGTCGGCCGCCGTATCGGTGTAGCTGGCGGCCAGCCGCGACACGGCAGCGCCATTCTCCGCCAGCAACCGGTCGAACAGCCGTTCCAAGTCCTCGCGCGCGGTAACCGCCAATTCGCTCTCCTGAACGGCTCGCTCAGTCGCCGTAGACAACATCGTCCTGCTCCAGGCGATCGGCGGCGGCCCACAGCGCCGCGGCGGCCAGGACCGCGGTAGCGAGCGTCACCGAGACGATCGGCAACAGGTCCAATTCCGCGCCCCGCATGCCTGCCTCCAGTTGGAGTTGTTGACCGGCCACGGGCAGGAAGTTCCACCACGCCTGACCGGCCACCGGTGAGAATACCATGAACATCCCCAGCCCCATGGGAAGAAAGACCAGCATGGAGAGGTAGGTGTTGGCCTCCTTGACTGCGCGGCACACGGTGGAGACCCAGACCTCCAAAGCCGCGGCCAGCAGCGGCAAGGAAAGCAGGCACAAGGCGATGTGCCATGACGGCGCCCGCTTCAACAGCAGGGCGAAGCCAAGCACGTTGACGGTCAGGCCGGCGGAAGAGAATGCCGTGACGGCCAGCCATTTCCCCAACAGCAGTTCCAGCCTGGTCACCGGATGCATCAACAGCGGGAGTAGCGATCGGCGCTCGCGTTCACCGGCGATGGAATCGCTAGCCACATTCATTCCGCCGACGAAGGCCGATACCATCGTGAAGACGGACATCATAGCGATCAGCACAGCTTCGCTTCCTCCCTGTTTGCCCGGTTCGCGGATGGCGAGCGAAACCAGCGAGACCACAACTGGCCCCATCAAACTGTACATCGCGGCGGAGAACACTCCCCGCCGGTCGCGCCAGCTATCGGTCAGTTCTTTGCCAGCGATGGTCAGCACCTGACTGAGTCCGCCACGTGGCGCGGACACTCGTGTCTGCCGCGCCGAGACTCGTTTCGGCGCAGTCTCGGGTTGCCCGTCAGATCCGGGACCAGGGTGGGTTGTCGACGCGTTTCGCCTTCGGGAAAACACGCGACGAAGCAATGTCCTTAGCATGACACCACCTCCGCCGTCCCCGTAAAAACCACGAACGCATCTTCCAGCGTGCGAACCCCGGCCCTCTTGCAGAGTTCGGAAGCCGTGCCTTCCGCCACCACACGCCCCTGCGCGAGGACCACCACCCGGTCGCACAGCACCCGCACCTCCTCCAGCACATGGCTGGAGAAAACGATACAAGCCCCCGCGTCGCGCGTACGATGCAGCAGAAGGCGCAGCGCGCGGACCGAAGGCACGTCCAGCCCATTGGTCGGTTCATCCAGCAGCAGGTTCCTGGGCGAGTGGATCAGGGCGCGCCCCAAGGCCGTCTTCATACGCTCGCCCTGCGAGAATCCCGCGGTTCGCCGGTCGGCGACGGGCTGCATCCCCAGGAAAGCGATCACCTCCTCCACCCGTTCCCGGAGCCGCCGCCAGGGAATCCCGTGCAGTCGCCCGGAAAAAGTGAAAATCTCGCGCGGCGTCAACCGCGAATAAAGCCCCACGTGATCCAACAGCCCGCCAACGCGCCGCTGCAGCACCAGCGGATCGTCGGGGAGCGAGTCGCCATCGATGCGCACCTCGCCTCGTCCCGGTTTCAGAACCCCGCAAATGGTGCGGAGCGTGGTGGATTTGCCGGCCCCATTTGCGCCCAGCAGCCCAGTGATTGCGCCATCGGGCGCCAGAAACGAAACGTCCTGGAGCGCGACGACGGCGCCGAATTGCTTTTGCAGATTGCGAACTTCAATCATGATGCCCGTATAGTCCGCCGGCCCCGGAATTCCTTACAAGGAAATCGCGGGTTCCGTCTTTCGGCAATCCGTCCTGTAGTATTCTATTTCCGTGCTCAAGCTGGCGTCCGTATCCTCCGCGTTGTTGTTTTCGTGCCTCCTTTTGTTCGGCCAGGCTGCTGCACCGGTGAGTCCGGCGCCTCGTCCTGGGCCCGCGAAGGTGAACCCGAAGGATGGCCTGACCTACGTCTGGATCCCGCCGGGGAAGTTCCAGATGGGCTGTTCGCCGGGGGACACGGAGTGCTTCGACCCCGAGAAGTCGCCCTGGCAAGTGACGATTTCCAAGGGATTTTGGATGGGTCAAACCGAGGTCACTCAGGCAGCATATCAGCAAGTGACTGGAAAGAATCCGAGCACTTCCAAAGGCCCCAAGCTTCCAGTAGAAGAGATCACGTGGGACGACGCGGTGAACTACTGCCAGGCGGTGGGCATGCGGCTTCCGACCGAGGCCGAGTGGGAGTACGCGGCGCGCGCCGGGACCACCGGGGGCCGTTACGGCGACCTCGATGCAGTCGCGTGGCAAACCACCAACAGCCAGAAGAAGACGCACGAGGTTGCCGGAAAGCAGCCCAACGCGTGGGGCCTGTACGACATGTTGGGCAATGTGTGGGAGTGGGTCTCCGACTGGTATGCCGACGACTACCCGCCGGCAGCCGCCGCCGATCCACGAGGCCCCGCAGCCGGCACGATGCGAGTCCGCCGCGGCGGCGCCTTCGATGACTCTCCGAGGTACGCCCGCGCGTCGTTCCGGAATAGGGGACGGACGTCGTACCACTACAACAATCTCGGCGTGCGGTGCGTCGGTAATTAGTCCGTTGTAGCACGGGCATTCTTGCCTGTGTTGGGTTTTCTTCGTCCGGGCTCTTCCGGAAACAAGCAGGAATGCCCGTGCCACGTAGTTCATTCACCCCCTCCACACTCCAACCGTCGATTCTCCGTGACGCTCATCGAGTAATCCTGGCTTCCCGCCGCCCGCTCCCCTACCCTGAGATTGTCATGGTAACCAGTCTGATCCGCGCGGCAATCCTGTTGACCCTCGCCGGAGCCTTGTACACGACCTCCGCACAACTCCTGGTGAGAGGCGTGGTGCGCGACCAAAGCGGAGCCGGCGTCCCCCACGCCAGCGTCTACCTGCGAGACACCGATGTGTTTACGACCAGCGGCATCGACGGCGCCTTCGAACTCACAGCCGCTGTTTTCACCGGCGCCACCCTGGTCGTGGTGCATGCCGGTTTCCGCGCCTTCGAGCAACCGATATCCTTGCAGTCGAAACCCATCACGCTGGATGTCGTTCTCGAAATGGAAAGCCATGCCGACCACGTCGAAGTGACAGGCCGTGGGGCCGGCGTGGAACCCGACGCCGCGCAGAAGCTCGCCTCGCTGGACATCTACCGTACTCCCGGGACCGACGCCGACCCCATGCGCGCCGTTCAAATGCTTCCCGGAGTGGTCAAGGCCGATGAAGGCGCGGGACTGTTTGTGCGCGGCGGAGACGTGAGCGAAACCGCCACCTACCTCGACCGCGCTCTGCTCTTCCACCCCTACCGGTATGAGACGCCCACCGGCGGATTCTTCGGCTCCGTGCCGCCTTATCTCATCTCCGGCCTCAGTCTCAGCACGGGAGCATTCCCCGCGAGGTTTGGCAACGCACTCTCCGGCATTCTGGAATTGACCGGGCTCGACCGCCCGCGGCAAACCAGCCTCACGGCCACCCTGGGACTGGGCGCCCTATCCGCCAGCGTCGCGCTTCCCCTGGGCGATCGCATGGGCCTGCGCTTTTCCGGGAACCAAACCTTGTCCCCGCTGCTCTTCGCCGTCAATCCGGGCGACCAGCACTTTCAAACGCTTCCNNGTTCAAGATTTCCCTCTTTACCAATCGCGAACAGGTGGGCGTGGAGTCACAAGAGGACGCTTTCACGGGACTCCTGGATTCGGCCAGTCGCAATCGCCTGTTCAGCCTGAACTGGGAAAAACCTCTGGGGCATTGGCTGATCGACGCCACTCTCTCGACTGGCTCCTACAGCGAGTCTACCCGCGTCGGCGTGTTGGACCTGACTTCACGGGATACCGGTGAGAGGATTCGCATAGATCTCACCCGCTCTTCCTCCGGGTGGCTCTTCCGGAGCGGCGTGGAAGCAGAGCGGCTGGGAACGGTCTCCCAAGGCGCCATCCCGGCCCACGGCGGCGATCTGGGTGGCGTGCAAGGCACCATTGCCTGGTCGCTCGACTTGAGTGAGTGGCGCGCCGGCGGCTATGCCGAGTTGGAACACAGCGCCGGACCCGTCACCATCAACCTCGGCGCGCGCCTCGATCGCTTCCAGGCGCTGCGGGCCTGGAGCGCGGATCCCCGCGCCTCGGTGGTCTATGCCCTGCCTGCGAAGCAGCGTCTCCGCCTCGCATGGGGAATGTATCACCAGGCTCCCGCGCCCGAGTATCTCAATCGCGTGGATGGCAATCCCGCGCTGCGGCCGATGCACGCGCAGCATGTAGTGGCCGGTTACTCGTACGGGGAAGAATCTGGCCCCCTCTATCTGAGAGTCGAGGGATACGCCAAAAAATATGGCAGCCTTCCGCTGGAAGACGCAGTACTGAATTTCAATGACCGCGGCAGCGGCTTTGCGCGCGGCGTGGACTTCTTCCTGAAACTGGCGCCCTCCAGCCGTTGGCAAGGTTGGGCCGGATATAGCTATCTCCAGGCCCGCCGGCTCTACACTCCCTTTGACGACTTCCAGCGCTATGAGATCCCCATTGCGCCGTATCGGCCCAATTTCGACATTCCGAACACCATCCAGTTGGTGGCGCAGCATTCCCTTTCGGAGTCCGTCAGCATCGGGGCGAGTTTCCGGGTGGCCTCGGGCAAGCCCTTCACGCCCATCGTGGGCAGCTTCGACACACCCGAGGGGTTCGTTCCCCTCTATGGCGCGATTAATTCCCAACGGCTTCCCCGCTATGAACGGCTGGATTCGAGCTTGAGCAAGAGTTACTCGGTGGCGAAGAAGGTGTCCATGATTCTTTTTGTGGGAGTTACCAACGTCATGAATCGCAAGAACGTCTTCGCATACGCGTACTCCAGCGACTATAGTCAACACCGGCCGGCCGAGGGATCGCAGGGACGGGCGGTCTATTTCGGAGTCAGTTTCCAGAGATGACTTCAGGAGAAACTATGTTCACTACGTTGATGCTGTCTTTCCTAGTCGTGGCGGCCGGTGAGGATCTCACCCAGTTGATCCCACGCATGGAGCACGCCACGATCGTTGGCTCGGTGCCGCAACTCGAGCAATGCCGCGAGAGTCTGCTGTCCGCCCGGGAACCCGGCTCCGGCCGCGATTCGGAACTGCGGCTGTACACGCTGGCTTATGTCGATTGGCGCTTGTATCCCCTGCTGTCCGCCGATCCGGCGAATCGGAAACGGGCGGCGTTGTATCTGGCGGAAGCCCAGACACAGCTTAAGCAACTCATAGCCGCGAACCCGTCCGATGCGGAGGCGCATGCCCTGCTCTCGACTCTGTACGGGCAGGAGATCGGAGACAGCTCATGGAAGGGCATGATGCTCGGTCCGAAATCGTCGGCCTCCATCGGCACGGCCTTGAAGCTTGCTCCGGACAACCCCCGCGTCGCGTTGCAGGCCGGTGTAGGGGCTTTCTTCACGCCCAAGATGTTTGGCGGCGGCATAGACAAGGCAGAAAAGGAACTCCGTCGCGCGGAAAAGCTGTTTGCCGGGGAGTCCAACAATCAACCTTGGCCGAACTGGGGGCGCTTGGACGTGCTGGCCTGGATGGGCCAGGTGCTCGCCGCCAAAGGAGACCGCCTGGGCGCCCGTGCCTATTACGAGCGGGCACTGCAACTCCAGCCGGACTTTGCCTGGGTTCGATCGGTTCTCTTGCCGGCTCTCGATAAACCGGCTAAGAAGAGGTAGACCTTGAGACTGAAACTCCGAAGCCGTGCAAGACCCGGAGACGCAGGCGGAACCGCCTACGCCACCACAGCAGACCGCCTTTCCGCGACGTTTGGCGT
>PMTT01000212.1 GCA_003167275.1 Bryobacterales bacterium | reverse complement strand
CGAGACGAATCTCGACGCGGCAGGCATGAATGCCCGCGCCACGGAGGCCATGAAGACCTGCGACCTGTGCCACGAGTTGTAGGTCATGTGCATTGGGGGCGAAGTTCGGCTAGGTCGGAGTCGCGGCGGTGGTAGCCCGTTTCTTGGATTAGGGTTTCGGCCTTGGTGAAATGCTCGCGGGCTTGGGTGCGGTCGCCGTTGAGGAGGGCGAGGCGGGCGGAGGCGAGGTGGTAGTCGGTGAGGTGGAGTCGCATGCCGGAACGGGTGGCGATGCGGAAGACTTCGGCGAGGTCTTGGGGCGTGCCACGGGCGAGGAGGGCGAGCGGAAGATAGTCGAGTTGGCCCGCGCGGCGGAGGAAGTCGACGGCTTGGTCGAGATGGTGAGTGGATTCGGCAGAGTCGGGGATATGCGCGCGGCCTAGAGAGAGGTGGTCGAGGCCGATATTGAGGGGCAACCGCAACTCTTCCGCCCATCGTAGAGTTTGATAAGCCCGTCGGCGCACCTCGGCCGTCTGACCTTGAATAAGGAGGAGGTCGCAGTACCGATAGCCCGAGATTGAGTAGAGGATCGGGTGTGTACGATTAGATTCCGCATGGAGAAGTTCGGCTTCGGCGAAGAGTCGCCCGGCTTCGGACAGTTCACCGGATTGCTGGAGCGCGAAAGCGAGGTTGGTGCGAGGGATCAGCCTTAGACCCAAGGGTTCGTCTCGGCCGCGCTCGTTGAAGTCAACGGCTCGCTGGGCCGCCTCGACGGTCTCCGGCACATTGCCAACTGAGAGGTGCAGTTCGCTCAAACTGACGTAGCAACGGGCTACGCTGCTCCAGTCCTCCAGATCTAGGGAGACGTTGATCGCCGCCTGCATCGGCTCGACCGCGTCAGCCAAGCGGCCAACTGCGCGAAGCGCGAACCCAGCAATGCCGAACAGCCAGGATTGACGGGATGGCGCGATGGCAGCGACGGTTTGAGTCCATGGGGTCTCAAAGAAGTCGGCAACCAGCGAGAGGTTGGTTCCAAAAGCGTCGAGTTTCTTCAATAGATAGCCCTCGTTCCCGCGGAGCATGCGATCGCGGTATACATTTTCGATTGCGTCTTCGTATCGGCCAGCCCGACAGCCGTGATAGACGGCGAAAACGAGCGGCCTCATCTCTTCGAGCGATTCGGGCCGATAAGGTGCCTGCTTTGAGTAGTACCCGTATAACTTTGCGTGTCCTTCGGGAGTGGCGTCTCCCGAGAAGTACTCGCGCACCAACGGATGGCAATCGAGCGGCTGTGCTGGGTCCCGTGTGAGGATAAGGCGGGCCGTGTGGAGGCGCTTCAGCGCTGCCTGATACTGGCGGTAGTCAATCTTCGACCGAACCAGTCTCAAGGCTGCCGGATCGGCCGGGCGGTTGAAGTATCCGAGGGCACGCAGGATGGCGAGTTCCGGCTTGCCCGCGAACATTCTGTCGTATGCTGCGATGACTCGGCGGGCGTGTGCGCCCTCCTTCGCTTCCTCCACCATCAACTGAGGAATATCGACCCTGCGGCGCACGTCGGCGCCGCAGAAGTCGACGAGGTATGTCCCGAGGAGGGTCAGGGCTAGCACGTGATTCCAGTACTCCCGCGATGCCTGCTATATTCCGCTCCCTGCTCGGGGGTAAGGTTGTCGAGATCCAGGGAGCGGGCGCGCGGCTCGTCGTCGGGGATGTCGAGTCGGATGCGGGTCGTGCATACGACCAGGCCGCGGTTGGCCGTGTCGAGTTCCTGGAGCAGGGCCTTCAGCGCGGAATCGCGGAGAGCGCCGGTCGAGTCCTGGAGTGGCTCGACGCCATCGAGGATCAGCAGTACGCGCTCGTCGCGGAGGCGAGCGGCGACGGCGTCGGCCTTGGCGTAGACGGAGGCGGTGGGCGGGATGTCGAGGTGCAGCCAGGGGAGGAACTCGGCGAAGAAGGGGTCGGAGGAAGTCTGGCGATCGGGGGAGGTGCCCTGGCTGTAGAACGACCAGCCGAAGAGTGGGGCTTCACCGAGGTGGCGGCGGAACCACTTGTCGACCAGGGCGGTCTTGCCAGTGCCCCCGGCGGCGATGATTTGGACGAAGTTGGTGGCGGGGGTGGACCACGCCTGGTCGAGGAAGGCGAGTTGTGGGTCGCGGCCGATGAGGGTGGGGTTGACGAGCGGGAGCTTGGAGGTGAAGGAACGGGGGTTGGGGGCTGGGGGTTGGGGGTGGGGGACTGCCGCTTGATCGGCGATGGGGTTGGGGTGGATGCCAAGGCGACTCAGAATGGCGGCGGCGACGTCGGGGTCGGACATGTCGCGGATTGGGAGGTAGCCATCAATGGAGGGGAGTCCCCGGATTGCTGCTTCGTCGATCCGCAAGTACATCAGGCGGTCCTGCTGCTTTTGCTTCAGGAGATCGCGGACCTGGCGCCATTCGAGACCGCACCACTCTTTTTCGTCGTACTCCTTGGAGAGGAAGACCGCAATGAGATCCGACTGGTCGTGATAGAGCTCAGTGAGGTAGATGTCGAGGTCGGGTCGCGCGAACTCGGGAGCGTACCATCGGTCGTAGAGTATCTTTTCGCGGCCGAGCGTGCCGGCCAGCGCGCTGGCGATCGCTTCGACGCGCGGGCGATGCTCTCCCGGGAACGATAGGGCGACCCGGAAACGCTTCGACTTGGCCGGTTGGGTCATTTGGGGATGCCCTGCGACTGTTTGTGACTTCGAGTTATCTTAGCACGGGGGTGGGAGGGTCACATCGAAAGAGTCAGCTCCCGGGGAGGTTTACGACCCTTTGGCGGGGCTGAGTGGGGGCGCCGGCGGCGGTGGCCAGGGCGGCCAGAATCCAAAGTAATCTCTTCGATACAGGCATGCGGACAGTATATAGCGATCTTGTAGCGCCGGCGGNNAAGACCGCCGGCGCTACAAGTTACCGACCTAACGCCTTCAGATAACGATAGAAGAAGTCTACTCCGTCGTAATACGAACTGACTCGGACTCGCTCGTCTTTGCCGTGTGCACGGATGTCGTCCTGATCGATTGCCACGCCGTTGATGCCGTAGGTGGGCAGACCGGCGGCCATGGTGTAGATGCTGTCGGATGCGCCGGTCTCCATGTCCGGAACTACCGGGGCGCCGGGCCACATCTCGTCGGCGACTTTTTCCAGGGGCTTCAACACGTCGGGGCGCGGCGCGATCGGAGGGAAGCCGCGTTTATCGGGGGCGTGGTCGGCAACTTCGCCTCCATCGCTCATGGAGCGGACTACTACCTTCGGATCGGCGAAGAGGGCGATCAACACCTGG
>PMTT01000749.1 GCA_003167275.1 Bryobacterales bacterium | reverse complement strand
GGCCGGAATCGGGCTGGCCATCGCCATGGTGAAAGGGCTGCTGGCGTTCCTGCCCAGCGCGATCGGCGGATACGCGATTTCGAGCTCGCCCGATTACCGCATGCTGGCCTTCACGTTCGGGCTCTCGCTGCTGACGGGGGTCGCCTTCGGGCTGGTGCCCGCGCTGCAATCCACGAAACCCGACATTGCTCCCACTCTCAAAGACCAGGCCGGCAGCATGATAGGCGGTTCCCAGGTGAGTTTCCGCAAGGTGCTGGTGGCGGCCCAGGTCACGCTCTCTCTGCTGCTGTTGATTGGCGCGGGGCTGTTCATTCGCAGCCTGGGGAACCTGCGGTCGCTCGACCCTGGCTTCCGCGTCGGCAACCTGGTGCAGTTCCGTCTAAGTCCCCGGTCGTCGGGCTACGACTCCAGCCGCACAGGCGCGTTCTACAAACGCATGGAGGAACGCCTGCGCGGTCTCCCCGGCGTCCGTTCCGTGGGACTGGCGCAGGTTCCCATGCTGGCTAACAACGATTGGGAGAACGGCCTCACGATCCAGGGACACCAAGCCAAACCGGGCGAGGACATGACCACCTGGTACAACGGTGTGACGCCGGGCTATTTCGAAACGATGGGGATGCATCTGCTGGCGGGCCGCAGTTTTACGGTAAAGGACGAGGCTAGCGCACCGCTCGTGGCGGTGGTGAATGCCAGCTTTGCGAAGCATTATTTCGGCGACTCGCCGGCGGTGGGACACCGGATCGGACAGGGAACCGATCCAGGCACCCCGACCGACATCGAGATCGTGGGAGTCGTGAACGACACGCGCTACGAGAGTCTGCGGACGGAGATCCATCGCGAGTATTTTCTGTGCGCCTTGCAGCGAGATCTTTACGGCATGGTCGTTTACGTGCGCACGGATCGCGAGCCGGAGCCCGCGTTCCGCTCGATACGGGCGGCGGTGCGGGAGCTCGATCCCAATCTGCCGATCATCGATATGAAGACGTTCGAACACCAGGTTGACGAGTCGCTGGTCACGGAGCGGATGATCGCGACGCTCTCGGCGATCTTCGGCATTCTGGCAACGGTGCTGGCCGTGATTGGTCTGTACGGCGTGATGGCGTACATGGTAGCGAGGCGCGCGCGGGAGATCGGAATTCGCATGGCGCTGGGTGCTCAGACCGGCAACGTGGTGTGGCTGGTGATGCGCGAGGTGATGGTGCTGGTGTTCGCGGGCGTTGCCGTGGGACTGCCTGCGGCCTACGGCCTGACCAGGCTGATTCAGGCGCAACTCTATGGAGTGGAGCCCAACGATCCAGCATCCATGGCCGCAGCGACCCTCCTACTTTCGGTAGTGGCGCTGATGGCCGGCTACATCCCAGCGAGGCGGGCGGCGGGATTCGATCCGGCGGGTGTGCTGCGGAGCTTGTAAGACGAGGTGGCGCGGACAAAAAGTGTTCCTGTTACCGCCGTCGGGGCAGGTCATCGACCGACAGGCGCTAAAATAAGGGCCCTGACCCCGTCCGCAAGCACGCCGTCTTGCCCGGGGGTTTGCCGCGTCGCGATTTCAGCTCCCTGGGTATACTTCTACGCGGCGGGCGTTTTTCTGTCCACGAAGGCTGTTCCGAGTGGCTGTAATCCGCCCGGAAGGTCTCACTCGCTGTCGGGTTCCCACAGGATGGGGCCCGCGTCGGGCCACTTTCCGATATCGCGCTTCACGACCCGAACTTGCGGGCACACCCAGCAGTCCCTTAGATAAAGCGGTGCGCAAGCGCTCAGGATCAATCCCCGAATCGTCCCCTGGGATCAGGCCGACGAATTAACTAATATTCACCTTTGTTCCGCTATTTCTTCGTAGAGTGTTGAATAATTCAACAATCGCTGGAACGTTGCCAAAACTGTGGTAGAAGACTGCACGTTAGAGTATAATAAGACCTTAATATAGTCTTTACTGCCATAGTCTAGATAGGAGTCTTTTCACAATGGGGGTCAGTATCAACCAACGACTTCCAAGGGCGCTAACTGGTCTTCTTGCAGTGGCGCTAATGGGTGTGGCCGCCACGACCACATTGAGTGCGCAAACCACGATGGCACCGCGTCTGGCGGTGCGGGCGCTGACGAACGGGGACATCGCGACTTATAAGCTACCATCCACCACCCAGGTTTCGGGCGGCTTGGAGACGGTAGCGCTCGGCGAGCCGTTATATATGGAGGTGCAGATCGATATCGGCATACCCGCCAACCAGATTGCGGGAGTGATCTGGACTCTGACCACCAGGCCGGACACGTCGAAGGCCGCGTTGGCCGTGAGTCCGCTGGGATCCAACGTACCTATTGCCGAGCCGTCGGACCGCCTGGTCTACCAGGTGGCTGGGCGGCAACTGCTGCGCCCGGATGTACATGGCGTGTACATAGTCACGGCGACGGTCACCGCCGGCGGCAGCGGGACGACCATCCTGCAGCAAATGTTCATTGCCGGCACGTATGTTGGCATATCCGCATGCACCAAGTGCCATAACGGGGGCCTGGCGACGGTGATGGTGCCGTCGTGGTCGCAAACGGCTCACGCCAGCCTGTTCACCAACGGGATCAACGGAGTGGAAGGCACCGGTTACGGCAGNNTGCAGGCGGGCAACTTCACCGCCATGCCGGCCGCCTTGCAGAACGTTTCGAATATTCAATGCGAGAACTGCCATGGGCCGGGCAGCGAGCATGCCAATTACGGTGGCGCCATGGAGGCCATTTCGATACCTTCCAACTCAGGGGCGTGCAGCCAGTGCCACGATGAACCGAGCCACCACATCAAGAGCGCCGCGTGGGCCAATTCGATGCACGCCGTGACCACGCGCGATCCGGTCGGCAATGCGACCTGCGTAGGCTGCCACACAGGCACCGGCTTCACTGCCAGGATGAGCGGGGCCGCCATCACCGACACGACTTACCACGCCATCGATTGCTCCGCCTGCCACGAACCGCACGGCTTGACCGCGCCCAGCAACGACTCGCACCTGATCCGGAACATGGCATCGGCGACGCTGGCCGATGGAACCAAGGTCACCACCGCCGGAGAGGGGATTCTGTGCATCCAGTGTCACCAAAGCCGCGTGAATGCCTCAACCTACGTGGACACGACTGTGGGAAGTGCCCATTTTGGCCCGCACGAAGGGCCGCAGGCCGACATGCTGATGGGCACCAACGGCTACACCTACGGACAGAAGGTCCCCACCTCCGCGCACCAGTTCGTGGTCACCAACACCTGCGTCAACTGCCACATGCAGACGGTGGCTTCCACCGACCCGGCATTCCTGAACGCCGGGGACCACACTTTCTCGACAACCTACGCTCCCGCTGGAAAACCGGCCGAAGATCTGGTAGGCGCCTGCCAGACTTGCCACGGGCCGGATATCGCCAAATTCGACTTCCCGCTGTTCGACTACAATGGCGACGGTGTGACCAATGGCGTGCAGACCGAAGTGCAGAGTATGCTGGACCAGCTTTCTACCATGCTGCCGCCCGACAATTCGGTGAAAACATCTCTCAACATCGATTCCACCTGGACGAAGCCGCAATTGGAAGCGGCTTACAACTGGCTGTTCGTCAACAACGATGGCAGCCGCGGCATCCACAACACGGCTTACGCGGTGGGGCTGCTGAAGGCCTCCATCGCCAACCTCGAAAGCCATAAGTAACGTAGCCGTCCGGTGAGCGTGACTCGTTCCACGGCGGATGGAGTCACGCCCACCCGTCATATCAGCCGCGAGCCGGCGACATAGGCGCAACTGGAGTCGCGGCCCTGCGAGCTACAGCTTTGTCCAAGCCGGCCGGCGCGCCGGGTTTCGTTCGCGCCAGCGACGGGTCGATGTTGCGCGGCAGGCCCGTGAGAATCCAGAATTCCTATCCCCGTATTGAACAATAACGCCAGGCCCGCCGCGGTGTTTTTGATTGCGTCGAGCGTGGAACTCCCATAGGTTACCGGGCGCGCGCGAGGCGAGCAACTCCGGACTCGGTAACCTTGGAGGGGATCGGTGCCGGGAACGTGGATGGTGGCCGTGGTGTTGGCCGGGATGGTCACGTCGAGCGTGATGCCCGAGGCTTTGGTGGTCCAGGCCGAGCTGATGATGCCGCGCACGGACGAGCACTTCGCTGCCACGTCGCTGATCCCGGCACCGTTGAGGATCAACGGGCGGATGTTTATGGTTTTGAAGCCGGGGCTGGCGCCTGAATGCCGGCCGGAAATGCGAGGCAGCAAGGCCAAGGCCCGATTGCCAAGGGCGACGTGCTTCGGATCAACGCAGCTCCAGATGCGCAGGAAAATGCCCGCGGCCTTTGGCCCTCGACTCTCTGCCGGGGAGTTCATCCCGGAGACGTTGATCGACGAAGGCTCGCGGTTCGTCCGGACGGCCCTTGTGGCCCGCTAGCGGTTGGTAACGTGGCGAAAGTTGGCCACCTACTAACCCTCTTAAGACAGGTCCTGTTGAAAAAGCGAGCATTATCCAGACGACAAGCCGCGTGAAGCGTGGAAATATTCAACGACCGCCAGATTTTTGCACACGATCTATGGTGTAACACCACGCCGTATAATATATTAAGGTCTGAATATATTTGTTCTTTCGATCAAATGTAAGGAGTGTTGCAAAAAACAATCATGGGAGTCGCAAAAGATAGGCGTTCTCCGAAAGCGCTAGCTGGTCTCTGGGCAGTGGCGCTGGCGGTTGTGGCCGTTTCCGCCACACTAAATGCTCAAACCCTGCAGGCGCCAGTTCTCGCGCTTCGGCCGGTGACTACCGGTGACCTCGCATTATACAAGCTGCCTTCCACAGTCCAGGTATCAGGCGGCTTGACCACCGTGGCTCTCGGCGAACCATGGTATTTGGAAGTCCAGGTGGATGCAACGATCCCGGCCAAACAAATCGGCGGGGTCACCTGGACGCTTGTTTCCAAGCCGGCCGGATCCAACGCGCAGTTGGTTTCCAGCCCGCTGACGTCCAGTGTGCCCGTATACGAGCCTGCCGGCCGGCTGGTCTACCAGGTCGCCGACCGCAAGCTCCTGCGTCCGGATGTGAATGGCACTTACATTGTGAGTGCCGCGGTGACGGCCGGCACCAGCAGCCCGACCACGGTCGCTCAGACATACACAGGCGGCACGTACATGGGCATCACCACCTGCGGCGAGTGCCACAACAGCGGACCGGCGGCCCAGATGGTAAAGCCCTGGTCGACAACGCTGCACTCCCAGATCTTTACAGCCGGCATCAACGGCGGCAGCGGCACCACTGGCGCCTCCTGCCTGGCCTGCCACACCGTCGGCTATGACACGAACAACACTGCCAACGATGGCGGCTTCGCCTATCTGATGCAACAGTTGAAATGGACCTTCCCGACCACATTGCAGCCCGGAAACTGGAACCAGGTCCCGACTGCGTTGCAGAATGTGGCCAACATCCAGTGTGAGAACTGCCACGGTCCCGGCAGCCAGCACACCGCCAGTGGCGGCGACACGAGCTCCATCTCGATTCCCCAGAACACCGGCCAGTGCAACCAGTGCCACGATGACCCGACTCACCACTTCAAGGGGACGGCGTGGGAGAACTCGATGCATGCCGTCACCACCACCGATCCGGCCGGGAACGCCACTTGTGTTGGCTGCCATACCGGCACCGGCTTCATTCAGCGCATGAGTGGCATCAGCCCCATTACCGACACCTCGTTCCACGCGATCGATTGCGCCGCCTGCCACGAGCCGCACGGGAATACCGCCACGGGGACTACCCATCAGATCCGCAACATGAAATCGGTCACGCTGGGCGATGGCACAGTCGTACCTCTCACGGGCAACGATAGCCGGGGATACGCGGTCACCGCCGGCGAAGGCATCCTCTGCATGCAGTGCCACCAGGCCCGCGTGAATGCCTCCACGTATGTCAACAGCACCGCCGGCAGCGCGCACTACGGTCCGCACGAAGGTCCCCAAGCCGACATGATGATGGGCACCAACGGCTACACCTATGGGCAAAGCATCCCGACCTCCGCCCACCAGTTCGTGGTTCCCAATACCTGCGTGACCTGCCACATGCAAGAAGTTGCGACCACCGATCCCGGATTCCTCCACGTGGGAGACCACACGTTCACGCCCAGCTACACTCCCGCCGGGGGAAAGAAGGAGATGCTCGTGGCCGCGTGCCAGACCTGCCATGGCCCGGACGTCACCACGTTCGACTTCCCGCTGTTCGATTACAACGGCGACGGCACGATCCAAGGCGTGCAGACCGAGGTGCAGAGCCTGCTCGACAAGCTATCCACCATGCTGCCGCCCAACAACTCGGTGAAAACCTCTCTCACCATTGATTCCACTTGGAATCAACACCAGTTGCAGGCAGCCTACAACTGGCAGTTCGTCAACAACGATGGCAGCCGCGGCATCCACAACACGGCTTATGCGGTGGGGCTGCTCAATGCCTCCATCGAGGATCTCCAAGCACAGCACTGATCTTGTGCTGACGGTCCGGCGCCCCGCCTGCGGCGCCGGACCGGTAAAGCGCGACTGCGTAGATCACTTCACCCAAACAGCCGACGCGGGCAACTCATTCCCGACGGCCTTTTGCCTGACGACCGCCGGGCCGGGACGCCAACTCGCCCAGCTCGCTCTCCTAAACCGCCAGATGTTTGGCGAGGAACGGCAGTCCACGCTTGCCCCAGAAGCTGTGGGGACCGTCAAAGGTCTCCTGGTCGGTCAACTTCCCCGCCCCGAAGACTTCGTAGATCTTCTGCACGCGCTCGAAACTGGCCCGGCTCGCCTCGATGGGGAAGATGTTATCGCGCTCGCCGGATTCCACGAACAGCGGGCGCGGCGCAATCAGACCGGCCACGTCGTACATTTCGGCCCAATTCAGGATACCGGGCACGTAATTGTCGATGCAATGCGAAACGCTCATCACGCTGTCGCGGAAGGTGTTGAGGTAGCCGCTGACCATGGCGGCGCGGATGCGCGGCTCGAGCGCGGTGGCGAATGTCGTGCAGGTGCCGCCGCCCGAAATCCCCATGCAACCCACCCGGTGGGGGTCCAACTCCGGACGCGTCTCGATCCAATCGATGGTGCGCATCACGTCGTAAACGCGCCAGCCGATCATGGTCTGGCCCAGCAGCAGCGCAGCCCCGGCGGCGGGCTGGCAGGCGGAGGTCGTCAGGCCGTGGGCCTTGGTGATGGCGTCGCGCCGGCACCCGAATGCCATCGGCTCGATGGCCACCGCGGCCAGGCCGTGCTCCACCGCCTGGATGGCGAAATCGAATTGGTAGCCCTCTTTAACGGTCCGATCCTGACCCTTATCGTCGATCCCCACGATATCGTCGACGCCGCGGCCGTGGCCCGGTATGCAAATCACCGCTGCCTCGGCCGCCCGGGACGGTTTGGGGGTAAGGAGATAGCCTAAGACCCAGGCATTTTCCCGACTCTGGAACACGAATTTCTCACGGCGGTATCCCGGGAATTCGCGGATTTCGAGCGTCTGCGACATGAGCGGCGGCTTCTTGAGCGGGAACCCGCCAAGCAATTCCGTGATCTTGGCCTTCAGATTCTTCTGCCATTGGTCCGCATCTTTGCGGTTCTGGGCCTGAAACGACAACCGAAGCGCCGCCGATTCGTACACTTTGTGGGTGAAGAGGACCGGATCGAAACCCGCGCCGTTCACCTTGTCCATGAAGCCATCCAGGGCTCCCGTATATTTAGGAGTTTCGGCAGCCACCGCCGTTTTCTGTAGAAATGCGGTGGCGCCAGCCAGTTTTGCCAGATCGCGTCGCGTCATGTAACAGGTATACAACGGCCGCAGTGGTGTACGCCATTTTTATCGTTCGCGATCCTTTATAATGAGAGTTTTCAATCTGAAAGAAATCTGTATTTCTCCAAAGGAGTATTCATGGCTGCGAAGCGTATCGGTATCCTCACGGGCGGCGGCGACGTTCCGGGACTGAATTCCGTGATCAAGACGGTGGTTTACCGTGGAAGCGAGATTGGCTGCGAGGTGATCGGCATTCGCCGCGGATGGGAGGGATTGACGCATGTCGACCTCCGCGACCCGGCCAGCCGCACGCGCTACATCCTGCCGCTGAACCGCGAAAACACCCGGACCATCGATCGTACCGGAGGCACCTATCTGCACAGTTCGCGCACCAGCCCTTCCAAGATGAAGAAGCTCCCTCCGGTCCTGGAGGGGCAGGATTTCCCCAAGAGCGAATCCACCAAGAAGGGCGTCACCTCCACGGTCTACGACGTCACCAAGGCGGTGAAGCACAACATCGAGACGCTGGATCTGGATTACGTGATCGCCATCGGCGGCGACGACACCCTGAGCTATGCGGCGGAGCTCGACCGCCAGGGGATGAAGGTGATTGCGGTACCCAAGACGATGGACAACGACGTGCAGAATACCGAGTACTGCATCGGTTTTTCGACCGCCATCACGCGCGCCATGGACGCCATCGAGCGGCAGCGAACCACGGTCGGGTCGCACGAGCGCATCGGCATTTTTCGGGTATTCGGGCGCGACGCGGGCTACACCGCGCTTTACACCGCGTATGTCACGTCGGTCCGCTGCTGCATCCCGGAGTATAAGGTGGACCTGAAGAAGCTGATCGATCTCCTGATGACCGACAAGCGGCACAATCCCAGCAACTACTCGCTCGCGATCCTCTCGGAGGGCGCCGAGTGGGAAGGCTATACGGTGAAGGAGTACGGCGAGGCGGACGCTTTCGGACATCGCAAGAAGATGAGCGTGGCCGAGGACCTGAGCAATGAAATCAAAGCCGCGACGGGCGAAGAGACCATCGTGAGCGACCTGACCTACGACCTGCGCTCGGGGAGTCCCGATTTCGTGGACCGCATGGTGGCCGCCACGTTCGCCGGAATGGCGATGGATGCGGTCGAGGCGGGCAAGCACGGGCTGATGACGGCGATCCACGAAGGCTGCTACACCATGGCGGCGATTCCCGACCCGAAACTGGGACCGCGCCACGTGGAAGTGGGCACCATGTACAACACCGATCGGTACCGTCCCACGTACGATCAGAAACTCGGGCTTCCGATTTTCCTGACGCGGGCCTGACGTCGAGAAAGGGCGGGAGCTTGAACTGGAAGCGGCTGTTCGGAAAAACCGTGGACACACGGAGCGGCCCGCGCGCGCAGCTCACCCCGGAGTTGCGCGCGCGGATTCAGTCCTCGTTCGACGAGGCCGCGGGCGATGAGGAGCACTTTCCCTCGACCATCGATCCGCGCATTTACCATGTGAAGCTCATCCGCGATCACCTGGGCGACCTCGGCGGCAAGCGCGTGTTGGATGTGGGGTGTGGCAAGGGCCGGTTCGCGCGCGTCTTCCAGGAGCGGGAGCCGGGTGCGGAGATCTGGGGGCTCGACATCTCCGAGGAAATGCTGCGGTTTGTCCCCGAGGGGATTCACACGCGGGCCGGGTCGATGACCGAACTGCCGTTCGAGGACAGCTTTTTCGATGGCGCCTATGCCACCGAGTCTCTGGAGCATGCGGTGGAAATCGAGAAAGCGGTGAGTGAGATCTGCCGCGTGGTGAAGCCCGGGGGGCGCATCGCGATTATCGACAAGAATGCCGAACAATGGGGCCGGCTGAAGACGCCGGAATGGGAGAAGTGGTTCACGCGGAAGGAGTTGGAGCGGCTGCTGGCGCGCGATTGCGGGAAGGTGTCGAGCCGCTTCATCTCCTATTGGGAAGACGTGGAACCGGACGGTCTCTTCCTGGCCTGGCTGGCGGAGAAATAGCGGGCGGGGCCCGCGGCTTAATTCGCCGAGGGCCTCTCAGCGCTATCCACTACGAAGAACTCGACCTCGCCCTTGGTGGCTTCCAGCCGCAGCCCGAGCTGCTTCTGGAGCGCCTCAAAAATGGAAGGCGCATCGCTGGGAATCGGTGAGGCAGACGCGGGAACGTCTTTGGCGAATTCCAGCACGAAGGAGTAGACCCCTTCTATGCCGGTCTGATCCAGAACGATTGGTTGCGCCACTTTGCTGCCAAATCGTCAGGGTACTCGGGTGAACCCGTACTTCGCAAGGGCGGACCGCTTCTTTTCTCCCGGCTCTAACGTTCCGGTCCGGAACCGCCGATAAGAGCAATGTGCGGATGATCGACACGCTCCGGGCGATATGGCTGATCGCCCTCATTCCCCAGTTGGCCTGGCCCCAGGGAGGGCTGGCCGACGCCAGCCTGGAACAACTCTTGAATACGCCGGTGACTTCTGTGTCCAAGAAGGAACAGAAGCTGGCGCGGACGGCTGCGGCCGTATTTGTCATTAGCCAGGACGATATCCGGCGGTCGGGCGCGGCGTCGCTTCCGGACGTGTTGAGGATGGTGCCGGGAGTGGATGTGGCGCAAATCGACGCCAATGCCTGGGCGATCACGATTCGGGGCTTCAACAGCCGGTACTCGAGTAAGCTGCTGGTACTGGTAGACGGCCGTTCGGTCTATACGCCAGGGTTCTCGGGGGTCTATTGGGACCAACTGGACATGCCTCTGGTGGATATCGAACGAATCGAAGTGATTCGGGGACCGGGAGCCACGGTGTGGGGCGCCAACGCGATGAACGGTGTGATCAACATCATTACCAAGTCCTCGAAGGCCACCAAGGGCGGCCTGGCTGAAGTGACCGCGGGTTCAGGAGTTCAGCCGGTGAGCATGGTGAGATACGGAGACACTTTAGGATCTTCAGGGACGTACCGGGCGTTTGCGAAATACTCCAGATTCACGGACACCGCATTGCCGGATGGATCGCCCGCCGCGGATGGCTGGTCGCGCATGCAGGGTGGCTTCCGTAGCGACTGGACGTTAACGCCGCATGATTCGATGACGGTCGAGGGGGACCTGTTCTCGAACCAGGGCAGCCAAACCCGGTACCATTGGTTCGAACCCGTTCCAGGCGACCAGCCCTTCACGGAAGGCATGGCGTCCGCCGGGGGGAACCTAGTCGCGAGTTGGAACCATGCGGCTGCCAGTGGATCGGAGACTTCGGTGAGGGGCTATTTCGATACCTATCGCCGTAGCGACTTGGGAACGATCGAGTTGACCAAGACCCTGGACCTCGATTTTCAGAACCATTTCGCCGTTGGCGAACGCCATGACATTGTTTGGGGAGCGGGGTTCCGTGCAACTCGATCCGGTGCGCCGGCTGGATACGCGATCGAACTGACTCCCCCGCTACGCACCGACCGGCTGTACAGCGTGTTTTTCCAGGATGAGATCGCGCTGACCGGCAGTCTATGGTTGACACTCGGTTCCAAGGTCGAGCACAACGCCTACACCGGGTTCGAATATGAGCCGAGCGTCCGCATGGCGTGGGCTCTCACCAATCGTCATACCGTATGGGCAGCCGCATCGCGGGCCATTCGCCAGCCGTCCCGGGAGGAAACCGGCGTGTCGGTGGAATTGGCGCAGTTGCCTCTCGATCCTTATACTTTGTTGACAACTCGACTGTACGGTAATCCCCACTTCCAGTCGGAAGAACTCCGTGACGTCGAAGTCGGCTATCGGGCGGAATGGACCAAGCGGCTCTCGTTCGATGCGGACGCCTTCCTGAGCTTTTACCGGCACTTGTCGACTATTGAATTCCAGCCGCAAATCGTGAACGCCGCCTCGCTCCCGGTACGGATCGAGATACCCTTGGTCTACGCCAACCTGGGCCGGGCAACGAACTACGGAGCAGAGGTCTCCGTGGCGTGGGCCGCCAGTTCGCGATGGCGGATCGCCCCGGGATATTCATGGCTGCATACAAACCCGGGGCTGGAGCCCGGATCCACCGATCAACTCTCCCGGGATCTGCTGCTCGATAGTCCCGAGCACGCGTTCCAGGTTCGCTCGACGGTCAATGTAAGCCCCGGATTAGAGTGGGGGCAGACGCTCTACTGGACTGCCCGGCTACCGGACGGCGGCGCGCCGAACCATGCCCGGCTGGATACCCGTCTGGCGTGGCGGTTGGGCGAACGCACCGAAATCAGCCTGGTAGCGCAGAATCTGCTCCGTCCGCGATTTCTCGAGTACAGCAGTACGTTTCAGATCCTCGGGGCACAAGTGCAACGTAGTGTCTTCGGAAAGATCACGTGGACGTTCTAGGCTGGCAGACACCGGACGACGGACCGCCCTCCAATGGGGTGGCGTTCCCGCGGATTGTGCCTTGGGCCGGCCTGGTTCTGATGACCTTGCTTTGGCCGATTGGGAGCCTGCCAGCTCAAACCGCCAACGAATATGAGGTGAAAGCGGCGTTCCTGTACAAGTTCGCCAGTTTTGTCGAATGGCCGTCTGAATCCGGCAATGAGCCCTTGTGTATCGCGGTTGTGGGTCAGGACCCCTTCGGGGCCTCCCTCGATGACGTTGTAAAGGGGAAGTCCATCAACGGCCGAGGCTTTTTGATCAAGCGCTTCAAACCTGGCGAGGATACCACCGGTTGCCACATTGTCTTCATCAGCACATCGGAGAGAAGCCGGGTACGTTCGATCCTCGACCGGCTACACGGGGTCAGCGCATTGACCGTGAGCGACATCCCAGGATTCTGTCAGGCCGGAGGCATCATCAATTTCGAACTGGTGGACCAGAAGGTGCGCTTTGAAATCAATCCGCAGGCCGCCGATCGGGCTCGATTGAAGCTCAGTTCCAAACTCCTGAGCGTCGCGAAAATCGTGCGGGAGGGGAGGCAGTGATGGTGGACGCGACAGGGTTGTTGAACAGGCTCTCCATCAAGCGAAAGCTCCAGGGCATCATCATGCTGACGGTTACAGCCGCGCTGCTGCTGGTTTGCGGCGTGCTGCTGGCATCATCCTTTCTCGTTACCCGCAGCACCATGAAAGACGAACTGGAGCTTCTGGCCCGGATGATTGGTCAAAACAGCACCGCCGCTCTGACCTTCAACGATTTTGAGTCGGCCCGGGATTTGCTGAAGGGGCTAAGCACCCAACCTGCCCTCGTGGCGGGGTTTCTCTATTCGGGGGACGGCAAGGTCTTCGCCAGCTATTTGCGCCCCGATGCCGTCGAGACCCGGGCGCCGCAGGTTCCGAGCGCCTACGGAACCAGCTTTGAAGCTAACCGCCTGATCGTATTCCAGCCTATCGTCATGGAGGACCAGCGACTGGGTTCGATTTGTCTGGAATCGGACCTGCACGAACTCCACGCGAGGTTGGTTAATTCGGTCGGTATCAGTCTTGGGCTGTTGGCTTGTGCCGGCGTTTTTGCGTTTGCGCTCGGCACCCGGCTTCAGAGCCTGATTTCCGAGCCGGTCATTCACCTGGTGCAAACGGCCAAGGCGGTGACGATGCTGAAGAACTATGGAATCCGCGCCCATAAACAGACCGACGACGAACTGGGGACGCTGATCGACGGGTTCAACGAGATGCTCTCCGAGATCCAGCGGCGGGACCATGACCTCGAGCGCCACAGGGAGAGTCTGGAAGACGAGGTGTTGGCGCGCACCTCCGAACTCCGGCTGGTCAATGCCCAACTCACCGAAGCTAAGAACAAGGCAGAAGAGGGGAGCCGCGCGAAAAGCGAATTCCTGGCCAACATGAGCCATGAGATCCGCACTCCCATGAATGGCATCCTGGGCATGACCGAGTTAGCCCTGGATACGGAACTCTCCAAGGACCAGGCCGAATACCTGAACGTTGTGAAAAGTTCCGCCGATGCGCTGTTGACCATCATCAACGACATCCTCGACTTCTCCAAGATCGAAGCCGGCAAGCTCGACCTGGAAGTGATCGCCTTCAGCCCCCGGGACTGCGTGGCAGAGACGATGCGGCTGCTGGAACTCCGGGCGCAGCCGAAGGGACTGGATTTACACTTTGACATCGGGCCGGAGGTGCCCAGGAATGTTGTAGGCGACCCGATTCGTCTGCGGCAAATCCTGATTAATCTGGTCGGGAATGCGATCAAGTTCACCGAACGGGGCCGGGTCTGGGTCGAGGTATCCGTCCAATCCTCCGCGGAGGGACGATTTGTGCTGGAGTTCGCCGTCCACGATACCGGGATGGGAATTCCGCTGGAAAAGCAAAAAAGCATCTTCGAAGCGTTCTCCCAGGCGGACGGCTCGATGACGCGGCGGTTTGGCGGAACCGGTCTCGGTCTGACCATTTCCTCGCGGCTGGTAGCCATGATGGGCGGAGCTATCTCGGTCGACAGCCGCGTCGGGGAAGGTAGTTGTTTCCGTTTTACGATTGGTGTGGAGGGCATCCGCGACCCGGCCCAGGAGCGGCCCACCGGCGAGCGTCCGAGTGGTGTCACTCTTGGTCACCACCCTTTTCAGGCGAGCCGCGTCCTGTTGGCCGAAGACAACCTGGTGAACCAGAAGCTGGTTCTGAGAATTCTGGAAAAGCAGGGGCACCTGGTGACGGTGACCGCCAACGGGAGGCAAGCGATCGAGGCTTGGAGCAAGGAGCGCTTCGACATTATCCTGATGGACGTTCAGATGCCGCAAATGACCGGCTACGAGGCCACCGCGGAAATTCGACGGGGCGAGCGGGCGAGCGGGCAACACATCCCCATCGTCGCGATGACCGCTCATGCCATGAAGGGCGACCGTGAAAAATGCCTGGACTGCGGGATGGACAGCTACATTTCGAAGCCGGTCCGTGCCCAGGATCTGCTGGAGACGCTGGAGAAGTTGAGTTTGGTCGGATGAGGAGGTTCGACTCTGGCCACGCCCGTTTTGCAGCGTTTAAGCACAGCGCTCAAGCAAGTGACAGGCCAGGAGGCCTGTCCTACTGGCGGCGCAGTCTTCGCACCAGATACCAGACGATGGCGACATTCAACGCGAGCACGCCAACTCTGGTGAACGTGAAGCGGCGGGTCAGTTCATAGATTTCGAGCGGAAGGAGCGCGGTGGTCGTGATCACCGTGAAGTATTCCGCCCAGTGCTTCCGCAGCAGCAACCCAATGCCCTCGGTAAGCAGTAACGACGCGTAGAAGAAGGTCCCGGCGCTGAGTTCCTTGAGTTGCCGCGGACTCACTGAGAAGGCCTTCTCCACGAGCCGGTGAATGAAACGGTTGTCGGGATCTACCCTCAGGATATCGACCCAGTGGGTAACGGCAGCAGCGAGGTCCCGGTGGAGCATCTTCAACGCTCCGACACCGACCGCCACCAACAGAAGCCCCTTCACCAGCTTGAAGATCGCGATCAGCAGGAGCCCTGTCGCGGCCGGACGTTTCGCTTTAGTCTTCATGGAATAGGAATCGCGCGTGCGGTTATTTCGGCTTCAGATCGAAAGCCCCGGCCTGAGCTTTGAAGAACTCCAGGACTTTGCCGGAATCCACCGGGCCGAACTCCGCGCTGATGGCGTCGCGAATCTCCATCACCGAGCGTTTTCCGTCGGCAAACTGGCGAGCTTCCTGGGCGTAGAAACCGGCCAGCGCGGCGCCTGCGCCACCCCGTCCCCCTCCACCGCCGCGGGCGCCACCACCACCGCCGCCACGTCCGGCGCCACCGCCGTCGGCCGCGGCCGGCATCGGCTTGCGTACGGGGATCAACCTGGCGGACTCTTCGTCCGTGGCGGCCGGCTTCCAGGTCACCTCGCCGCCCGCCACCAGCCTGGAATAGTTCTTCAGCCGGGCGGTGTCGGCGGGCTCGCCAGTCTCCACGAAGTTCTTGGCGATGCTCTCGATCTCTGTCTTGGCGCGATCGTCAGTCTCCGCCAGGACCTTGGCAGAACGGATCGCCTCGCCCTCGCGCCAGTACGCCTGATGGACCAGGCTGAGCGCCTCGTGCAGCGCTCCGGCGGCATCGTTTTTGCCTGCGTCGCCCACCAGTTGGAGAGCCAGGCGCAATTCCGTGGCAGCTCGTTCCGCGCCGTACCCGGCGGTCAGTTCCGCGATGCGCACGGAGGCCGGTCCATTGGCGCTGGCGATGATATGTTCGGCGGCCAAGGCGATGAACAGGACTCGCTTCATCTGCGTGGGATCCCCGTTGAAGGGACGGTCCTCGCTGGTGTGGTAGGCGATGTCCGGCCAGTTGTTGAAGAGCACGCCCGGAATGCCGGCACCCAGGAACACCGTGTGATCGGATGAGCCGTAATGCTTCTCGATGTTGTAGTAGAACTGGTCACGCGTGCCTTGGGGGTCCAGAATCGGGCTACGATAGGCGTAGGCAATCCCGCGGTTCTGCACCTTCTCCCGGTTGGTATCGCCCACGTATTCGAAGAACTGCTGGGTCACCTCGTTCAGGAAGCTGTTGACCGAGTAGGGCGTCCGGAACAGGTGCAGACTGTTGCGATTCTTGGTGACGTCCTCTCCCACCATGTCCATGGAAATGGCCGCTACCATGCGTTTGGTCTCTTCCGGGAAACGGTCGAGATACGCGCGGGTGCCTTGAATTTCAGGGATCCACAGGAACCGGACGGTGCGCTTGGGGCGCGGCAGCACTCCATCGTGAATCAGCTTGACCCAGGCGCGGCCCACTTCGAGTGCCGCGGCGCTGCCCGAAGCGTCGTCCATGGCGCCTTGCTTGGCGATCCCTTCGAACAGATGGCCGGTGATCGCGATCTCCTGCTGCGAGGAGCCGTCGCCCTTGATGACGGCCGTGGGCACCTGCATGTCGGTATCGTATTCGGTGGTCTTCACGATGGCGTGGATGGTGACCTTTTCGCCGCGTTCGAGCATGGCAACTAGTTCCATGCCGATGCGGTGCGACAGGTTGAAGCCGAAAGTAGTGGCCCCGCCGCCCGCGCCGCCGCGTCCGCCGATGCCGTTCCAGGCGATCTGGTCGGGCCGGTCGATGGGCTTTCCGGTCGGGTCGTTGAACGAGAGAACGCCCGCCGCGTCATGATTCCTCACTGCCAGATTGTGAATCGTGCCGACGGAACCGCTGCTCAGTACCAATTTGCCGGCCACATTCTTGCCCGTGTAGTCGCTCTCTTTGTCGCCGCGTCCGACGTATACCAACTCCGCCGTGACGTCCGCCGACTTACTGCCGGTGGCCAGCGCGGCCGCGATGTCGCGATAGCTCAGGATCAGGCGCTTCTCGGGAGTCACCAACCAGAGTTCGCCGACCTCGCCGTCCCAGGTCTTGTTGGGCAGCTTGAAGCGCTCGATGTGCACGTCTTCCAGGCCGTATTGTTTGGCCATCTTCTCGATGTAGGCGGCCTCGCGGTAGGTGGATTGATACTCCTCTTCGAGCCGGTCGTGCTCATACCCTGCGAGATCGAGAATGTGCTGATAGGCAAGGGTGCCGCTCACTTCGTCGACCATGCTCTGAATGGTCGCCGGGGGAATGAGCGTCTTCGGATTGGGCTGCTCCTGGCCCGCCAACCATCCCGCGCAGAGCAGGCATGCCGGCAAGGCCAGCCATAAGAGGTTCTTCATGTCGAGGGCTCCGTTACTTGAAAATGGGCTCCGTTACTTGAAAATGCTCTTGGGGATCATCGCGTGGATGCCTTTGGTGCCGTCGACCGCCTGGGTGACATTGAAGTCGATGGCCACGCTGGCCAGCGCGTAGGCATCCTCGCGCGAGAGATGTTTTTCGGTGACCAGAAAATCGATGGTTTCCCGCACGGCGAGGATGAGGGCCTGGGTGAGATCGGGGTCGAGCCCCATGGCGATCCAGTGAGTGGGAGTTTCGGCGCGCGGCCACTTCAGGTGCATGTCTTTGCGCACCACAAACTGGAAGGTGCCCACGAGGGAAGTCTCCATCGCCGTGATATCGACCTCGCCGTTCCCCTGCCCCGCATGTCCGTCTCCGACTTCGAAGAGCGCGCCGGGAGCGTGGACGGGGATGAAGAGCTTGGTGCCCACCACCAGGTCCTTATTATCGATGTTCCCAGCGTGATCTCCGGGCGGCGCGCTATTGACCCGACCCTTGGCTTCATCGGGCGCCACTCCCATGCTCCCGAAAAACGGATGCAGCGGAATCTCGATATTGTCCGCGAATTTGGCCACGTTGCGGGCGATGTCGAGCGGAATGATCTTGGTGCGGCCCCTCTCGAAATCCGTCGGCGGCAGGACGCCCCGCTGCGGGCTGAAGCCGTTGGAGGCGTAGGGGGTGGAGAGCTGGATCTTCTGAATGCGGACTTCGAGGACGTCGCCGGGTTCCGCGCCTTCAATGAATATGGGACCGGTGAGGATGTGGCCGCCCGGGCCCTTGTCTTTGACCTCGGCGTAGATGGCCTTGAGCTCGGGCTGGATGTCGTCAGGTTTGACACCGGCGTTGGCCAGCGAGGTCGGGCTGCTAGTGGTCATGGTCTGGATCTCGACCGTATCGCCGGACTTGATGCGAAGGACCGGCTTGGCGTTGTACCAATAATAGCCCCAGGCCACGGTGCTGGGCGTGGCTTTGAGCTGATAATCCGCGGCCTGGGCCGCGGTGAAGGCCAGGAACACAAGTAGGAATCTCATGGTTAGTCCGCTTTCGGTTATCCCGCGATTCTACCGCAGAGAGTCCCCTGGATGCGCCGCTCCGCTATCCGCGGGTGCGTATCGGTTTTGGGGATTTCGCGCTTCAACCGCAGCCACCGCTCCCTCACGGTCGCGGCTGTTGCTGATTCAACGTGGAGTTACCGAGCCGCGACCGTCAGGAAGCGGCGGCCGGGTGATGTGTTTCTGGTCGGGTGGGTCGCTCGCTACCCTTTCAGGTACTTATTGAAGAACTCGATTGTGCGCTTCCAGGCCAGCTTGGCGTTCGCCTCGTCGTAACGAGGGGTTGTGTCGTTGTGGAAACCGTGGTTCGCGCCCTCATAGACGTAGCCGGTGTAGGTCACGTTGTTTGCCTTCAGGGCTTCTTCGTAGGCCGGCCAAGCGCCAGTGATCCGCGCGTCCAGGGAGGCATACTGCAGCAGCAGCGGCGCTTTGATCTTGGCGACATCCGCGGCCGGCGGCTGTGCCCCATAGAAAGGTACGGCCGCTGCCAGATCCGAGCCCAGTCGTACGGCCAGCTTGTTGGCGATTCCGCCGCCGTAGCAGAAGCCCACTACGCCGATTTTGCCGGTGCAGTCGGAGCGCGCCTTGAGCCACTTGGCGGCCGCCACAAAATCCTCGGTCATCTTGGGCTGGTTCACCTGTTGGAAGAGTTGGGCGCCCTTCTCGTCGTTGTCCTGGTAGCCGCCCACGCTGGTCAGCCCGTCCGGCGCGAAAGCCATGAAGCCTTCGGTCCCTAAACGCCGCGCCACGTCCTCGATATACGGATTCAGGCCGCGATTCTCATGCACCACCAGGACGCCTGGCACTTTTCCACTCGCGTTCGCGGGATGGACCAGGTACCCGCGTATGCTGCCATTGCCGTCCGGCGAGGGTACGGTGGCGGACTCGGTCTTGATCCGCTTGTCGTCTTTGGGAACCTGCTGAGCCCAGGCGTAGTTCGGGCGAAGGCTTTCAAAGAGGGCGATCGCTGTGAGACCGCCGACCGCGAACTTCTGCGCGCCCTCCAGGAATCCGCGGCGGTCGATGTGGCCGTGCACGTAGCGGTCCAGCAGGTCCAACAACTCTTGTGGGAAATCGGATGCTTTCTTTCTTTCCATGGTTTTTGGCTCGAATATAGGGGAGGATATCACATTCGCGAGGTGGNNGCACGATTGGGCAAACCTCGGTTGGGCAAGCTAAAGCATACCCTACGGGCGCTAGTTCTCGGACGGCTTCTCTACGTGGTCCACCACCAGGATCTCGATCATCGCCTTTTGCGGCTCCAGTTTGAGGCCGAGCTGCTCCTGAACTGCGGTGAAGATGCTGATGTCGTTGGGATCGGGCTCAGCGGTGCGATTGGACCGGATATCGGGCGTGTAAGTAATCTTGACGTCGTAAGTCCCCGTAAGCCCCGTCCTGTCCACCACATGCCCACATAATGAGACCCCGCACAAAATCCGTCCCGTTCAACCGTTGGCCGGTGGTCGAAACGCCCATGCTATGCACTGGTCCGTCATGAGGTCGGACCGACGCCACCTCAAAGGCCCGAGCCGGTTGCGTGGATTGGCCGAATGCCGCCGATGCCATCCAGACGATCACACTCATACCGCCGATTGTCCGAATCATGGTGTGGCTCCCCCCTCATAAGACGGACGACATGGCGATTCGCTGATCTCATTTTCCAGCGCGGTAAGTACGAATGCGCACCAGCCGGCGATCGGCTGGTATACTACGGCGCATGTACAGAGCCCGATTGGCCGCCCTTCTGTTTGTGTGTACCCTTTCCGGGCAAGACTGGCCCTCGTTTCGGGGACCCAATGCATCGGGTGTCGCCGACGGCCAGAAGCTGCCCGTGGCCTGGGACGTTTCCAAGGGAACCAACATCGCCTGGAAGACGCCCATTCCTGGCCTGGCGCACTCCAGCCCGATCGTGTGGGGCGACCGCATCTTCGTCGTCACGGCGATCAGCAGCCGGCCGGACGCCGGGTTCAAGCGGGGACTCTATGGCGAAGGCGACGCCTCCGACGACCGCAGCGTGCAGCAGTGGAAGCTCTTTTGCCTGAACAGGAAAACCGGCGCGGTGCTTTGGGAACGCCTGGCGTACCAGGGCGTCCCTAAAGAGAAGCGCCATATGAAAGCCACCTACGCCAACGCCACGCCGGCCACGGATGGCGAGGTGGTAGTGGCCTTCTTCGGCTCGCAAGGCCTGTACGCCTACGACCTCGACGGCAAGCCGCTCTGGACCCGCGACCTCGGCCGGTTCGATGTCGGCGCCTACGATCTGCCCGAGTACGAATGGGGCACGGCCAGTTCGCCGATTCTCTACCGCGACCTGGTGATCGTGCAATGCGACCAACAAAAGGGCTCATTTCTGACCGCTCTGGACCGTAAGACCGGGAAGACCGTGTGGAAAACCGAGCGGGAGGAGCTGCCCTCATGGGGCACACCAACGATCTACCCAGGCAAGGCGCGTACCGAACTGGTCACCAACGCGTCGAATTTCATCCGCGGGTACGATCCAATGACCGGAAAGGAGCTTTGGCGGCTGGGCGGCAGTTCCAAGATCACCGCGCCCACTCCGATCTACTCGGGCGACCTGATCGTGGTGGCCAGCGGACGGCGCCCCGAGGCGCCCATCTTCGCGATCCACGCCGGTGCCTCCGGTGACATCACGCTTCCCGGCGATCGCAAAGAGGGCCAGTCGGTGGCTTGGTCGAAGACGCAGCGCGGGCCATACATGCCCACTCCGCTGGTCTATCGCGGGCTGCTGTACGTCCTCGGCAATGCTGGAATCTTCGACTGCTACGACCTCAAGACGGGGCGCGAGATCTATCGCGAGCGGATCCCGCATCAGGGGTCGGGCTTCAGCGCCTCCCCGGTGGCCTCGGATGGAAAGATCTACCTTTCGAGTGAGGATGGCGACGTCGTGGTGGTCAACGCCGGCGAGCACTTCGAGCTGATGAAGACCAACGCCATGGACGAGCCGATCATGGCAACGCCCGCTATCTCTGGCGGCCTGTTGATCGTGCGCACGCAGCACCAACTCTATGGGATCGGACAGAGGTAACGGAGGATTTCCTGGACGCGGAGACGCGGTGGCGCGGAGCAACACGCGGAGAAGAAGAAACAGGAGAGAAAACAAACAAGAAAGAAAGAGAGAACGNNGCGCCACCGCGTCTCCGCGTCCTTCGTTCTCTCGCCTCAGGCTCCTACGACGGCTTGTAGTACAGCACCATTCCCGCTCCCGACACTACCAGCAGGAAGCCCAGATAGAGCATCGGGCTGGGCGCATTTTTGGGGGGCTGTATAGCCATCGTCACCAGCACATTGATGACGGGAGCACCGCCGAATACCAGCGGCATCACGTAGTTCGGCAATCCGCCATTGCGGAATGCCCAGATGATGCACACCGCTCCAATGGCCCCCAACGCGCCGCCAACACTGGCCCAGATGGTGCCCGGCATGTTGAACCCGGTGACGCCGCCCTGTCCCGATAACGCCAGTACCGGCGCCAGTACGCCGATCAGGAAATAAGCCCCGCCAACGCACAGGAGGGCTTTCAGCGGATTGTGCAGCAGCGCCGTTCCTTTGCCCAGCGCGGCGCCGTACACGCCCCACGAGAGCACTGCCCCCACGGTAAAGATCATCCAGACCATCGAACGTTTCCCCCCTGCCTTGTGTGCCACGAATTTAGTTGCCGCTGCGCTCTGTTGCATTGTTTCTCCAGATTCTAGCAGTTTTTTGGTCTGCAAATCCTCCGTACACTGTGCCATACTACCCAGGAAATCGCACGGAGGGAACTTTCGGAAATGGCCCCGTCCAGACCCACTGAGATCGCGCCCCGCCTCACCGGACTGCAATGGCTCATCTGTGTCATCGCCTCCATCGGGTTCGCTTTCGACACCTATGCGTTGCTGGTCCTGCCGCTGATCGTCCGGCCGGCGCTCATGGAGATGTCCAAGATCAAGCCGGGAACGCCCGAGTTCAATCTGTGGGTGGGCCTGTTGTTCTACATCCCGGCCGTCGCGGGCGGCATCTTCGGCCTGTTGGGCGGCTACCTCACGGACCGGCTGGGACGGCGTCGCGTGCTGGTCTGGAGCATTCTGATCTACGCCATCTCGGCGGTGGGCGCCGGCTATGCCACGTCCGTGACTCAGCTTCTGGTCTTGCGATGTACCACCTTCATCGGCGTGTGCGTGGAGTTCGTCGCGGCGGTGGCGTGGCTCGCGGAGCTCTTTCCTCATCCCAAGCAGCGCGAGAACGTGCTGGGCTACACGCAGGCGTTTTCCTCCGTCGGCGGCCTGTTGATCAGCGGTGCCTACTACCTCGCGGTGACGTATGGCCACTCCTACCCGGCGATTCACGGCGGCCACGAAGCCTGGCGCTATACGCTCATCTCCGGCGTTCTGCCGGCGATTCCGCTGATGGTGGTGCGCCCATTCCTGCCCGAGTCGCCCGTCTGGCGCGAGAAGAAAATGCAGGGCACCCTCAAGCGTCCGAGCTTCTCCGAGCTCTTCCGCCCGGCGTACCGAAAGACTACGTGGATCACAGCCCTCATGTTCGCGTGCAGCTACGGCGCGGCCTTTGGCGCGATCCAGCACATCCCGCGCATCGTTCCCGGGCTGCCCGAAGTAGCGCACCTGGCCCGCGCCGCGCAGGAACAGGCCGTCAGCCAAGTCCAGTTCCTGCAGGAGATGGGCGGCCTGGTGGGCCGTGTGATCCTGGCCATTCTGGCCGTTCGAATCCTCAGCCGCCGCAAGCTGCTGCGGGTCTTCCAGATCCCCGGGCTCTTCATCGTGCCCTTCGTCTTCTTCTATCCGGCGACGCACAGCCTGGGCATGACGCAGATCGGGATTTTCGTGGCCGGCCTGCTGACGGTGGCGCAATTCAGCTTCTGGGGCAACTACCTGCCGCGTGTCTACCCGACCTATCTGCGGGGCACCGGCGAGAGCTTTGCGGCGAACATCGGCGGCCGGATGATCGGCACCTCGGCGGCGCTGCTGACCACGCAATTGTCCAACGTGATGCCGGGAGGCGCTTCCACGCAACTGGCATACGCCGCCAGCGCGGTGGCGCTGCTGGTGTATGCGGGCGGGTTCTGCGCCAGCTTCTGGCTGCCCGAACCGCAGCAGGGCGAGTTACCGGATTGAGACGCAGGGCAACCAAGGGAGATACCGTGAACCGTTGCAGCCGATTATTCGGGAACCGAGGATTCCGGATCCCGGAGATTGGCCACTTTTGGCGCAGCCCTCTGGCCGCTACTGGCTCCCCTGGTGGGACAGGCGGTTTCGCCTGTCTGCCGGCTGAAGGCCGGCTATTCCGGAATCGAGTATTCCGGATCGCAGGTGGGATTCTGCTTCTCCACGCTTTGGCTTATGCCCAAGGGCGCCAGGAGCCGGGCCACCCCATCGGCAAGATTTCCACCCAGGGAGACCTCATCGTCATGACGCTGGACGAAGGTGCGCTGGGGAAGGCCAACCTCTTCGATCTCGTCCGGCACACACTGCGCTTCACTCCCGACGGGCCGGGCTACCGCATAGAGAACGTGGCGCTCGAGTGGGACCCCGAGTTCGGCGCCCCGCTCACCGGATCGCAGGTGACCCTGCGTAACTTCGCGTTTCCCTTTTCCGGCAAGAGCTGGGATTCACTCTCCGTGGGCGTAACCGGTTCGATCGCCTTCGGCGCGGCCCAGGCGGGCGCAGGCCGGGGCGGCCGCGGCGGAGGAGTGACGATCGGCCGATTCGACCAACTGGCGGAAGCGGGGCGCACCCTGATCAACACCGTCCCGGCGATCTGCGTTTTCCTGAAGCCGCGGATGTCGGGAAGCCGCTATGTCAAGGAACTCGATGATCGGGTAGTCATCACCTGGGATCTGACCGAGCCGGTGGGCGGCATCCAGGACTTCACCTGGGTGAAGACGATCAACCGCTTCCAGGCGGTGCTGGCGCGCGATGGGTCGATCACCATGTCGTACGATCAGGTGGCGGCCAAGGACGCAATCGTCGGCATCTACCCCATGGTCACGGCGGGCGCCGAACGCGTGCTGGCAACGCTCGCGGGCGAGGAGCATCCCGCGATCACCCCCCATCTCGATATCCGGAATCTGCGGGTGGCGGCCGTCGACGGCCTCTTCCTTAAGGTGACCTTCGAGACTCGCGGACCGGTGCTGAAGGAGGGCGATCCGGCCCTGGCGGGCCTCGTCTACCGAGTCAGTTTCGATGGTCACAAGCCACTGGCCACCCGCATCGACAGCGCCCAGCCAGACGCGGTCTGGACCATCCGGGGCGTGGCTCCGGGCGGGCGGGGCGGACGTGGAGGCGGGGCATCCCGATACATGGCGACGGGCCCGGGCGTCTCGCCAGGCGTGAAGGTAGAGGGAAACACCATCTCGATTCAGGGCACTCTGCCCGCGGCGTTGAAGGGGATGGAGCAAGTCGCCGTTTACGCCGAGGTTCAAACTGTCGGAACCCCGGCCGACACGGTAGCCCAGATACTCCCTCGCGCAGTGACACTCTCCGGGATCCGCGGTCCCGAGTTGGACCTGTCCTCCGTCAAGCGCGAGGACGGTCCGTTCCCGGCCGCCTACGAGTCATTCCATTACCTGGCGCTGCCCAATCCGAGAGATCTGACTTGCACGGTGATCAAGGCGCTGGGCGATAAGTTCGCTTTTCTGGCATATTACTCCGACTTCCGTGTGGACAATCAGGAGGCAGGGACGCCCAGCAACGGCCCGCTGGGCGGAAATGTGACCGGGATCGGACAGACGCAGAGGGGCCTGGAGAGTTACTGCAGCAGCGGCCGGTTCCAGTGGCAGTTCATACAGCCGGTATACGCCGGCTCCAACCAGATGCAGGAGCGGCCGCCTGACGGCACTACGTCTGACAATGGCCACGACGTTGCGTTCTACGATCGGCAACTCGGGGAGCGCTCGCCCGACCAAAGGATGACCGCGTACAATCTGGCGATGTCACAGATTGGGCACGAGATGGGCCACCGCTGGTCGGCGTTTGTCTCGGCCAAGGTGAATGGCGAGACGATCGTGCTGGGTCCCACTCACTGGGCCAGGGGCCTGCAGGCTCCCGTGGCCTTTCCCTATCAGCGGCCCACCGAAGCGTCGGCCATGGGAGGCGGCGTCTGGCAGGACAATTTCGATGGCACTTACACCCAGCTTGACGACGACTATTACGTTCCAGCGACGGGGTGGTCCTATCTGGATCTCTACCTGATGGGAATGATCACCGCGGCCGAAGTACCCGACTTCTTCATCCTGAGAAACCTGGTGGCCGCGGGGAGGGAGGCCAACGGCCACCCGATCTTTAAGGCAGACAGGACCAAGGTGACGATTCAGGACGTGATTGCCGTGGAGGGCCCACGCCTGCCGCCCGTCGACCAGTCGCAGAAGAAGTTCAACACCGGAATGGTGGTGATCGTGGAGCATGGAGCTAAGCCGAGCAAGGAACTGATTCAGCGGACGAACGGGATTCGCGAAAAGTGGATGGACTACTGGGAGACGACGACGGGACATAGGTCGTCAATGACGACGAGCGTGCGGTAAAGTCACCGTCGGCGAATGCTCACCGTAGGCCGCGAAACAGGGTGACGATTTCTGTCTTGATTTCAGCCGTCTCGCCGCTCAGCAACTCTTGCTCGCTATCTCACAAGTGCTGGCAATGTTCGTGGCGGAGCCGGTGGCGCAGCAAGCCGGCATTCGCAATCTCTATTTTGGAAGCGCGGCCATGCTGGCGATCATCGGGGTGGTGGGCTTCCGGAAGTTGCACGGACAGAAGGTACCGGAAGCAGCGAAGACAACGGCTGCGTGAGGCGCCGTCTGGGAAAGCGTTATCTGTCCGCTTACTTCCATTGGTCGTGCGGCGGCATCTCGAAAGCCGGGCCCGGGAACTTATGCTTCCCGTCGCACGAGGACACTACGAAGCGAAACTCTCCCGGCCCCAGATAGACGTTCGCCCGGCACGTGGCCGCGCACTGAGATCCGCAGGTCAGTCCGTTCCAACGCACGGGGCGCAGCCTGGCGCCGTGCGCCAGAGGAACACAATGGGCGGGCGGCGTCTGCCCGCATTTCTCGATGAGCGTGAGGTCGGTAACCTCATCGCTCCACTCACTCTTCGAGTGACGCTGAACAGTTACCGCCCAGGCCAATTCGATATCGGGTCCCAGGTTCTCCACTTCAAACGCGCCTGGCAGGGAAAGATTACGAACCACCACGGAGACCTCCTCGGGCGGGGGCGCGGAAGCGTGCTCCACCGGTGAACTGGCGCACGACACTGCCCCCAACAATACGGGAACGACCCAGACCGCCACGCACCTCGCCTTCATGCCCTGCGTACGTCGAAATTCTGCCATATCGGGGCCTCATGACGATTCGGGCCGGTAACCTCGGCGGCGGCCACCTGATTGCAGCTTTGGGTGGGCGTTGAGTTGAGTATGCCAACGAAGCGCCGGTCGGTGGGTGTGCCTTTGATGAGGTGCCCCACGTTCGCGCTGCTGCCAGCAGGAACTACCTGGATATTGAAGCCCGCGGGCGGATTCGTGAAACTCGTGGGATGAAAGGTGGCCTGCCAGTGGACGTTCCAATAGAAGGAGAGCAGATGATGAAACTTGCCGGCCGGGTCGCGCACGCTGAGGATCGTACAGAAATGGAATTCCATTTGCGATTCGGCCAGGAAATTCGGCTTTCCCTTGAGCGAATTGGTTTCCACCAGGTTGACCGTATCGGCAGGCTGGTCGAAGTGCGAGACTGTCAGCTTCAGCGGAAATATGGCTCCCCCCGTGCCCGTCGCGATTTCGCCATGCGCGGGTATGGTGCTGTAAAAGAGCTTGCCGGGCGGGCTCCCGTTGACGCAGTCGCAGCACGCCTGGTTCGGACGTGCGGGCGGCCGGGCCCGCTGGATGAAGATGCTGCCGTCATTCGCGGTCTGGCCGCGATAGTAGCACCAGTTCGTCTCAATCCACTGGACCTGCACGAACCCGACGGTCCATCCACTGGCGGAATCGCCCGGCGCGCCTAGCAGGGTCACCTCGCCGGTGGCTTGAATCGGTGTGCCCGTATACGACATGCTGGTGCCGCTGATCGCCGGCGTGTTCACATGCGGGCGCGCGGTTATCTTGATCTGGGCGGAATCCGGTTTGATGCTGACAGCCATCGTCTCGCTCCTCTCCTTGATCCTAGTACTTCCCGGGCCATATCCCAACACTGCGCCCCGAATGCGGTACCAGGCGTTAGTGCGTCACCNNCGGCGGTCCTTGCCAGCGGGTGGAGCGCCTCATCCTCGGCGGGAATGATATCGTGTGGACATGGATCCCGAGACGTTGATCCCACTGGAGGAGTATTTGAGTACCTCCTACGATCCGGACGTTGAATACGTGGATGGCGTTCTGGTGGAGCGCCATATCGGAGACTGGCCGCACAGTTCGGTTCAGAGCAACATTCTCTTTGCCTTGACCGCGCGGTATCGAGGTGTTTATGCGGTTCCGGGGCTGCGATCCCAGACGCGAAGCACCCGCTACCGCCTTCCCGACGTCTGCGTGATGCTGGCGCTCCCCAAGACGAGATACCTCTTGGACGCAGCCTTCCTGGCGGTCGAGATCCTGTCCGACGACGACCGCACGAGCGAGACGCTGGAGAAACTCGAAGAGTACGACCGAAAGGGCGTGGCCCACATCTGGCTGATCGATCCCCGGCTTGGCAAGATGTCGATCTACTCGGGCGGCACCCTGAGCGAAGTTCGGGGCGACATAATTGCCACCAGCAACCCTCGCCTGGAATTGACCCGCGACGATATCTTTCGTCAATAGCCGCACCCCGCCCCCCAAGAACTTACAAAGATATTACAAACCAACGGGCTCCTCCGCGCGCCATCCGAAATACAATAGTTTCAGCACTGAAAGTCTCAAAATGCCCCTACATCCCAAAGGCGCTCAGGCCCGTATTCTGCTCAGCTCCGTCTTCGGCCCTTATGCCCAGGACGACGAATTCGGCAGCCGCAAGATCAACCCCATGGAGCTGTACCACAACCAGGTGACCCGCGAACAGGGGCCATTCTCGCTCCGCATGTTCCACCGGTCGTGGGGCATTCTGATGATTCAGCAGAATATCTCGGCCCCCACCACGGTCCTCGATTTCCCCACCCGCGAGGCCTTCGAAGCCGAACTGCTGGCCAACGATTACGACGTGGTCGGCATCACTTCCATCATCGTGAACGTCGGCAAAGTGGCGGAGATGTGCCGCATGGTGCGCCGCCTGTCTCCCAAGACCGCGATCGTTGTGGGCGGGCATGTGACGGCCACTCCCGGCATCGAAAGCCTGGTCGATGCCGACCACTTCGTGCGCGGGGACGGCATTTCCTGGATGCGCCGCTACCTCGGCGAAGACGACACTGCGCCCATCCGCCATCCCGAAATCGTGTCGGGTTTCGACGCCCGTACGCTCGGGATAAAGCTGCCGCAGACCAAGGGAACTGTTGCCGCCACCATCATTCCGTCGGTCGGATGCCCCATGGGTTGCAATTTCTGCACCACCTCGGCGTTCTTTGGCGGCAAGGGCAAGTTTCTGAACTTCTACGATACCGGCGCGGAGCTCTTCGCGGTGATGGCCGAGATGGAATCGAAGCTCGGGGCGAAGTCGTTCTTCGTCATGGACGAGAATTTCCTGCTGCACAAGCGGCGGGCGATGCAACTGCTCGACTGCATGAAGGCCGCCAACAAGCCCTGGTCCCTGTACGTCTTCTCATCCGCCAACGCCATCAGCCAGTATTCCATGCGGGAATTGGTGGAGCTGGGGATCTCGTGGATCTGGATGGGCCTCGAATCCCCGCGGTCGGCCTACACCAAGCTGAAGGGCGCGGACACGCTGCAGCTCACCGCCGAACTGCGCCGGCATGGCATCAAGCTGTTGGGCTCCACGATCGTCGGGCTGGAACACCATACCCCGGAGAACATCCACGACGAGATCGAGCACGCCGTGGCCCACGACACCGACTTCCACCAGTTCATGCTCTACACGCCGGTGCCCGGCACGCCGCTGTTTTTCGAGATGACGGAACAGGGCCGCATGCTGAAGGATGTCAACCTGGCCGACATCCACGGTCAGCACCAGTTCAATTTCCGGCACGCCGCGATCTCGCGCGAGGATTCCAAGGTGCTGCTGGATGGGGCATTTCGCCGCGACTTTGAGCGTAACGGTCCCAGCATCTACCGTATCTGCCGGACCACGTTGGAGGGCTGGCGCCGCTATAAGGACGACGCCGATCCGCGCGTGCGCGCCCGCTTCGCCCGCGAAGCCCGCTCCCTGCGCGACGGATATGCCGCAGCCCTGTGGGCCATGGAAAAACACCTCCGCCCAACTAACCCAGCGGTAAGCGAGAAGATCCGGGAGCTGCGTCAGGAGGTAGGCCGCGAGTTCGGCCTGTTCAGCCGGCTGCTGACGAGTGTGCTGGGGCCGGTGATGTTATGGTCCACCAGGCGGGAAGAACGGCGGCTGGCGAACGGGCAGACTTACGAGCCCCGCACCATTGTCGAACGCCGCAACTGGACGTCGCCCGCGCCCATTTCCCATCCCGCGCACGGCCTCACCATCCTCACTCCTCAAAAAGAAGCTTGAGGTAGACGATCCCGGTGCCGACCTGTACGGACCGGGTGGCCTCTCGCCCGTCCTTTTCCACCGTGATCTTATAGGTGCCCGGCGCCAATGGGATTTGCGCCGGTGTGACCTGCGCGATCTTCTTTCCGTTTACCAGGACGGTCGCGCCCGATGGCACGCTGGTGAGCCACACGGTTCCGCCATAAGGGTGCAAGACCACCGCCGGCATCTCCTGGGGACTGGAACCCACGTCCACTTCGCGGCGCTCCAGTTGGTACCCGGCCAGATTGAGCGAGATGGTGTGGCGGCCAGGCCCGGCATCGATGGAGCATGGCGTGGTACAGCCGGTTTCAGGCTTTCCATCCATGACTGCGGTTGCCCCTCCGGGACTGCTGATGATCGTCACCGCTTGCAGGGCCCGCCGCGATGGCGTTCGCTTCGTGCCCGGGTCCTTCTCGGGTTCTGCTGGTTTGGTGTCCGGCGGTTTCGCGTCGACCACCGGAGTTGTGGGTGGCATGGGACTCGGCTTGGTTTCGGCGTTGGTGTCCGCCGGCTTGCCCTCCACGGGTTTCGACTCGGTGGGGGGCGTTTCCGGCGGCTTCGTCTCAGCGGTTGTGGGCGGGTTCGCCGGCGTGGTGCCGGCTGGGTCGGACGGGGGAGTCGTGGCAGGCTTGGGTGCGTCCGTATCGGAGTTGTGAGCGGTCTGTTTCAGTAGCCATGGAGCAGCCTGCCATCCGATCAGCGCCAGCAGCCCCGCCACCACGACCATGGCCAGCAGGAACGTCAGGAAACCCGATTTCCGCGGAGCGGCCCGGCGTTCTCCGGTGCTGCTCGCCTCCACCCGCCGGCGCGAAGGCGGCAGAACGATAGACGGCTGTTGCTGCTCGACCATGGTCGGCTCGTTCAAGCCCCCGCCACGCGGCAGCGCCCGCCACCCCACGGTGGCCTCGCAGGCCTTCTCCAGACTCTCGACGAACTCCTGGCAGGTGCGAAAACGCCCGTCCGCCTTCTTCGCCAGGCCCTTTCGCATGGCCACCTCGATCGCCCCGCCCAGGGTAGGGTTCAGCCGATGGGGAGGCGCCGGCTCCTCGGCGACAATCTTATACACCACGGTGGTCAGGTGCTCGCCGGTGTACGGCTTCTCGCCCGTGAGCATCTCGTAGGCGATCACCGCCAGCGAGAACTGGTCGGAGCGGCCATCCACGGGCTGGCCCTGCACCTGTTCCGGAGACATGTAATGCGGCGTCCCCACGATCGCACCGGTCATGGTGAACTGCTCCGACGCGGTGACTTTGGCAATCCCGAAATCCGTGATCTTCACCGTACCCGGAGATCCGCTGTTGGGTCCGGAGATCATGATATTGGCGGGTTTGATGTCGCGGTGGACGATGCCCTTCCCGTGTGCGTAGTCGAGCGCCACGGCCGTCTGTGCCAGAATGCTGAACATCAGTACGGGGTCGACGGCGGCCTGCTCGGAAAGCAGTTGGTCGAGCGTTGGCCCGTCGACGAATTCCATCGCGATGTAGGCCAGATCGCCCTGCTGCTCCACGTCGTAGATCGTGACGATTCCGGGGTGGGAGAGGATGCCCGCCGAACGCGCCTCGCGGAACAGCCGCTCGCGGAGGCGGTCCTGTTCCTCGGGCGTGCGGTTTCCGCCCAATTGGATCGTCTTGATCGCCACCGGGCGGCCGATATTGGGATCGATGGCATGGTAGACGACACCCATGGCTCCCCGGCCCAGTTCCCTGACGATCTTGTAGCGCCCGATACGATCCATCCAGTTCTAGTGATAGCACGCCATGGGTGTTAAAGCACAGCGGGTGGGAAGAAGTTTAGTACGCACATGGCGCGACACAGGGCATAAGCCTCCTCCGTTTGAAGAGCTCCGCGTCCCGGTCGCCAGCATCGGGTTTGGCTCATTGAGTAGAGCCGTTTGAAGGCAATACCTCATCTCAAGTTGAGGGTATCTGCGACAGCGCTTCCGATCAACCATGCTTGGCGCGCAAAGGACTTCGGCTAGCCCTTTCGCACATGACCCCATGGCGTCACATTGCAATGGTGTACAGCAGTACGTTTGCCGCCAATCTCAATGATGAACGCCTTTCCGGCGTCGTCCCTTACATCGTAATGAAAGCCTGGCACCACCTCGTAACAGAAGCGGTATTCCTTTGTGCCTCTCCGGTTGCTTGCAGAAATTGCATGCTTGGATGGGTCAAACTTGAACCGAAGTTTTCCTCCATCTAGCCACGAACGTCCACCAGTGCGATCAGGCTTGCGGTGCTCTTTTTCCACGACCGACAGCAGATCTTCCGCTTCCCGTATTCGCTCTACGGAATACACGTCGCACCGGTGCCAATACTTCTCCGTATTACGCGAGGTGCGGAAGATGGTAGGAGGGAGCAACAAGGGGTGCCGGAGGTCGGAAGGCGATACCTTCTGCAACCATATCTCGTCGAGCTTGGTTGCGGCATGCAGCCGGTCCTTCAAAAGCTCCCATGTGATATTCCTGATCGGTTCCCACAACCGCGCAATATGAACCCGACAGTCAAATTGAAAGTGCGACTGCACCACCTTCCAATCCCGGCTGGCGGGAATAACGATATGAGTGAATCCCACGCCGACCTTACTCCGCAAGTCCTTCAGCTCGCCATCGGTAAAGAGACCCTGTTCGTTAGTAGAGATCGGAGTTGAGTGAAATTCGTGCGGCGCAGGAACCGCATCTGCCCAGCCATCCGATTCTGTCGCCAGGCGCCGATGGGTACTGATCGGAAGCCCGAAAAGATGGACCTTCACGCATCGCCTCGCCGAGCGATCCTCAGCACCCATTCAAGAGGTACACGAAGTTGAAGAAGATCCTCTATCGGAAGCTGGTCGAAAAAGTTATATAGATCGGCGCGCTGGCTGATGTTTTGGGGCTTGTCCGTCACCGCTTCTCCGTCGCCTCTGAAAAACTGAATTCCGCGTGCTGGTGCTAGCCAACGGTCTTCTGGTATCCCATGAGCCGTTGCCCAGCCCGCAACGTAATCCGTTATCTGCTTTTGGAGAAAGCGATTCCATCCGCGTGTAACGGATGGGTTTTCACGGAGGCGACGCGCAAACTCATTGAACACGACCGTTTCGGATCCGTTAAGGGCAGCAAGGAGGGCGTCTTTGATCGTTTCGGGTTGCTGCTCGGAAAAAGTTCTGCGCCATTGAAGCTGCGTCTCCCTCGGCACGGGATCGATCGGCACACCTGACCGCTGGGTGCCTCTGGGCTCGTAAAGGATTTTATCTTCGGTTGGGTCATAAAGGCGGACTGCATTCTCGACCGGAAACTCAACGAACGCGCGCCAGAAATCCCGCCGTAGGCGTGGCAACGGGTTGGCATAGGCGGCAAGCAACGCCGATGCCGTGATAGGCGCCAGAAGGACGTCACTGCCGGACCGCCCTTGAATCGCCACCTCGGGGACTGTGCGAACGAATTCGATGAACTTCCCAAAGCCGAGGTGATGCTCGCTGAATTCAGCACCTTCTTTTTGTGCTTCCGTGACCAGAACCGCCTTTAGCAAGGCTCCCGGCACAGGGCTGTGACGTTCGTCGTATAACTTCTTGACGACTCTCACGAGCAGGTCGCGAGCACCCGCCTGGTCAAGTGCTGACATTTCTGTATCTTAACGCAAAAAAAGACCGCCAGAACGGCGGCCTTTGTTTTGCCAGCTATCGCCGGCTGTAACTTAAAATGCTCGCCTATGATCTTTGCAGGGGTCAACGTTCCATGCGGAAGCCAACACTCAGTGAGATCCTCAATTCGTTAGCGAGTCGCGAATTGCAACCTCACCCCCACTCAATCCCTTCCGCGTGAACCCAATAAACGGATCACCAGAATCGACTCCATCGTCGCTCACTTTGCTTTATTTGTCAATGAGGATAACGCGCACGCATGGGATTAGCACGGCGCGCACCAGAAGGCGGTACCAGGCGGTTAGGAGGGGGCAAGCGGCAGGAAGGCGCTTCGCTGAGGACCTTTCTTCGTCTGTGGGCCTATGCCTTCGATCCGCCCGAGTCCCCCACCCGAAGCGCCGTGCTTCCCTGGCCCCCGGCCCCCCGGCCCCCTCTTGGCGACACAAGCTCGTCCACGCGCCGCAGTTCTGGGAAAAGCCAGGTCCACAACGCCACGATGGCGATGGTCCCCAGTCCTCCTGCGATCACCGCGGGAACCGTGCCGAACCACTGCGCGGTGAGGCCCGATTCGAACTGTCCCACCTCGTTGGACGCCCCAATGAAAATCATGTTGACGGCGCTCACCCGCCCGCGCATCTCGTCCGGCGTCCCAAGCTGCACCATGGTGTGGCGGACGATGACGCTGATCATATCGCACGCGCCTACCATCACCAGCGCCCCCAGTGCGAGCGCCAGGTTGCGCGCCAGGCCGAAGACGATGGTGAAGACGCCGAAGCCCAAGACACACCAGAGCATCGCTGCGCCAGCCTTCCGGCGCAGCGGCCAGTGAGCCACCACGATGGCCGTGAGCACGGCTCCTACTCCCGGCGCGCTGCGCAGCACCCCGAGGCCGATCGCACCCGCGTTCAGAATCTCTTTGGCATAGATCGGGAGCAGCGCAACGGCCCCGCCCAGCAGTACGGCGAACAGGTCCAGGCTGATCGCGCCCAGGATCAGCTTGTTGTGCCAGATGTATCGCAAGCCCATCATCACGACGCCGAGCGACGCCGTTCCGCGTGGCCGTTGCCTGCTCTCGGTGCGGATCGTTGAGATCAGCGTCAAGGCGGCCAGATACGCAATCGCGGCGCCCCCATAGACCGGAATCGGGCTGCCGGCCAGACCGTAGAGCAGACCGCCAACCATGGGTCCCACGACGATGGCCGCTTGAAAGACCGACGACCCCCAGGCCACCGCGTTCGGGAAATCCTCCTGCGGTACGAGTTGGGGCAGGAACGCCTGGCTGGCGGGCCCATTGAACGCGCGGACGACGCCGTTCAACAGCAAGACCGCATAAACGGGATACACCGAGGAGAGTCCGCGCACCGCAAACGCCAGGAGCAACAGCGAGCACAGCGAGAATGCCGCAAAGCAGGTTTGGAGAATGCGCTGCCGCGAAATGCGGTCGGCCGTATGCCCCGCGATCAGAAACAGGACGACGCCGGGCAGAAACTGCGCCAGTCCGACCAACCCGAGGTCGAGCGGGCGATGAGTGATCCCGAAGATCTGCCAGGCCACCGCCACGGCCTGCATCTCCGACGACACGGTGGCCAGGAACCGGCCTGTCATGTAATTGCGGAAGTTCGGATAGCGAAAAGCGGCGCGGGCCGCGTTAGCCGAGCTATTGGATATAAACCACCCCGCGCTTCATCGCCTCTTTATTGTACGCGCCTGGTTGGGCCTGCAATTGTCGCGGTGCCCCGGGTGCGTAACCGTTATGGGAAATTCGCGGTTCAAGCGGGCAACCGCTCTCGGTTGCGATTGTTGCTGATTCAACGTGAGTTACCGAGCNNCCGCCCTCCGGAATGGGCTGGAAGACGTCCTACACCTTGGGCAGATAGATCTTGAAGGTCGTTCCATGGCCCGGTTCACTTTGGACCTCGATGTGACCGCCGCTCTGAGCCACGAAGCCTTGCACCATCGACAACCCCAGTCCGGTGCCTTTGCCGACATCCTTGGTTGTGAAGAATGGTTCGAAAACATGCCGGCGGGTCTCTTCGTTCATCCCAGTGCCGTTGTCGCTAATCGCGAGCATGACGTAGAAGCCCGGGCTGGCCCCAGAAAAGGATCGTGCCTGGCTCTCGCCCCACTCCACAACATTTGTCTCGATCCTTAGTCTCCCGCCGTCTGGCATGGCGTCCCGGGAGTTCACGGCCAGGTTCATCACTACCTGCTCCAGTTGATGCAGGTCGGCCCAGATCGCCGGGGCTTCCGCGCGCAACTCAACCGACAACTCCACGTCTTCGCCCAAGAGGCGCGCCAGCATTGACTGCATCCCGCGGATCACGCTGTTCAGATCGAGTGCGCGTGGCTGCAATACCTGCTTGCGGCTGAAGGCCAAGAGCTGGTGGGTCAGCGCCGCGGCGCGTTTGCCGGCTCTGTAGATTTCGTCGACGCTGTCCCGCAGCGGATCGAGCGCGTTCAACTGGTCCAGCAGCATCCGGCTGTAACCGTTGATGACTGTCAGCATGTTGTTGAAGTCATGTGCCACCCCTCCCGCCAATCTGCCTATACTTTCCATTTTCTGCGACTGCCGCAATTGCTGCTCCAGCCGCGACCGTTCCTCCTCGG
>PMTT01000010.1 GCA_003167275.1 Bryobacterales bacterium | reverse complement strand
TCGAGTCGGTGATGAATTGAATTCCAGTCATGGGCCGTGTTTCCTTGAGTTGTGCCACATCTACTCATACCGCAGCGCCACCATCGGGTCCACGCGCGTCGCCCGGCGCGCCGGGATGTAGCTGGCCACCAGGGCAACCAGCCCAAACAGCAACGAGGCGCCCACGAACGTCATCGGGTCGGTGGCGCTCACCCGATACAGCATGTTGCCGAGCAAGCGCGTCAGCGCCAGCGAGGCGGCCAGGCCGATCGCGATTCCGACTACCGCCAGCGCCATGCCCTGCCGCAGAACCAACCGCAGAATGTCCGCCCGCTCCGCGCCCAGCGCCATGCGGATCCCCATCTCCTGCGTGCGCTCGGAAACGGAATACGAGATCACCCCGTAAATCCCCACGATGGCCAGCAGCAGCGCCGTCCCGGAGAGCGCTCCCAGCAGCGCCGTCGTGAAGCGCGGTTGGGCCGCGGCAGTCTCGAGGACTTCGTCCATCGTCTGGATCGAAGTCACCGGCTGATCGCGATCGATNNAACTGCGCGAAGGGAAGGTAAATCTCGGGCTGGACATCCGCCGCCACACCCACGTTCCGCATGTCGCCCAGCACTCCCACCACCTCGCTCGGCGAAGTGGCCCGGCCCACCAGAATGTGCTTGCCGATGGGGTTGTCGCGCGGCCAGAAGCGGCGCACCGCAGTCTCGTTGACCATCACCACGCGCGGCGCGGGCGCATCGTCCCCCGCGGTGAACTCGCGCCCGGCGACCAGCGGCACCCGCATGGCCTCCACATACCCGGGGCTGATCGTCTGGATGTTGAACATGGGCCGCTCCATCAAGGGGACCTGCGGCTGACCTTCGGGCAGGGAAGGGGAGAAGCGGATCGGATTGACCGGCAGCGCGGAGGACTCGGCCGCGGCCAGCACTCCGGGGACGGTCCGCACCGACTTGACCAGTTCGTCGTAGAAAGCCGTCATCTTGGCCGCCCCCGCATAGCGGGCCGGGGGCAGCGAGATCTTCATGGAGAGCAGGTTGTGCCGATCGAAACCGGGGGCCGCGCCGCGGAGTTGCACGAAATTGCGGATGAGCAGGCCGGCCCCGATCAACAGAACCAGCGACAGGGCCACCTGCGACACCACCAGGAGGTTGCGAAGCGCATTGCGCCGGCGGCCCGCGGTGGCGCTACGCCCCTCCGAGCGCAGGTCGGAATTGAGGTCGGGTCGGGAGACTTGCAGGGCAGGAGCCAGCCCGAACAGAATCCCGGCGGCCATCGACACCGCCAGGGTAAACCAGAGCACGTAGCCATTGGTCTGAATCTCGACCGCGCGCGGCAGACTGCCGTGCGCCATCGAGGCCAGCATGGGGGTCGCCCAGGAACTGAAGACGATTCCCAGCGCGCCGCCCAGCATGGCCAGCATCAGGCTTTCGGTGAGAAGCTGCCGGACAAGCTCGGTCCGGCTGGCGCCCATGGCTGTGCGGACGGCAATCTCCCGCTTACGGCCCAGCGCGCGCGACAGCAAGAGGCTGGCCACATTGGCGCAGGCGATCAGGAGCACCAGGGTGACGGCTCCAAACAGCATCAGCACCGCCGGGCGGATGTTCCAAACCAGCTCGTCGCGCAAGTTGCCGACCGCTACGATCATGGCCGGATCGGCATCGGGGAGCGCGGGGTTCTCCGCCCGGTAGGCGGCGCTGAGGGCGTTGATTTCCGCCTGGGCCTGTGCGATCTCCACTCCAGGCTTGAGCCGCGCGACGGCGCTCAGAAATCCGGAGCCGCCGCGGACCTGCTGCGGGGTGATGATGTTGAGGTCGAAGACGCGGGGCGCGACGATCTCCACCGTGGCGCCGAAAAAGCCGAACCGGAAATCCGGCGGCAGGACGCCGATGATGGTGTAGTCCCGGGCGTCGAGGGTCAGGTGTTGGCCTACGGCGGAGGGGTCTCGGGCGAAAAGGCGGGTCCAGAGGGCGTTGCTGATGAGCACGACCGGGTCGCCCGAGGGCTGGTCCTCTTCGGCGCGGAAGGACCGGCCGAGGGCTGGCGGAACGCCGAGAGTCTCGGAGAAGTGCCAGGAGACACGCACCGAGGAGAGCTGTTCGGGGTCGCCGCGGCCGGAGAGGTTGAACACTTCGTTGGTGAACGCGGCGACGCCGGAAAACGAACGGCTGTGCTCTTGGATGAACGTAACGCGGGGGAACGTCAACGGGCCGCCCCGAATGCCGGCGACCTTTTTCTCAGCCGAGAGCAGCACCAGGCGGTCGGGCTGCGGATAGGGCAACGGACGGAGCAGAAGGGCGTTGGCAACGCTGAAGATGGCGGTGTTGGCCCCGATCCCTATAGCGAGGGTCACGACTGCGACGGCGGTGAATGCGGGGCTCTTGGCGAGGACCCGGATAGCGTAGCGGGAGTCGCGGGAAAAGGAGGCCATAGAAATATGGTGGCACAGGCGGCTGCAGGCCGGCGGCCGCGGCGCTCGATGATGAAATCAAAGGGGGATCACTAAAGGTTTTCCGCAAATCGCCCGATACATTCATCAGCAACGATGCGGCTGACCCTTGTAGCACGGGCATTCTTGCCTGTGTTGGTTTTGGCGGGGATCGGAGGACTCTGCCTGAACAAAAAACCAACACAGGCAAGAATGCCCGTGCTACAAGGGCAAGAATGCCTGTGCCACAAACTAAGCTGCTTGCGATTTGACGGCCGCTTTGGCGGTCATCGCCGGTAGCACCGCCCAGACCACGCCGGCGACCAGGGCCGCCACTAAGATCCAGCCTTGCAGATGCATCGCGGGGATCGAAGTGCCGAACAGTTCGCCCAAGGGCCCGCGGAGAGCCAGCGCCCAGAGCACTACCGCATACGCCAGATAATTGCTTCGGGCAAACCGCTGGCAAAACAGCAGCGCGCCCACCACCGTCAACAGCCCGATTCCGTATTGCAAGGCAAGCTCACCGGGGGTCCGGATGTCGAGTGGCAGAAGGTTGAACACCGCCAGCAGGCCCGCCAGCAGTTTCATCCATGACCTGGACAGCTTACTCACGATCAGCGCGATGGTCCCCACCATCGCAGCATAGAAGATGGTGGAGCGGACGGCGTCGGCAATCGCTGCCAGCGCAGGAGCGGCGCTCACCATCAGGTCCGGGCTGCCGATTGAAAACAACGCCTGGGCGTGGAAACGGTCCAGGAGCAGCGTCTGCATCTGATGCAGGAAGAGCCCGATCCCGATGGCAGCCAGCAAGGCCACGGCCGCATCCACTCCGAGCAACCGGCGGTTCGCCGAGCGTAGCGCCGCCGTGCTCTCCGGATAGAATGACGTGAGCAATGCCACTGCGCCGCCCAGGAGCAGGAAGCCGAACACCACCGACATCAGGATCACGACGTACATAGTGGCCTGGTAGGTCTCCAGGGGAATCGCGGTGTTATAGCCCTGCAACGTGAGCTGCATGGAGAGCAGCGGACTCAGCGCGGTCAACAGCGTGGCCGGCACGGCGATGCGGATGGTGAGACCCCAGCGCACCAGCCCCTGCCGGATGTTCTGGATCATCAGGATCAGCCCCCAGACCACGATGGCTGCCAGCACACCGAAGCGCAGCGCCACGACAGCAATCGAAATCAGATTCTGCTGTGAGCGGGCGCGCGAGTAAGTCTCCGGAAGCTTCCAGTATGACCGCAGTTCCACGACGTGGTCGCCGGCCACTTCGGTCACCACACGAAAGTGGGCTTCGTCCAGGTTGCGCCGGTCTCCGGCCGGCGCCTCCCATTCGAGGGTGTGATCGCGGCGCGCCTTCTT
>PMTT01000281.1:3931-7466 GCA_003167275.1 Bryobacterales bacterium | reverse complement strand
GTGCGCTTTCAGACAAGAGCAACCTGCTCTTCAGTGGGTTCCGCTCAACAGTACCAGGGCTCGGTCAGGTACGGGATGGTCGCCCGCGCGGCCATAGGCACATCCGGAAAGCTGCCCGTCTGCGACAGGTCCCAGATTCTCCGGAAGATCTCCAGGCGCCCGGTCCTCTGGCGCTCTTCGCGCTTGATGGTCTCCTGAGCGTCCGCGGCGAGGCGGTCCATTTCACGGTCCCGGCTTCGCCACGGATAGCACAAGCCGCGCGGATCGAAGGGTTCGATCATCGCACGAACCTCCGGCAAGTCCAGCATCAGCGAACCTTCCGGAATCAACAGGCGAATCGCAAGCTGAATGGGCGCCACCTCGTCGGCCAGGCCCAGTTCCAGCAGTCCACGCAGGAATTCGCGGTAGCTCTCGCGGGTGGTCCATGGCGTGAAGGGGATAAACGTCGGCGACATCGCGAGGCCCACAGCGCGCATCCGCGAGAGGGCTTCCACGAAATCCTCCTGTGTGTGACCTTTTGCCAGTTTCTCCAGCACCGCGTCGTCGAGCGACTCCACGGCGGATGTCACGAACAGGCAGCCGGTCTGCTTGAGCACAGGCAGCAAATCGCGATGTTTCAGCAGGTGTTCGATCTTGATGGTCGCATCGTAGGTGAGCGCGGGCCATTCCCGATGGAGCGCCTCCACAATCGGGATTGCATGGCCAGGACCGTTCAGAAAATCCGGATCGCCGAAGGTGATGTGCTCCGCGCCGGCGGCCACCTGTTGACGGATGTCCGCCAGGACCACGTCCTGCTGGACGATGCGAAACTGGCCGCGATAGACCGGGACCACGGGGCAATGGCGGCACAAATGCTTGCATCCGCGCGAAGCCTCCGTGTAGCCCACCCGGTGAGTCGAGCCGTTGGTCACCAGCTTGGCGTAGGCAGCCAACGGAGGCAGTCCGGTGCGGTCGGGTACCAGGAAACGCTGGCGCGCCAGGGAGACGGTCGAGCCGGTCGGGGCATCGCCACGCACCCAATCCACCAGGCCCTGCTCGAATTCGCCGCCGATGACGGTGTCGATGCCGGCCCGCGCGAGCATCGCGGCGTTCAAAGGGGCGTAGAGGCCATAGGCGCACAACCCGGCCGCTGGATTCGAGGCCTTCACGCGGTCCACCAGGCGCAGGAACAGGCGCGTGGCGGTATGCATGGGGAGATAGAACGCGATCCGGTCGGCCTGCTCCACGGCGGGACCGGGCAGCGGATGGCATGCGAGGTCGGCGACGGTGACCTCGTGGCCTTCGGCGCGCAGCCACGCGGCAGGAGACGCCAGTCCAAACGGCTGTCGGCCCAATTCGTAGGTGGAGATCAACAGGACCCGCACATAACCATTATGGGGGGCTTTGATAAGATAGAGGTACCTTCCTCATGTTTGCCATAGCCACGATCGCCGAAGAGATACTGGATCTGAAGAAGCGGCGGAGGGCCATTCTGTTGGCCCACCACTACCAGGAACCGGAAATCCAGGAGCTTGCCGACGTGGTCGGCGACAGCCTGGAACTGGCCCGCAAGGCGCGCGACTTCTCGGGTGACGTGATCGCGTTCTGCGGCGTCTGGTTCATGGCGGAGACCGCCAAGGTGCTCAACCCGAACCGCATCGTGGTGGTCCCCGACCGCGAGGCCAGTTGCAGCCTGGTGGAGAGTTGCCCGGTCGAGCCCATTCGCGAATTCCGCGGCAAACACCCCGATCACGCGATCGTCAGCTACATCAATACTTCGATTGAGGTGAAGGCCGAAAGCGACATTCTCTGCACCTCGCGCAACGCCGTCAAGGTGGTGAATTCCATCCCGCCGGAACAGCCGATCCTCTTCCTGCCCGACCGCAATCTGGGAAACTACGTGCGCAAAGAGACCGGCCGCGAGAACATGCAGATCTGGCAAGGCTCCTGCATCGTGCACGCCACCTTTCCGGCGCGCAAAGTGGCTGAAGCCAGGGCGGAGCATCCGGACGCCATGGTGGTGGCGCACCCGGAGTGTCCGGAACCGGTGCTGGCGATGGCGGACTTCATCGGGTCCACCTCAGCCATCATCGAATGGTGCGCGGCATCGGACGCGCCGGAATTCATCGTGATGACCGAGAGCGGCGTGAACTACTCGCTGGCCAGGGTGGCGCCCCACAAGCGCTTCTACTTCGTAGCCAATGAGAACTGTAATTGCAGCGAATGCCCCTACATGAAGCTCAACACGTTGGAGAAACTCCGGGATTGCCTCACCAGCCTGGAGCCGCGCGTGGAACTGTCCGAGGAGATCATGCGGCGGGCATTGACGCCGCTCGAGCGCATGCTCGCCGTGAAATAGATGCCGCCTTCCCCGCCACTGATCGATTCCTTCGGCCGCGTTCACGATAATCTGCGCATCAGCGTCACCGACCGGTGCAACATCCGCTGCTTCTACTGCATGCCGGAGACGGACGTGCAGTTCGTCGAGCGCAGCGAGATCCTGGATTTCGAAGAGATCGAGCGCTTCGTCGAAATCGCAGTGGGCCTGGGCATCAACAAACTGCGCGTCACGGGCGGCGAGCCGCTGGTGCGGCGCGATCTGCCGGTGTTGATCCGCCGCCTGGCGGCGATCCCCGGAATTCGCGATCTGGCGCTCACCACCAACGGCGTGTTACTGCCCGATCTCGCGGAAGCACTCTATGACGCGGGACTGCGGCGCCTCAATGTTCACCTCGACACGCTCGACCGCGAGCGCTTTCGACAGATTACGCGGCGCGACGATCTCGACAAAGTGTTGGCCGGACTGGCGCTGGCGAAGAAGGTCGGATTTTCGAAGATCAAGATCAACGCGGTGGCGGTCAAGAACCTGGTAGAGCCCGACATTGTCCCGCTGGCGCGCTTCGCACGCGAGAACGGCTTCGAGGTGCGCTACATCGAATTCATGCCGCTCGACGCGCAGAACCTCTGGGACCGGAGCAAGGTGCTGCTGGCGGACGACATGATCGAGACGCTTTCGCGAGAGATCTCCCCGCTCCACGCGGTTCCCGATCCCGACCCGCGCGCCCCCGCCACGGAATACGAATACGCCGATGGCGGCGGCGCCGTCGGCTTCATCGCCTCGGTCAGCCGGCCGTTCTGTCTGAACTGCAATCGCGTCCGCCTGACGGCCGACGGCAAGCTGCGCTACTGCCTCTTCGCGATTCACGAGGACGACGTGAAGGGCCTGATGCGCTCAGGGGCTTCGGATGAGGAGATCGCCGCNNCCGCGCCCCATGTATTCCATCGGCGGCTAGCGAAACTCGTGGCACAGGCATTCTTGCCTGTGTTGGTTTTTTCTTGCCCTGCAAAGCAACACAGGCAAGAATGCCTGTGCCACGGTGTTTTCATAGAGGTCGAGCTACCCCTCCGGATGGAATTGATCCTGCCGCGGCGCGCGAGGCGCTGGCTCTGGGCTTTCGATCTCCAGGTTGACCACGACGGGCTCCTGCCCGCTGCGGACTACGACCGCTTCCACGGGAGCATCCGGCAAGGCATTGATTTCCTGGTGCGGCACGAA
>PMTT01000281.1:0-3905 GCA_003167275.1 Bryobacterales bacterium | reverse complement strand
CGCGCCGGCCCGGGCGTGTGTGATCGCGGCCGCCCGGGTCATCCCAGGGGTCTGCGGCGTGTTGTGGTCCAGTTCGCCGGCACGCACAATGCGGATGCCGTGTTGCTCCCAATCGGGCATAGTTCAGTTCTACCACCTCTTCGAGGTATGGTAGGAGCATGAGTGTCGCCGCAACATTGATCTCCGTGGAAGAATACCTGCGAACCTCGTACAGCCCGGACCGCGAGTATCGCGACGGGGTGCTGGTGGAGCGTAACGTGGGAAAGAAATCGCATGCAGACTTGCAGACGGCTCTGGGACAATTCATCCGCAGCAGGCGTAAGGAGTGGAAGATCAAGGTGTATGTGGAACTGCGTATCCGGGCTCGTGAAGGATGGTATCCGATCCCGGACGTCTGCATCTATCTGCTGCCCGAGCCCGAGGGCGAGATCCCGGACAAGCCGCCATTCCTGTGGATTGAGATTCTATCGGAGACGGACCGCATGACGGAAGTCTGGGACAAGGCCCGGAACGCGATTGCCTGCGGCACCCCCTATTTTTGGATCGTCGATCCGACCACTCTCGAAAGCGAGCTTTGGACGGCCGGGGGGACAACGCGGATCACCGATGGAACGCTGCGGCTTCCCGATTCACCGATCGTCATTCCGCTGGCGGAAGCGCTGGAGGAATAGCGGCACTACCCCCCGGTCCGCACCCAATTTGGAACATCGAAAAACTCTTGGCCCCGGAAATCCTTGGATTCCGCATGTAGGGGTGCAGGCACGAAAGAGCCTGACACCGAAATCGCAAGGAGATTCAAACGATGTTCCGTCAATCGCTTCCCAAGATCGCTCTCACGCTGGCCGTTTTGATGGCCGCGGCCGGATTTGTCCAGGCGCCCCTGAATGCCCAGGGCAGCCGTTACTCTCTGACTCTCAACAATATTTCCGGATACCACATCTTCCGGATTTACATGTCGTCCAGCGATACAGGCCAGTGGGGACCCGATCAGCTCGGCGCCCACGCGCTGGCCTCCGGCGGCAGCTACACCATCTACAACATCCCGCCCGGTGAGTACGACATCAAGTTCGTTGACGCGGATGGCGATGTCTGCCGGCTGCTGCACGTGAATGTGTTCCGCAATACCTCATGGGACCTGACCAGGTCGTGGCTCTTGGGTTGCGAGTTCAAGCATTAGCCATGCGCCTGGACGAACGCCCGTTAGCCGATCCTGGCCGCGCGAGTATGGCCGCGATTCTCTTCTCGGAGGGACTCTCTCCCGAGGAGTACGCGGCCCGCTACGCGCATACCATTTACTGTTTTTCGCTGGGTGAGTGCCGGTATGCCGATCCCGCTCTGGCCTACTCGCTGCGTAAAGCCGCCACCGGGTCGATCCGGCCCGCCCGGCGCGCGGGGAGATAGCTCGCCACGCACGCCACTGCGGTCAGCAGGGCGGCCGAGCCAAGTTGCGCAACGGCATCCGTGGGAGTCACTCCGTACAGCAACTTCTCCGCCACGTGCCCCAGGAATATCGAGGCGGCGAGGCCTGCGGTGAGTCCGATGGCGACCACTCCCAGAGTCTGCCTTAGGATGCTCCAAGCGACTTGCCCCGGAAGCGCGCCAAGCGTCATGCGGATGCCGATTTCGGGAGTCCGCCGCCCTACCGAATACGCCAGGACGCCATACAATCCCACGGCCGAGAGCAGCAACGCCAGAGCCCCGAACGCCGTCGCCAAAGTGGAAATCAAGCGTTCCTCAAGCAGGCTTTCGTCGATCTGCCGCGCCAGTGTGCCCGTGCGGATGATGCGGATCTCGGGCCCCAGTCCCAGCACCCGCCGCTCGACGGTGCCAATCATGCGCTCGGGATCGCCCGACGTGCGAATGCTCAGAGTCATAAAAGCGCCTTGGTCGATCGGTTGCCGCATCGGAATGTAGGCAAAGGGAACGGCTTCCTTTCGGAGGTCTGCCTGCTTGGCGTCCTGGACGACGCCGACAATCTGGTACTGCGGACCGCCCATCAGTTTCACCACTGTTCCAATGGGGTCGCGCCCGGCAAAGAAATGCCTGCCGGCACTTTGGTTGATGAGCGCGACGTTCTGAGCTCCCAGCCGATCGTTCTCCGTGAAGTCCCGGCCCTGCACTATCGCTGTCCCGAATGTATGGAAGTAGCTGTCGCTCACGGTGTTCAAGGCGATTCCTTTGTCCTGCTCGGATCGCGGCTGGAATCCCGAGGTTTCGAAGCCCACTCCACGGTCACTGCCGTCCAGCGGCGTCATCCTCGACAGGCTCGCCGACCGCACGCCAGGCACGCCGCGAACGTCCGCCAGCAAGCGGTCCCAAAGAGCGATCCGGGCCGTCTGCTCGTGGTACGTCGGGTCGGGCAAGTGGACCATAATCAGGGCAACCTGGTCCGCGTGGAAGCCCGCACCCGCGGTGTAGAGGTTGCCGAGAGTGCGGAGGAACAGCGCCGCGCCCGCCACCAGGATCATCGATAGCGCCACCTGGAATGCCACCAGGAACTGCCCCATCTCGATGCCGCCTCGCGACTGCGATGTGCGGCCACCATCCTTCATTGCCGAGTGAGGGTCGGCCCGCATCGCGCGCAGGACTGGCGCGGTCCCGAAAATCAGAGTGGCCAGCAACGACAGGGCCGACGTGAAACCTACCACGTGCCAATCCCAGTGAACTTCGATGAGAATCGGCTGTAATCCGTTGGCAAAAAAGGCGACTATAGTCCGCGCCGCCCACCAGGCAACCGCGATGCCTCCCACAGCACCCGCCGCGAACAGCAGGCCGGTCTCCACCAGCACCTGGCGGAACAGGCGGTTCCGCCCCGCGCCAATGGCGACACGGACGGCGAACTCCCGCTCGCGCTTTGCGGCCCGCGCCAGCAGCAGGTTGGTGATATTCGCACACCCGATCAAAAGGACCAGTCCGACCACCGCCATCATTGCCCAGAGAGGCTGGGAGAAGCGCTTCCGCAACTCGCCCAGTCCACGGGAAGCCGGAGTCAGTACCATCTGACGTAAGTAGTCGCGGCGGGATTCGGCGGGTGCCGGAAACTCATTCATGAACGCCTGGAAGATCGGGTCGATCTCGGCGCGCCCCTGCTCCGCCGTGACCCCAGACCTGAGCCGGCCAACGCTCCTGAACCACCACGAGCCAGTAGAGCGAAGCACACGCGGACCGGCGAGGGTAATTGGCATCGTGACATCGTCCACCCGGCCGGGCGTCAACCCGCGGAACTCCTTCGGCGTGATGCCGATGATCGTGAATCGGTGCTCGTCCAGGGAAAACGTCTTACCGATCGCGTCAGGCTTGCCTCCGAAACGCCGCTGCCAGAATGCATAGCTGATTACCGCCACCGGAGGGTCGAGGCTGTCATCGCTCGCGACCATCATACGCCCGGCGACGGGAGCGATCCCCAGTAAGTCGTAGTAATTGCCCGAGACCACCGCGCCATTCACCTGCTCCATCTGGCTGCCGATGCGGATTCCGAAATCGTTGGTGGCATACGCCGCGATCCCGGTGAAGGACTTGGTCAGCGACCGAAAGCGCTCAAAGCACGGGTAAGGAGGCGATCCGCCGACATCCCGGGCGCCCGCGTTATTCAGGAAGTAGAGGCTGGCCGGGTCCTTCACGGGAAGGGTCCGCAGCAGCACCGCATCGATCAGGCCGAAGATCGCCGTGTTGGCTCCCATTCCGAGCGCCAGGGTGACGACTGCGGTCAAGGTGAAGCCCGGACTCTTTCGCATGGTGCGAAGGCCGTAGCGAACATCGTGAAGCAGATCGTCGAACCATACCAGGCGGCCCTTCTCGTAGAAGCGCTCCTCGGCCGCCGTCACGTTGCCGAAGGCCCTTCGCGCCGCGGAGTGGGCTTCTGCCTGGGTGAGTCCTTCGCCCTTCAACTCATCGGCATCCAGTTG
>PMTT01000285.1 GCA_003167275.1 Bryobacterales bacterium | reverse complement strand
CACACTGGATGCCCCAACCCCCAACCCCTTACCCCCAACCCCCGTAGCTAGCCCGCATTCTCACTCACATTCATCAGAATCCCTAATAGCGCCAAGGTGCTCAGTAACGAGCTTCCTCCGTAACTAATCATGGGCAGCGGAAGGCCCTTCGTCGGGCCCATCCCCAGCACGACGCTCATGTTGATCAGCCCTTGTACCACCACCACCACCGTCGCTCCCAGAGCCAGATAGCGCCCGAAATCGTCGTGCATTCGCCAGGCGGCTCTGAGACCCCGCCAGAAGATTACGCCAAAGCCGATTAGCAGGCCAAACGCGCCAATCAGCCCCGTCTCCTCTCCTACCACCGCGTAAATGAAGTCGGTGTGCGCCGCCGGGACATAGAGCTTCTGTTTGCCATTCATGATCCCCATGCCCACTGGACCGCCGGAGCCCACCGCAATCTGCGATTGCTCCAACTGATAGTTCGTGTCGCGGGTGGCCAGCGATTTCTGCATTTGGGCTTTGATCTTGCCGGTGGGATCCCACTTGTCTACGAATTTGAATTTCGGATCGCAGAATTGCACCACCCTCGCCAGTCGATACGGTTTCACGGCGATGGAAACGACCACTCCGAGGATGGCGATGCCGGCCACCATCGCGCAATAGCGCTTCTCCAGACCCGCCACGAAAAAGATCACGCCCGCCGCGATGCCGAGCACGACGGCGGTGCCAAGGTCGGGCACCACCACTGCCATGATGACCATGCCAACCGAGAGGGCGGCGGGCATTAGCGTATATCGGCCGTTGTTGATGGCGCGCGCCCTCCAGGTGACAAAGAAGGCCAGGAACACCACCATCGCCGGTTTCGCCAGTTCCGACGGCTGTAAACCGACGCCTTTGATTCGCAGCCACCGATGGCTCTCCGCGTCAAAGATGTAGACCAAGATCAGCAGGACCAGGGTGACTCCGATGGCGCCAAAGGCCGCGGCGGGGTTTTTGAGCTTGCGGTAGTCGGTCTTCTTGAGCATCATCATGACCACCACCGACGCGGCCGCCCACTCACCCTGGTGCAGGACGAAATACCATCGCGACCGCAGGTGCTCGTCCTTCTCGGCCATCACGGATGACGCGCTGTAGAGCATCAGCAGGCCAAAGGAGACCATCACCAGCACCGCGGCGAAGAGGATCCAGTCGGTTTTGAGTCTTTGCGACATATTATTCTTTCGGCTCCAGTCGATTGACGATCTGCTTGAAGACTTCTCCCCGATGTTCGTAGCTCTTGAACTGATCGAAGCTGGCGCATGCCGGGGCCAGCAGAACAGTGTCGCCGGGGCTTCCGCTTCGATACGCGTGCGCGATGGCCGCATCGAGTGTCTTGGCATCCACCAGCGGCACGGCTCCTTGTAATTGGCCGGCGATCTTGCCGGCCGCGGCGCCGATCAACACTGCGGCGTGGGCCTTAGCTGCCAGGGGCTCGCGCAGTGCCGCGTAGTCCAGTCCCTTGTCTTTCCCGCCCAGGATCACCCAGAGACCGCCGGAGAAGGCGTCCACCGCCTTGAGTGTGGCGTCCACACTGGTGGCTTTCGAATCGTTGTAGAAGTCGATTCCGCCGATCGAGCGCACAAACTCCAACCGATGTTCCACCGCTCGGAAGGTACGCACAGCCGCCGCGATCTGCGGGCGGGAAACGCCGGCGCGGGCGGCTGCGATAGAGGCCGCCAGCACGTTCTCCACGTTGTGACGGCCGCGGATCGGAATCTCGCCGGCTTCCATCAGCAGCTTGCCATCGAGGATCAACTTGTCGGAGCACAAGCTGGCGCCCGGCGTGACTTTGCGCCGGCTGCTGAACCACTGGACGGTCGCGGCGGTTCGCTCGGCATAGCCCACGCAGATGGGGTCCTCGGCATTGAGCACGGCGAAATCACCGGCGCGCTGCGTTTCAAACAAGCGGCCCTTGGCGGCTGCATAGTTTTCGAATGTGTGGTGACGGTCCAGGTGGTTCTGCGTGACATTCAAAGCCAGCCCGATGTGGGCGCGAAACTGCCCGATGGTTTCGAGTTGGAAACTCGAAAGCTCCAGAACGTTCCAGCCATCCGCCCGAGAACTATCGACCATCGCGGTGAGGGGCGTGCCGATGTTGCCGCCTACCTGAACGGTGACGCCGGATTCCCGCAGGATGTGTCCGATCAGGCTGGTGGTGGTCGTCTTGCCGTTGGAACCGGTGATGCCGATGGTCTCGCCCTTCAGGAATGGCGCCGCCAGTTCCACTTCGCCGATCACCCGGACTCCCCGTTGACAGGCCTGTTCGAGCGGGGGAAGGTCGGCGGGCACGTCCGGAGACAGCACGATCAGATCGTGCCCGTCGAACACCTCCGGGGACTGTTGCCGGAACGGAATGTGGAGGCGGGCGAGCACTTCAGCGGCCTCGGGAAGCTGGTCGAGGGGCTTCAAGTCGGTGGCACACACCACGGCTCCCTCGCGCACCAGCATTTCCGCCGACGCGATCCCCGACTTCTTCATCCCCACTACCAACGCCTTGGTCCCGTTCAAGTTCATGTCCGTTTTCTTGGTCAATAGCCGCAAGACCGCTCCCTTACGGTCGCGGCTCGGTTTGGCCTCACCTCAGCTTCAACGTCGTCAGCGCGAACAGCGCCAGCACCAGGCCGGCAATCCAGAAACGCGCGATGATCTTCGATTCCGTCCACCCCAGTGCCTCGAAGTGATGGTGCAACGGCGCCATCTTGAAGATGCGCTTGCCGTGCCGCAGCTTGAAACTACCGACCTGGAGGATCACCGATACCGCCTCCAGAATGAAAATCCCCCCGATAAACACCAACAGGACTTCCTGCTTGATCAGCACGGCCACCACAGCCATCGCCCCACCCAGACCCAGCGCTCCCACATCGCCCATGAAGATCTCCGCCGGGTGGGCGTTATACCAGAGGAAGCCCAGGCTGGCGCCGGTCATGGAGCCGCAGAAGATGGTCAGTTCCGAGGTGCGCGGGTTGCGGGCCAATTGCAGATATTCCGCCAGGGTGGCATGTCCGCCGGCGTAGGTGAGGACCGTCAGCGCGCCCGCGGCAACCACCATCAGGCCGATCGCCAGCCCGTCCAACCCATCCGTCAGGTTCACGGCGTTGGACATGAAAACCACCACCAGGGCCGCGAAGATGCAGAAGGGGGCGACGCCAATTATGTAGGTCCACGGGTTCCGCAGCAGCGACTCCATCAGCAGGGACGGCCGAAACTGCTTGAAGAACGGGATGTTCATGTTGGTCGAGAAGTCGCCGTAGGCCCGCATCACCAGCAGGGCAGCCGCGAACGAGAACCCCATGATGAACTGGTACACCAGCTTGCGCCGGCCCGTCAGACCCAGGTTTCGACGCCTGGTCACCTTGGCATAGTCGTCCAGGAAGCCGATCCATCCATATCCCAGCAGGGAGAGGATCGCGACCCACACGTAAGGAGACCGCAGGTCTGCCCAGAGCAGCGTCGGAATCACGATAGAAATAATGATGAGCACGCCTCCCATGGTGGGCGTGCCGGCCTTCTTCTGGTGGGATTTCGGGCCTTCTTCGCGGATGTACTGTCCGATTTGAAATTGGCGCAGGCGGTGGATCAGCCAAGGCCCTAGCGCGATGCAGAGGAACAACGCCGTGAGACTCGCAAAGGCCGTGCGAGACGTGGTGTAACTGAAGACGCGGAACGGGCTGACATATTTATGAAGCTGCTCGTAGAGTAAAAAGTAAAGCATGGAGACCTTTGGTACGATCACCGGCGGCAAGACCGCCGGCGCTACAACGTTCCGCGCTACTTTAGAAACCTTTCCAGCGCCTTCTCCACCCGCACACCGCGTGATCCCTTGAACAAAACTGCATCCCCCGGACGCGCCCACTCCCGGACCAGATCGCCCGCCTCGGCCGGCTCGTCGACAAAGCGGACGGCACTCTCCGGCAGGCCAGCGGCGACGGCTTCCTCCACCATCGCTCGCGCACTCCCCCGAACCCCAATCAACCGATCCACCCCGTGTTCCGACGCATACCGTCCCAGCCTCCGATGCAACTCTTCCGCCGCCTGTCCCAATTCCAGCATCTCCCCCAGGACAGCGATGCGCCGTGCGGCCGGGGTCTTCCCCAGCACATCGATCATCGCCTGCGCCGCCTCGGGGTTCGAATTGTAGCAATCGTTCCACACCACGATGCCGTGATGCTCCAGCCTTTCGCCGCGCATCTTGCCGATCGTGAATGTTCGCACCGGCTCCCGCAGGCGCTCCGGAGCAATGCCAAAGACCTGGGCAACCGCGATGGCCGCCAGCAGGTTCGACACCGCGTGGCGCCCCGTCAAGCTCGTCTCAAAGTCCACGCCCAACGCCCGAAAGCGGGTTCCAGTGGCCCCCAGGTCGACGGCCTCCGCCTTGACGTCGGCGCACGGCGAAAAGCCAAAGGTGACCGACCGGCCCGGGTGACTGTCGCGGAATCGAAGCACACGCGCATCGTCCGCATTGAGCACCGCTACGCCATCGGGCCGCAGGCCTTCGATCAACTCGCGCTTGGCTGCCGCCACGCCGTCGATGGAATCGAAGAACTCCAC
>PMTT01000312.1:6139-12533 GCA_003167275.1 Bryobacterales bacterium | reverse complement strand
AGGATCTGGCTGCGCTTGCGCACGGCGCGGACAGCGATCTGCAGGTTCTGGACCTTCTCGCCGGTGTTGGGATCGTGGCCGTCAGCCAGCACGATCCTGACCTTCGGGGGCAGGACGCCGCCCGGTATATCGGCAGCCGAATGCGCCACCACGATCAGTTCGTAATCCGGGTAATCGAGCGACGCCAGGGCGGCCAGGTTGTCGCGAAGGCCCTCATCCTCGCCCTTGACCGGTACGATCACGCTGGCGGGTGGCAGCGCCTCCGGCGTTTCGGAAAGGCGGCTCGCGACGTACGCAGCGCGCTTCCGCTCCCCGCGCAACGAGAAAACGGCCAGCAAGAGCGCGGGGCCCACGAAGAACCAGTACCAGAAAACCATGCGTAGGACAGGCCTCCTGGGCTGTCTCCAGGACGGGCTTTCAGGCCTGTCCTGGGCATTCACGATTAAGGCAGGCCGCGAGGCCTATCCAGAAGACAGGCCAGGAGGTCTGTCCTACTTGCGCCCTTTACCCTTGACTGCCTTGGCCTTCTTCGCCGGGGGCGGTGGGGGTGGCGGTGGTTCGTCCATCCCATCGTCCTGTTCGGCCTCGGCCTCGGCATCGCCGTCAGCGTCGGTCTCTTCGGGCCCGTCGTCCAACTCGGCAAGGTCGGGCACGTCCGCGATTTCGGCGGCTTTTCCGACACCATCCGGGTTGACCTTCTTGAGCACCTCGTTGAAGAGCGCCTGCTTCCGGAGGTCCACCTTGGGAGGCGGGGCCTGTTCGTGGCGGTAGTCGTGATCGCTATGGCAGGTCCGGCAGCGAACCTTGGCAGGTTCGCCGTTCAACACGGACACGATGGCATGGTTGGTGATCCGTTTACAGCGGACGCAAAAATCGTCGATATCGTCGCCCAGGCGGGGTTCGCGCATATGGACCTCCTAATTGGCGGTGGACTGGCCTGCGGGTTGGGGCTCACCCTGCGGCGGCTCGGTTGGATGTTTGGGTTCGGGCAGTACCCATTCGGCCGGCTCGAAACCGACGTACTTGCAGATGCGCAAGTGGCCGTCGGCGGACTCCAGCAGATCGCCGACGGCTAGCGCTTCGCCCGATTCGCGGAGCGTCTGCCAGGCGTCGTATTCGTGCAACGCCTCGATCTCCCCCCGCTGCTCGTAATCCTTGGGCTTGAGGGACGCGCAACCGGAGACGTGGGGAGCCCACCGAAACTGTTGCCGTGGCGAATCCTTCATACGGTAGATCCGAAAGTGCGGCATAGATCCTACATTGTAATCGAAGTGGCGGCCCGATTCCCGTCGCGCTCTCCTTGTTCGACCCAGCGCTCGATATTGGACGACGACCAGACCACTCCGTCGCGCAATGGACCGAGCTTTTCCGAGGGCTCGATCGGGAAGATTTTCAGAGCGGGACTTGGGCGGCGCGGCTGGAAGACCATCCGCAGGAGCCGAAAGGGAAAGATATTGATGGCGTTGACGGCGATGGCGTGAGTCGCGCCCATCTCCTCGGCGGCCCATGTTGGCAGGGCGCCCAACAGGCCGCCATCCAGGTACTGTTTGCCCTCGATTTCGACCGGCGGGAAGCACATGGGAATGGAAGCGGTCGCGGCCAAGTGCCGCCAGGTGACATCAGGGCCGCGAACCAGAAGGGGCCGGAGGCGGGGGACCTCCGCCAAAGTCAGGCCGAACGGGATACGCGGCTGAAAGCGCGCGAACAGCTCGTGGGCCTTTTCATGCAGCGCTTCGGGACGCATGATCCCAGTGCGGTGAAGTCCCAGTTGCATGATCGTCGCAGACGCCGGATCCTGCCATTCGCGTGTGAGCTCGTCGGGGCTGATGCCGCCCGCGATCATCCAGGCGTTCCAGGCGCCGGCGGATGTGCCGACAATCAGATCGAACTGGAAGCGTTCGCGGAGCGCCTTCCATACACCCACCTCCCAAGCCGCGTACATGCCGCCGGCCGAGAGGACCAATGCCATGGTCACTACTCACATGGTATGACGGTTGTGGATGGGATGTAATGTTGCGTTTGGCGTCGGCGATACTTCGAGGGGGAAGCGATGATCCTCCAACAGAGAGTTGCCGAGCTTCACGAGAGAGGCTTTTGCATCCTGAGAGGGCATATTCCGAAGCCGCCGATTGATGCGTGCCGGGACGCCTTCTGGCCAGTCCTCCTGGATCATCTGAATCGTCACCTGGCAAGCCCGAACCGCGGGCCCGGCCGCCATTTTCTGCCGATGCCATTCGAGCCGCCCTGTTTTGCTCCGGAGTTCTTCTTCGACGCCGAAGTGCTGGGCATAGTGCGAGGCGCAATGGACGACCGAGTTGTGGCCGACCAATGGGGCTGTGATGTGCCGACTGACGGCTCGGATTACCAGCAGTTTCACGCCGACTACCAGCGCCCCTTGTTTGCCGAAGCCCCCGATCTGCCGTTGCCTGCGTATATGTCGACGGTCAGCTTTGGCCTGGTGCCGATAACGACCGCGAATGGGGCGATGGACATCGCACCGGGCACTCACCGAATGCCGAGGAATGATGCGCTCCGGGCTGTCACGGCCGCTGAAGCAGAGATAGAGGCTGTCGAGTTGGAGCTTGGCGACGTGCTGATTCGCCATCCTTGGGCGTTGCACAGAGGCACGCCTAACAGGACCGGGATACCGCGTCCTCTCGTCACGATCCGGTACGTGCGCCGCTGGTATGCCGACAACAGTCGCGAGGTCAATCCTATTCCGCGCCACGTATGGCAATCTCTGTCGCCCGAACAACAGAGCGCTATGCGTTTTCCGATAGGAGACTGAAAGAAAGAATTTGGGCCACGAATAAACACGAATGAACACGAATAAAAAAAAAGACGCAGAACCGAGCGCGAACAAGACTCTAAGAGTCCTGGTTTTTCTTATTCGTGTTCATTCGTGTTTATTCGTGGCCCAAATTCTTTCTTTGATTCGGGACAAGAGCCATTGCGAATGGGGCTTATTCGTGGCGTAACGCGGTCACGGGATCTAGCGCCATGGCTCGCCGCGCCGGCACATAACAAGCTACGAGCGCCACCGTGCCTAACAACACCGAGATGGCGGCGAAAGTGTAGGCGTCGGTGGCCTGAACGCCGTAGAGCATGGTAACCATCAGCCGCGTGAGCGCCACCGCGGCCGACAACCCGGCGGCGATCCCGAATGCGGCCAGGCGCGCACCCTGTCCTAATACCAACCGCATGATGTCCCTGGATTGTGCGCCCAGAGCCATCCGCAACCCGATCTCGTGGGTTCGCTCGCTCACATCGTAGGAAATTACTCCGTAGATTCCCACGGCGGCCAACAGGAAAGCAATCGCCGCAAAGACCCCCAGCAACACGGCATTGAACCGGCTCCCGGCGATCGACTGGTCCACCAGAGATTCCATCGAACGGACATCCGCCACGGGCTGCTCCGGATCCAGTTGATGAACCTCCCGCTCGACGGTGGAGGCCAGCGAGAGCGGCGGTCCCGCCGTCCTCAATACCAGCACGATCGTGACGAACGGCAATTGCGGGTACGGGCCATAAATCGTAGGCCGGTCCTCGTTCTCGACACCCTCCGACTTTACGTCTCCCACCACGCCAACGATCTCTGGTACCGGCCGGTTCGGCACGTCGAGGAGGACGAGGTGTCCGCCCAGAGGCTGCCCTTGCGGCCAGAAGCGCCTGGCGAGCATCTGGTTGACAATGATCACAGGGGGCGATTCGGCGGTATCGCTGTCGGTAAACTCCCGTCCCGCAACCAAGGGAATCCCCATGGCGCGGAAATAGGATGGAGTGACCGAACGGATCAAACCGACGGGCCGTTGGTCCGTGGGCGGTGCAGGCTGGCCATCCACGGTAAACGTCGTGCCGCCATACAGTCCTGTGAGCGGCAGCCAGTTCGCGCCGCCGACCGTGCGGACTCCTGGCAGTTGGGCCATCCGCTCGCCGACCTGCCGGACGAAGGAGATTCGCCTCGCGGGTGAGGCGTTGCGGCTCCCTCCGAGCAGCAGGCGGAAGGTCAGAACACCGGATGGCTGGAATCCCGGGTCCGTGGAGCGCAACCGCACGAAACTGCGAATCAACAGGCCCGCGCCGATCAGCACCACCACTGACAGCGTCAGTTCCACGATCACCAGGAAGCTTCGCATGGCGCGACCCCGCCGTCCGGTAGTGCCGCCTCGTCCGCCCTCCGTCAGCGCGGCGTTCAGATGGGCGCCGGAAACCTGGATGGCCGGCGCCATCCCGAACAGAACGCCAGTTACCACGGATACGCCCAGCGCGAACAGAAACAGGCGGGCATCCAGCCGCGCTTCTGCCAGTTGCGGAATGCTGTCCGCGGCAAGGCGTGCCAGCACCGCCATGCCGCCGCGAGCCAGGATGAGGCCGAGTACCCCGCCCACCAGCGACAGCAACAAGCTCTCGGAGAGCAGTTGCAGCACGATACGGCCGCGACCCGCTCCTAGCGCGTTACGGATGGCGATCTCTTTGCGTCTGGAAGAGCCCCGCGCCAGCAACAGGTTGGCCACATTCGTGCATGCCATCATGAGCAGAAAACCCACGGCCCCGAGCAACACCAGGAGGGCTTGGTGAACCTTTCCCACCAACTCCTCCCGATACGTGAAGAGGGAAGGCCGCCAGCCGGTATTGAGCGCCGGGTTGGACCGCTCCAATCCGCCCCCGATGGTCTCCATCTCGGTGCGCGCCTGTTCGATTCCCATGCCGGGCTTCAGCCGCGCCACCACCTTCAGACTCCGCCCGGCAGCCACGCGAGGGTTGCCGATATTGAGGGCTATGGGCACATAGACGTCGGCCAACGGATCCAGAATCGGATATTGGGTTGACCCGCTACCCAGCACCGCAAAGGCGGCGGGCAACACGCCCACCACGGTGTAGTTCTGATCGCGCAGCCGGATCGTCTTGCCGGGGATAGACCGGTCGGCACCGAAATGCCGTTGCCACAAACGGTGGCTTAACAACACAAAGTTGGAGCGGCCGGGCTGGTCTTCTTCCGGCAGAAACGCGCGGCCAATCACCGGCTGAACGCCCAGCAACGGGAACAGTTCCGCCGAGACCAGTTCGGCCCGCACTTCTTCCGGTTCGATGTGACCGTTAGGCCCGCCGGTGAGGTTGAAATGGATGTCCTGGATCGCTGCCATGCTTTCGAAGCTGTGGTTTTGCTGTTGCCATTGCCGGAAATTGAGGGGCGCCACGGGCAGATGGAACCGATTCTGGGCGGCGCTTTTTTCCCAGACGACCACCAGTTGCTGAGGTTCCCGGCAGGGCAGGGGCCTCAAGAGGACGGCGTCCACAGCGCTGAAAATCGCAGTGGTGGCGCCCATTCCAAGCGCCAGTGCCGCGAGCGCGACTGCGCTAAATCCCGGGGCTTTCCACAGCAGGCGCGCCCCGTACTGTAAGTCACGGACAGCCCAGTACATGGACTTGTCAGGTTAACAGATTTAACGCGCTGCCGTAACTCGCTTTTGACATTGTCTTTCGAACGTGGGCACGGCGCGATAATGAAGTATGCAATTCGATCCCACGGCGTATGGCGGCGAGGTGTCCGAAATCCTGGCGCTGGATGGGAACGGCGCCCGTCTCATGCCGCTGGCACTGGGGCGTTGTTCCTCCGACGAGGCGCGCCGGCGATTGGGAGCTGCCAAGGCGCGGATGCTGTTCCGGGGCGCGCGGGCGCCCGAGGAAGCTCTCGGCGGCCTCCACGCTGCGCAACATCGCCTTGACCGCGCCCTACATGCACGATGGCAGCATCGCGACACTCGGGGAGGTTGTGGACCACTATGCCGCCGGAGGCCGCACAATCGCCGACGGTCCGTTCGCCGGCGTGGGCCACGATAATCCCGCGAAGGACAAGCTGATGCACGGGTTTTCCATGACGCCTCAGAATCGGGCCGATCTGGTGGCGTTTCTGGAGAGCCTCACGGACGTCAGCCGGATCCACGACCCGAGGTTTGCGGATCCCTGGTAGGCGTGGAAACTGCATTTTCCGTATCGTTCCTCACATTTATTTGAGAGTTAACCATCGTCTACTCCACTATTTGATCTAAGAGGACAAACACATCGTGTGGCTCGATCATTGGGTAGTGGCATGTCTGGTCCCCCTGGCTATCTGGATCCTGACCAGCGGACTGGACGACCTGTTTATCAGCCTGGTCTATCTGACCGGAGAGAAACGGTTTCATTGGCCGGCGGACTCGCAGTTGAATCAGGCTCCCGAGCGGCCGATCGCCATCCTGGTGCCTTTGTGGAGAGAGCACAACGTCATCGGACAAATGCTCGATCACAACCTCTCCGCCATCCGGTATCAAAACTACGATGTCTTCGTGGGCGCTTACCCCAACGATGAACCAACCGTGCGCGCCGTTACCGAAGCGGCCGGCCGTCACGCGCG
>PMTT01000312.1:0-6131 GCA_003167275.1 Bryobacterales bacterium | reverse complement strand
CACAATGTCCGCTTCGAGGTGATTACGACGCATGACGCTGAAGACCTGATCCACCCCGAGTCCTTGCGTCTCATCAACTGGTATTCCCCGGCGTACGACATGGTGCAGGTCCCGGTGCTGCCCCTTCCGTCCGGACTCGGCCGGTTCACGCACGGGCTCTACTGCGATGAGTTCGGCGAGTACCAGTGCAAAGACATACCGGTGCGAAAGCGGTTAGGTGGGTTCCTTCCGTCGAATGGCGTCGGCACCGGTTTTGGGAGAGTGGCTCTGGAGCGTCTGGCGGCCACGCGGCAGGGGCGTATCTTCGACCCCGAGTGTCTCACCGAAGACTACCAAAATGGCTTCCAGTTGCACGCCATGGGGCACACCCAGATTTTCGTGCCGCTGCGGTTCGGGCCGGACGGTCCGGTGGCGACACGCGAATATTTCCCGCAGCGCCTCGGAGCCGCCATTCGGCAGCGCAGCCGTTGGGTGACAGGCATCGCGCTACAGGGTTGGCAGAAAAATGGATGGCGCGCCCCATGGCCGCAGGTGTACTGGTTCTGGCGGGACCGAAAGGGGCTGGTCGGCAATCTGTTGACACCCATCGCTAACGCGATTTTCCTTTACGGCATTGCCCGTTACCTGTGGTTCTCGAAGGTGGATGAGGCTTGGCCGGGCAGTCAGGTCTCGTACTGGGTAACCCGCTTTTGCGTGGCGACGCTCTGGATATCGGTCTTCCAGGCGGCCGTCCGCACCCGTTGCTGCGCGCGCATCTACGGATGGCGGTTCGCCGCTGCCGTGCCGCTGCGGATGCTTTGGGGAAACTTGGTGAACAGTGCCGCGACGGTCACGGCGCTCTGGCAGTTTTGGAGTGCGCATCGAAAACATAGCGTGCCGGCGTGGCAAAAAACCGAGCATGTCTATCCCGGGCAAGTAGCGGCGGTGGAACGCAGGCCGCGTTTGGGTGAGGTCCTGGTGAGAATGCGATGCGTCTCCATGAGCGACCTGGAAGGTGCCTTGTTGTCGTGTCCCCAGGGTCTCCGAATCGGCGAGCATCTGATCTCTTCGAAAAGGCTCTCCGAGGAACATTTGTACCAGGCGCTGAGCTCCCAGGCCGGCATCCCCTTGGGCGCGCCCGATCCCAAGGAAGTGCACCGTCTGGCGACCCGTGTGCTTCCCGCGGAGGCGGCGCGGCGATGGAAAGTGATGCCATACCGGGTAGCCGTAGGACAACTACACGTGCTCACGCCGAATGTGCCTTCCGAGCAGTTGACTCGCGACCTGGCCGCCTATTCGGATCTGGAGATCCGCTTCCGCCTGGTCCGGCCGCGGGAGTTCGAGGCCATGGCAACCGAATACCTGCCACACGCCTCCAGCACCGCGGCCCGCATGAAGTACGGATCGGTAGCTTGAGTCCATTTTGAGGCAATGGCGATCGAGCGTGCCATGCAGAACGGGCCGGTGGCGCTGGAGCGATCCTTAGTGCGAAACGCCGATGAAGAAGCTGGAACCCAACGGGTGTTCTTCGAGGTGCCCACGCGGTGACAAGCGTTCGGGTGCGGCTCTTGGCGCTAAGGATCCAACGCGGCGCAGTACGTTCTATCGGCCAATAAAGCGGGGAACCGTTCCGCTGACCGCTTCACATACGGAACTGCTTCGCGACGCGGACCTGTCGTTGCACCGCCAGACCGCCGGCTACCCGGCGCGCCTATACTTTAACCAGCCCATGATGGAGGTCTTGCGGCGCGCGATCGATCCGCAGTCGCCGCAATTCGGCGGGGCCATTCTGGAGCCCCAGGATATGGCTCGTGCGCTTAGGGAGCTCGCCAAACTGGAGAAGCGTCCGGATCTCGGTCCGAACGAGCGGCAGACTGTACAGCGACTGCGGGTCAACTTGATACGAGCGAGAGCCAGCCACGGCGGAGCAATGGTCATCACCCAGCAGTACTACAGGGGGATCCGTCGGGCACTGATGGAGGAGATGTCGCACCATGGATGGCTGAGCGGAGGCGACGGCCGTGCTCAAGGAGGCTACCGTCTCGGGGACCTATTGTCTGACGATGCTTTCAAGGATGTGGTGCGATCCATCGTGGGGTGGGCCTACAACCGGACAGATGCAGGAAAAGCCTTGGGGAGCGGCATCGTCGAGGCAGTGGCGAAAATTGGTCAGCCGTGGGATTGGCCTGAGTTCGGCATCACGAGGGAGCAAGCTCTGCAAGCCGCTTCGCACATCGTGGACCTGTTGGAAAAAACCAGGGGCGCGAAAGCGCGCGACGTCGTAAAATGGTGGGAGAGGAACTTCCAGAAAGAGCTTTATGATTATAAAACCGCTCGGGGGTGGAAGAGCCGATTTCAGTCGCTTCCACGGTCGGATCAGCGAGGAGGACTTCCCGGAGGCGACTCGACTCCTGGAGGAGTGGCGCCGGGAGAAGGCGGCGGAGGCACTCCAGAGCCAAGTCTCCAGTGATGGACTCTTACCTGGTCCCTTTAGACCAACGCTCCGGGACTCTTCGACTCCAACACCGAACGTCAATTCCGATTAGACGCTCAACACGGGCTCTCATTTACTCGATTAACCGACTCATCGTGCAGTTGCACTATGTCAATTGAGCCGGCGAAGCGTCGAAGGCCACAGTGGACAAGTTCGCGATGAAACATCGCGGGACAGATGTCCGACATCAGACGGCGTGAGCGCTTCGCCTGTCCCACTCGCTACACTGGTCGTATGTCAAAAGATTTCACCGCGAAATTGGTGGCATGTCTGGGCGATCCCGTCCGCGAGAACCCCACAGGCGTAATGCTGGAAGCNNACTGCGCGACGCCGTCACCGGGATCCGCGCGTTGGGCATGCGCGGCGCGAACCTGACCGTCCCGCATAAGGTGGCGGTCATGGAGCACCTCGACGGGATTGCTCCGGATGCCGCTCTGATTGGGGCCGTGAATACGGTGCGGCGCGAAGGAGACCGCCTGATCGGCGAGAATACCGACGGCAAAGGTTTCCTTCGGGGCCTGCGGTTGGATGCCGGAATTGAGCCAGCCGGGAAACGGGCCGTGATTCTGGGCGCCGGCGGTGCTGCCCGCGCCATCGTCACGGAGTTGGCTCTGGCGGGCGCCTCGGATGTTCTCGTGGTCAATCGCTCCATTCGGCGTGGCGAACAGATGGTTGCCGAACTGGCGCTGAAGACGAAGGCGCCGATCCGATTCGAGCCGTGGCAGGGGGCGTATCGGATTCCGCCCGGCGTCCACCTGCTGGTGAATGCGACCTCCATTGGCCTTTACCCGGACGTGGATGCCATGCCGCCCGTGGATTGGAGCCTCGCTTCCGGCAACATGCTGGTGAGCGATGCCGTGCCGAATCCGCCGGAAACCCGTTTGCTCCGCGAGGCGCGCAGGCTCGGACTGCCGGTGTTGGATGGTCTATCGATGCTGGTCTACCAGGGCGCCATCGGCTTTCGCATGTGGACGGGCCAGGAGGCCCCGGTGAGCGTCATGAAAGAAGCGCTGCGCGCCGCGTTTGAGTAACCACCACACTGCGTACGGTATGCTTTAGCTTGCCCAACCAATCCAAATGAAGGCTGGGCAAGCTAAAGCATACCGTACAAAGAACTCACCTTTGCCACAGGATCTGACAGGCCTCCAGCGGGAGGAACAGCCCGCTATGCGCCGGTCTCGCTCGCGGCGTATAGTCACCCACGGGCCGATCGGTGGGAACCGCGGCCGAATATAGATATCCCCCGGCCGAATCCGCGAGCGGCTCTCCTCGCCGCATCGGCTGCCGCAAGGGTTGCCCTCCATCCGGCACATCCGCGTAAATCTCCACCAGGACCGATTCCGGATCCACCCGGCCGAGGAAGACCTGAACCTCAAACTGGTGTTCGCTCTCCGCGGAAAAGATCTGCACCGACCCGAACCTCACATCCTGCCAGTGGGCCGCTATTTCCCGCTGCCACTTCAGCAGATCGGCGCCCACCTTGCCGCCGTCTTTTGCCCTTTCGGAATAGGCCGCGGCAGCCGGGACATAGTGCGAGTCGGTGTATTGCCGCACCACCCGGTTGGCCGAGTAATAAGGAGCCAGCCGCGCCATGCTCTCGCGCATTTTCGCCACCCAGGCCCGCGGGATGCCTTGGGCATCGCGGTTATAGAACTCGGGCACTACATGGTGCTCCAGAATCTCATAGAGCGTCTCAGCCTCCGCCCGGTCCCAAGCCGGGTCGTCGCCGTGCTCGTTGCCATCGCCAATGGCCCAGCCCAGATCGGGCGAGTACGCTTCGGCCCACCACCCGTCCAGCTCCGACAGATTCAAGCCGCCGTTCACCAGAATCTTCATGCCGCTGGTGCCTGAAGCCTCCCAGGGCCGGCGCGGAGTATTGACCCACACGTCCACTCCTTGGACAAGCTGCTGCGTCAGGAGCATGTCGTAGTCGCTGAGGAATACCACGTGATTCTCGACATCTGGCCGGCGAATGAAGTCGCTCCACCGTTTGATCAACTCCTGCCCGGCAGCATCCTGCGGGTGCGCCTTGCCGGCCAGGATCAACTGCACGGGATGCTGCCGATTGGTCAGAATCCGGATGAATCTGTCGGGATCCTGCAGCAGCAGGTCGGGGCGCTTGTAGGTCGCGAAGCGGCGGGCAAAACCGAGAGTCAGAGCGTTGGCGTCAAAGACCCGTCCAGCCGCGGCAATCTCTTCCTTCGATGCTCCCTGGCTGGCTCGCTGACGCGCCAGACGCTTGCGGGTGTATTCGATGAGTTCTTGAGTGGTTCCGGTCCGCAGACGCCACAGTTGATCGTCCGACATCGCGCGAACGTCTTGTTCCAGTCCTTCGGTCTCTCCCCGCCACCTCTGTTCAGACGAAGCTTCGCCCCAGAGGCACTCGGCACTGTAACATTCCCACGTAGGAGTGTGAATGCCGTTGGTGACGTGGCCCACCGGAACCTCCTCTTCGGGCCAGCGCGGAAACATCGGCTGAAAGAGCCTCCGGCTGACTTTGCCATGCAGACGGCTCACACCATTCACAAAGGCGCTGCCCCGCATCGCCAGGTAAGCCATGTTGAAGGGCTCCGACGAGTCGCCGCCGCCCGACCGGCCTAGCGACAGAAAGTGGTCGAAACCAATGTTCAGCCGGTTCTCCGCGTAATGCCGGAAGTACTTGGCCATCAGCTCCGGGGAGAAGCGGTCGAATCCCGCATCCACCGCCGTGTGGGTAGTGAACACGTTGCCCGCGCGGGTCGCCGCCATTGCCGCGTCGAAGGGCTGCTGGTGATCCAGCATGAAGGACCGCGCGCGCTCCAGGACGGCGAATGCCGCGTGGCCTTCGTTCATGTGACACACTTCGGGATTCAGTCCCAGCTTGCGCAGCAGGCGATAGCCGCCTATCCCCAGCGTGGCCTCCTGCCGGATGCGCAGGTCGGGCCCGCCGCCGTACAGTTCGCTGGTGACGGCGCGATAGGCGGGCGGGTTCGCCGGATCGTTGGTGTCCAAAAGATAGAGCGTACATCGTCCCACTTGCACCTGCCAGGCGCGGATCCACATCCTCAGGCCAGGAAGGGTAACGGCGAGGCGCAGCCACTCCCCGTTCGGTTCGCGCACGGGCGTGATGGGCAGTTGGCCGGGATCGTTGAAGGGGTAGAGAGCCTGCTGAGCGCCTTGGGAATCGATCTCCTGGCGAAAGTAGCCGCGCTGATAGAGCAGGCCCACCGCCACAACCGGTACACCGAGATCGTTGGCCGCCTTGAGCTGGTCGCCCGCCACATTACCCAGACCGCCCGAATAGATCGGCAGTGCCTCGCTGAGCATATACTCCATGCTGAAATAGGCGACCAGATTCAAGGGCGAGTTCGGATAGGTTGCCTGGAACCATCGCTTCTCCGCCACTGCGGCGCGCTGCTGCTTGAGGATCTCCTCGACTCTTTGACGGAACGCCGGATCCGCCCAGGCGGCTACGAGTTTCTCCTGGGAGACGGTCTGCAGGATCACCCACGGATTCTGGGTCAGGTCCCACAGTTCGGGATCGAGCCGCCCCCACACCTCATCGGCCGAGTGATTCCAGCTCCAGCGGAGATTCAGGGCCAACTCGGCAAGCCCGTCGGATTCCCAGATTCTGGCGGGCAAATTGGGATAGGATGATTCGCTCATGGAAGTCTCTTAT
>PMTT01000824.1 GCA_003167275.1 Bryobacterales bacterium | reverse complement strand
ATCGGGACGCCATTCGCGCGGTGATCAAGGGGTCGGCGATCAACAACGATGGCGGGCGTAAGGTGGGGTACACGGCCCCCAGCATCGAGGGACAAGCCGCGGTCATTTCCGAGGCGCTGGAAGTGGGACGCGTGGACCCCGATACCGTGACCTATGTGGAAGCACACGGAACGGCCACGCCGTTGGGAGATCCCATCGAGGTTGCGGCGCTCACCGCTGCTTTCCGGCAGCGGACGAAGCGAACGGGGTTCTGCGCGCTGGGATCGGTCAAGAGCAATTTCGGACACCTGGACACGGCGGCCGGAGTGGCTGGGCTAATCAAGACCATCCTGGCGATGGAGAATCGGGAACTTCCGCCCAGCCTCCATTTCAACCGTCCCAATCCGCAGATCGATTTCGCCAATAGTCCATTTCGCGTCAATACGCGGCTGATGCACTGGCGCGCGGGGAGGACGCCGTTGCGCGCGGGTGTCAGTTCATTTGGGATCGGGGGCACGAATGCGCACGTGGTGCTGGAGCAGGCACCCGAGCAAACACCCGGAGCGGGAGAGCGGGACTGGCAACTGGTGCCGGTCTCCGCGCGGTCACAGGCCGCGATGGACCGAGCTTGCGAAAACCTCGCCGGGCATCTGAAATCGAATGCGGGCTTGAGCCTTGCGGATGTGAGTTACACTCTGGCCGTTGGCCGGAAAGCATTCGAGTGGCGCCGCGCGGTGGTGGCCCAAGGGAATGCGGATGCGGCCGAAGCTCTCGCCCGAAAAGATCCGGTGTTGGATTCGGCAACCGCAGCCCGCGGACCGGCGGTAGCGTTTCTCTTTTCGGGGCAGGGTTCCCAATACGCGAACATGGCGGCAGGACTGTATCGTGCAGAGCCGGCATTTCGGGAAGAATTGGACCGTTGCTTCGAACTGCTGACATCCTTCGGATTCAACCTTCGCGACGTTTTGTTTCCCACCGAGGACGGCCAGGCGGCCCACGACCGGCTGGCTGCCACGGCGTTCGCCCAGCCCGCACTGTTCTCGGTGGAATATGCGTTAGCCCGCACGCTGATCCGGTGGGGCGTGGTTCCCGACGCGATGTGCGGACACAGCATCGGCGAATACGTGGCCGCATGCATCGCGGAGGTGTTCTCGCTGGAAGACGCGCTTCGCCTGGTGGTGGAGCGCGGTCGCCTGATGCAGGAGATGGAGCCCGGCGTCATGATGGCCGTACCACTGGCGGAAAGGGCGCTGCGAGGCCGCCTGAATGGCGGGCTCTCCCTGGCCGCTGTCAACGCCCCATCGCTGTGTGTGGTCTCGGGGACGATGGCCGCGGCCGCCACATTGGAGAGGGCTTGCGCCGCCGAAGGAATCGCGTGCCGGACGTTGCACACGTCGCATGCCTTCCACTCGGCGATGATGGATCCCGTCCTCGACCGGTTCCTCGATGTCGTTCGCAGGGTCGATTTGCGCCCGCCGCGGATTCCTTACATCTCGAACCTGACCGGCACGTGGGTCACAGCGGAACAGGCGACCGACCCGGCATACTGGGCGAAGCAACTGCGGCAGACGGTCCGATTCGATGATGGAGTGCGTGAGCTAGCGCGCCGCCCCAGCCGCATCTGTGTCGAAGTCGGGCCTGGCCGCGCGTTGACTACGCTGGCCTCGACACACCTCAAGAAGGCGGAAGGGCAAATCGCACTTTCCACCATCCGTCATCCCTCCGACACTCAAGAGGATCTGCCGTTCCTGTTGAAGTCGGTCGGAGCGTTGTGGACCGCGGGTGCGAATATCGACTGGCCGCAATTCTATTCCGGGCAGGCGCGTAACCGGGTCTCCCTGCCCACTTACCCCTTTGAACGAAAGCGATTCTGGATCGATCCTGTTCGCCGCGACACACGCGCCGCCGAGCCGGCCGGGAAGGCCCCGGTACTGCGACGGGAAATCGAAGACTGGTTCTATGTTCCGGTTTGGAAGCCCACGCCGATTCCTCAGCGCGCCCCGGCCGCGATCCAGGATTGTCTGATCTTCTCCGACGGCTCGGACCTGGCACGTGCGGTGGCTCAGGATTTGAGGCGCAACGGTGTCCGCGTGGCCACCGTAGGGTATGCTTTAGCTTGCCCAGCCACAGGCGAGCCCTCCTATACCATCGATCCTGCCGACCCCGCCGCCTATGCGAAACTCCTGGCCGGAATTGACCGCCCGCCGCGACACATCATCCACTTCTGGAGCTGTTCGGACGGAACCCAGCCGGAGAGTCTGAGCCGCGGGATGTACAGCCTGGTCCATCTGGCGCAGGCGCTTGGCCGCTCGGCGTCAACCACACCGTTGACAATCGACGTCGTCACGAACGGAGTATTGTCAGTCGCCCCCGGCGAGGAGACCCGCGCGGAGAAGGCCACCCTGCTGGGCCCGGTGCGTGTCATTCCGCAAGAGTACGAAGGCGTCCAGTGCCGTCTGATCGACCTTGGCCCACCTTCCGCCAAAGTGCCGCTCGAAATCCTGATGGCCGAACTGGAGTCTACGCCGAAGGACTCGCTGGTGGCCTACCGCGGCCGCACGCGTTGGGTGCAGATGTTCGAACCCTCGCCTTTGCCGCGCGTGGAAGGGGCCAAGCCGCTGCGCCCTCGTGGAACCTACCTGATCACGGGCGGGACAGGCGGAATCGGTCTCGTGATCGCGCGGTATCTCGCCCGCGCAGTCGAGGCTCGTTTGGTTTTGATCACTCGCTCCCAATTCCCCGCCCGCTCCGAGTGGAAGCCCTGGCTGGAAAGCCATTCTCCCGAAGACGCAATGTCCACCAAGATCGCCACGATTCTGGAAATCGAGGAGGAGGGTGGCAGCGTTCTCGTTCTCACGGCGGACGTCTCCGACCGGGTGCAGCTTGCCGAAGCCATCGCGAAAGCGACCGCGGAGGCCGGCCCCATCCACGGGATCTTCCACTGCGCGGGCGTCCCGGGTGGCGGCGCCATTCAGCAAAGGAGCATTCCGCAAATCGAAGCGACCCTGGCTCCCAAGCTCGCCGGAACTCTGAATCTTGAGTCGATCTTCGAAGGAACACCGATCGATTTCCTCGTCATCTGTTCCTCGTTGACCTCGATCCAGGGAGGCTTCGGACAGATGGACTACTGTGCCGCGAACGCGTTTCTGGACGCCTTCGCAGAGCAGCGAGCCCGGCAAGGCCAGTCGGTGAGCGCCATCAATTGGGGTGCCTGGGAAAAGGTCGGCATGGCCGCGAATGCCATCCTCCCGGCCGGACTGCGAGATCTCGTGGTGCAGACCTCCGGCCCGGCAATCCCTCCCGAGCAAGGGGCAGATGCGCTGGCTCGCGCAATGGTTGCGGGTCTCTCCCGAGTGGCCATCGTACCGTACGACTTCCGCGCGACTCGTCCCGGTCATCTCTCAGCAAATGAGAAGTTGGCCCGGCCCGCTCAAGCCCGCCCGGAACTCGGCAACGACCATGTTGCCCCGCGCGACGACATCGAGAGACAGATCGCCGAAATCTGGCAGGAACTCCTGGGCGTCGAAGGGATCGGCGTGTTTGATTCCTTTCTCGAACTGGGAGGTCACTCGCTGCTGGCGACCCAGTTGATGTCGCGAGTGCGCGCCCGGTGTGGAATTGCTCTGCCCATGGCCGCGGTTTTTGAAGATCCGACCATCGCCGGTTTGGCCTCGCGTGTCACGGCTTTGCGAGTGGGAGCGCAATTGGCGGGAGCGCCGCTCGGATTGCTGGAAGCATTTGAGGAGGAAGGCGAGGTATGAAGACGGTCGACGAATTCCTGACGCACCTGACTTCTCTGGGGATCAAGGTCTGGGCCGAAGGCGAGAGCTTGCGTTATCGGGCGCCCGCCGGCGTCCTGACTCCCGCGTTGAAGCATGCGTTGAGCGAGCGGAAGGCAGAGATCCTCGCGATGCTGCGGGGATCGCGGCGTCCCGCCCGGATCCTGGCGTCCTTCGCACAACAGCGAATGTGGGTTCTGCACAAACTCGATCCGGCAAGCGCCGCGTACAACTTCCCGGAGGGCCTGCGATTCCACGGAACCTTGAGCGTGGACGCGCTGTCCAGTGCGATCCGCGAGATCGTGGTACGTCATGAAGCCCTACGGACAACTTTCTCGGAAGAACTGGGACAAGTCTTCCAGGATGTCCGCGAACCCTATCCTGTGAACCTGATTCCGATTGATCTTCGGTCTCTGAGCCCGTCCGATCAGGAGTCCGAATTCCGACGACTGGAAGAAGAGGACGCCGCGCGGCCGTTCGACCTCGCGAGTGGTCCTCTGTTTCGCGCGTTCCTCCTTCAGCTTCGGGATGACGGACACGTGCTGCTACTGACGCTGCACCACATCGTCGCCGATGGATGGTCGGTGGGAGTCTTGGTTCGCGAGTTGGCCTCGCTCTACACGGCGTTTGTGCGGGGCACGGATACCGACGTGCCACAGTTGCCCGCTCAATACGCGGATTTCGCTCTTCGCCAGCGGGCGTGGGCGCAAGGAGACGTCCCGGGCAGGCAGTTGGCATACTGGCGAACCAAGCTTGCTGGCTCTGGGGAAATGCAACTCCCCATCGACCGTCCGCGGGCGCCGCGGCGGAGATACCGCGGGGCGGCGGTCCGCTTCGAGTTGTCTCGGGAGCTCACTCTGGGATTGCGGAGCTTGAGCCGCGCTAACAACGCGACGCTCTTCATGACGCTCCTCGCGGCCTTCCAGTGCCTGCTTTCCCGATATACCGGGCAGGAGGACGTCCTGGTGGGCACCGCGGTGGCGAACCGCGACGGGCTGGAATTCGAGCCGCTCATCGGACTGTTCGTGAACACGCTGGTTCTCCGGACCAGCCTGGCGGGTGACCCCTCGTTCGTCGACGCGCTGAAGCGCGTACGCGAAACCGCCACAGAGGCGTACGCGCATCAGGAACTGCCTTTCGAACAACTGGTCGAGGAAGTGGTGACCCATCGGGACCTGAGCCGCACGCCGCTGTTCCAGGCCTACTTTGCCCTGCTAAACGAGGCGACCGCCGAGTTCGAATTGCCAGGCTTGCGAGTCCGGAGCTTCCCACGCCGCACCGCCAGTGCGAAGTTCGAGCTGAGCTTGCAAATGGCTCCCGTGGCAGACCGTCTTACGGGGGAGATCGAGTACGATAGCGACCTGTTCGCGGAATCGACCATTGGGCGATTGTCCGCCAACTTCCAGCAACTCCTCGAAAGCGCAGTCGAATTTCCGACGCGCAGGCTGTCGGAACTCGACTGGATCAGCAGCCGGGAGAAGCGCGAGATCGCCGGCTGGAACGACACCACCAGCGACTACCCGCGCGACGTCTGTCTCCAAAGCCTGTTCGAGGCACGCGCCGCGCTCGCGCCCGATTCGACGGCGCTCGTCTTCGGCGAAACGTCTCTCAGCTATGCGCAACTGAATGTCCGCGCGAATCGCCTGGCCCGTGCGCTTCGAGATCGCGGCATCCGGATCGAGGATCGTGTGGGAGTCTGTGCCGAATCGGCAGTGGAGATGGTGGTCGGGTTCCTGGCCACCCTCAAGGCCGGAGGCGCCTACGTGCCGCTCGATTCGTCCTATCCAATCGAACGCCTGAAGTTCATGCTCTCCGATTCCGGCGCTAAGGTGCTGCTCTGCGGCAGTGGGATCCCGGCCGGAATTGCTCCCGCGGGAATCTGCCAGATGCCGCTTTCGGAGGAGGCATGGGCGGGCAGTCCGCTGCCCACTGAAAATCCACAAGTAGCCTGCGACCCGCTCAATCTCGCGTACGTGATGTACACCTCGGGTTCCACCGGCACTCCGCGAGGAATCGGCATTCCCCATCGCGGCATTGTCCGGTTGGTGCGCAACACCAACTATGTCGAACTGGGCGCGGAAGAGACCATTGTCCAAACCTCCAGCACCTCCTTCGATGTCTCCACGCTTGAGATCTGGGGCGCGCTGTTGAATGGAGGGCGACTGGTGGGGATCGACAATGACACCAAGCTTTCGCCTGCGCGATTCGCGGAAGCGCTGGAGCGCCACCACGTCACCACCGTCTGCATCACTCCGGCGCTGTTTAACCAGGTGGTCGAATCGCGGCCAGGAGCATTCCGCCATGTTCGGAATGTGATGGTGGCCGGCGAGGCCCTGGACCCCTTCTGGGTCCGGAAGCTTCTTTCCGGGCAGCCTCCGCGGCGCCTGCTGAATGCCTACGGACCAACCGAGTCCACGACGTACGCTTCGTGGTATCTCATTGACGAACTGTCGCCCGATGTCGTCAATGTTCCCATCGGCAGAGGGGTATCGAACACCACGCTCTACATCCTGGACCGGGCGCTCGTTGGCGTCCCAGTGGGCGCCGCTGGCGAACTGTATCTCGGCGGCGAGGGGCTGGCGCGGTGCTACCACGGCCGTCCGGCACTGACCGCCGCGAGCTTCGTGCCCGATCCCTTTGGCGGGAGCGGCGCGCGCATGTACCGGACCGGCGACCTGGCGCGCTGGCGCACCGATGGGCAAGTGGAATTCCTCGGCCGGGTGGATCGACAGGTGAAGCTGCGCGGCTTCCGCATTGAGCTGGGCGAGATCGAGAATGTCCTGGAGGCTCACCCCTCGGCCCGTCATAGCATCACGCTTCTGCGCGCCGACGCGCGCGGGGAGAAGCGACTGGTAGCCTACATTGTGCCCGCGCAAGGCCGTCCGTTGGACGGCGAGGAACTGCGCCGCCACCTTCGGCAGCGTCTCCCGGATTACATGGTCCCCTCCGCGTTTATCGCAATGGCTCAATTCCCGCTGAATCCGAATGGAAAGCTGGACCACTCCGCCTTCCCCGATCCGCCTGCACAGGAGAGCGCCTGCGACTTTCGCGCGCCTGGGACTGCGTTGCAGAAGGAAGTCGCTGGAGTATGGCGCGAACTGCTGGGAGTGGAAGAGGCCGGACTGGACGACGACTTCTTTGAGGCTGGGGGACATTCGCTTCTCGCCGCACGCCTCGCCGCGCGCTTGAGCGACCAATACGGGGTCGACATGGGACTCCGCACGGTCTTCGAGAATCCCAGGCTTGGCTCCCTGGTGGCGGCGCTTCAGGAATTGCTCGATCAAAAGCAGACCACCGGCCTGGAGGCGCTGCTGAGTGAGATTGAGGGCCTCTCGAACCAGGAAGTTCTTTGCGCGTTGGGCGGATCAGCCGGCTTGTAGAGCGTTGGGGGACTAATGAACGATCTCACCAGCCGTATCGCGAAACTCACACCCGAGCAACGGCAACTGCTGGATCTGCGGTTGAAGGCTCAGCCGCAGGGAGCGCCGCTCAGCATTCCGCGACGTCAGGGGGACCGGTCTACCGCGCCGCTTTCGGCCACTCAGCGGCGACTGTGGTTCCTTCATCAACTCTCTCCAGGCGATACCGCCTATTGCCTTCCCGCGGCTTTTCGAATCCGCGGACCCTTGGACAAGCGGGCTCTGGAGCACAGCCTCAACGAAATCGTTGCGCGGCACGAGATGCTCCGCACCACCTTTGAGGATCGCGAGCAGGGACCCGTTCAGGTGGTCCACCCGTTCCGGCCGCACGCTCTGGAGCACATCGACCTTTCCGGGTCCCCATCCCCGGAGCGGGCCGTTGAAAGCGCGCTCGCGGAGGAGAGCCCCCGGCCGTTCGATCTCACCAAGGGTCCGCTGATTCGATTCCAGCTTTACCGGCTGGGCGTTGGCGATCATGTTCTCTATCTGAACGCCCACCACATCGTCTGTGACGAATGGTCCATCGCGGTGTTTGGGCGGGAACTCGCGGCGATTTATGCCAGCCGGCTCCCTAGAGCGGAAGGGACGATGCCATCCGAACAGGCCGACCAGGGGGT
>PMTT01000637.1 GCA_003167275.1 Bryobacterales bacterium | reverse complement strand
CCTTTCTTACCCAGCAACTCATACGCGGGCCCGGCATTCACCGCGCCCAGGAACTCGCCCCGCGGATCGGACCAACGGTCCTCTACGGCGCTCGCCACGTAGAGACCACGGGGCGCCATCAGCGCCAGCAGCATGTGGGAATCGAAAGGCATCTGGTCTTCGCGCTCGTTGTACTTCGTGAAGTTGGCGTCAAACCAGTGCGGAAAGCGGGTGTTGAGATCCTTGGTCCGTTCGCCGTAGTCGCGGCGGCTGATGGAGGCGCCGCCCTCGCCGGACTCGTTGGAGATCACGATGGAGAACCGCGTATCCTGCGCCCCCGCCCAGAGCGCCGCTTTCCCCAGGCGCGAGTGACCCATGATGGCGACGTGCCGCGCATCGATATCGCGATCGGTCTCCAGGTAATCCATGGCGCGGCTGAGTCCCCAAGCCCATGCGGCAATCGCGCCCCATTCGTCCGGAGCCGGTTCGGTCTGGCCGGGCTTGAAGAACAGCGGCCTCACGCCGTAGCGAATACCGCCAACGAAATCCGGCTCGATGTCCGCATAGTTGACCGTCGCCAGTCCGTAGCCGTGCTGCAGAATCTGGTCCAGTTGCCATTGTGACGCGTCGGCGCCCCGCGAGTCCTCGGTGGTGTGGCGCTTCCCCATCAGCCGGGTCGTTTTATCGCGCACCCACTCGTCACCCAACGCAATCCCGGGATCGGCATACACCTCCTGGTTGCCTGTGAACGAGAGCGCCAGAAACAGCGGGACCGGCTTCTTCGGCCCGGCAGGCAGGTAGATCAGGAGGTGCATCTTCGGCCCCTCCGCCCCCGCCGCGAAGGAGATGGTGACCTGCTTGCGAACCGCGCGCCCGCCCAGCGCCTGCTTGTCGACCGAATCCACCGTGAAGGCCAGATGGTCCGGTTTTCCGGGACTCCGCCCGAAGACCTCGGAGCGGTACAGTTCCAGGATCTCCTGGCGGCGGAGGCTCCAAGCCTTGGCGTCACGCACGCGTTCGCCGTTCTGCATCACCAGCAAGGCAGGTAGCGAGTAGCGGGGCACCTGCGCTTCGTCGAAAATGACGCCGGGCTGCGCGCAGACACTCCAGGAAAAGGACAGCGCTGCGGCCGAAACCAGCATCGAAGCGGCTCGTCGGGTCATGTTTGCCTCTGGTTCGATTGTAAATCGTCTGTGGGACCATCCCATGGGATAACGAAAATGCCACTAAGCGCACAGGGCGGGTGAGCGGTGCCACTCCCGGTAACCGGGGGTCGGGGAGGAACCCCGCGTGCGGGCACCGCTCGGGGTTAGCGATGAAGCCAGTATGTGGCGCGCCGCCGCCGTTTCCTATCCCCTGATTGAAGTAGTATCCGCTCTTTTGCACGGTATTGGCCGGGTAGCGCCGGCGGTCTTGCCGCCGGTCCGCTGACCCATCGGCAAGACCGCGCTCGTTCCACAAACGCGACACGGAGTGTTTTTCGCGAATATCTGAACTCCGTCGTATGAAAACGCACCTTCGTAACATGCTCAAAATGCTCCACGCATACTACAACCCAGGTAGAAGTCGCGGAAAAACACAGGAGGAGCCATTCGGCACGTTAAAAACCGTTAGTCCGGATAACGCAGAACCCCTGGTATGCATCTACTTAAGCAGAGGGATCCGAGGGATCGGATTCACGGAGGTGGCAAATGAGCCGCTACTCGTCGAGATCGTTGATTGGGCTGGCACTTACGGCTGGCATCGCGTTCGTACTTCTTGGGGATGGATCCCCGCTCGCAGCTCAGGCACAGGGTCCACCTTCGACACAAGGGGCACAGGGTGCGCCCCAGCAACTGTTGTCCCCCAACCAACTGGACGATCTGGTGGCGCCTATCGCCCTCTATCCCGACCAGTTGCTCAGCCAGATATTAGTTGCCAGCACGTATCCGCTGGAGGTCGTGGAGGCTCAGCAGTGGCGGCAGAAAAACAATACCGTGCAGGGCTCCCAACTCATGGACGCCGCGCGGCAACAGAACTGGGATCCCAGCGTGCAGGCACTGGTAGCCGTCCCCGATGTGCTGGCCCGACTGAACGAGGACGTTGGCTGGACCACCGACTTGGGGAACGCTTTCCTGGCTCAACAGGCCGATGTGATGAGCGCCGTGCAGCGCATGCGCACCCGGGCTCGAGCCAACGGCAAGCTGTCCTCTACCCCGCAGCAGTCGGTGACGACTGAAACTCAGGACGGACAAGCGGCCATCCAGATTCAACCCACAGATCCCCAGGTGGTCTATGTTCCCAGCTATGACCCCTCGTACATTTGGGGACCGCCCGCGTATGGCTACTACCCGGGACTCTATTACCCTTCGTTCGGATTCGGATTCGGCCCCGGCATCGATATCGGACTCTGCTTCGGCGGCTGGGGTGGTTGGGGCGGTTACGGCTGGGGTTGGGGTCCTAACTGGTTCGGCCGCAGCGTATTCGTCAACACCGCCTTTTTCGGCCGCTATGGATTTCGCGGCGGCTTCGGTGGCGTAGGCTTGGGCGGCCGAGCCCTTTGGGCGCACGATCCCGGCCACCGGCTCGGCATTGCGTATCCCAACCGGCAGCTAGCCGGACGGTTCGGGGCAGCCTCCATGGCGTCGCGAGCGAACTACCGATCCGGTGGGCAAACGTTCGGAGCGAACCGCAATGGGTTCCAGTCCTCGCGCCAGGGCGGCGCCACATATTCCGGAGGCCGCTCCGGGGTTCAAGGCGGCCAAAACTATCGGGGCAATGCTGCCCAGGGGAGCTTTCGTGGCTCTCAGTTTCAGGGCGGCCAAAACTCCCGAGGTAATGCTGCCCAGGGAGGCTTCCGAGGCTCTCAGTCCCCCGGGAGTGTCCAAGGCCGGCAGTCTTTCCAGTCCTCGCCAAGTGCGGGCCGCAGCTTTAGCGGCGGCAACTCGGCTCGTAGCTTCGGCGGCGGTAGCTCGGCTCCGCGCAGCTTCAGTGGTGGCAGCGCTCCCCGCAGCTTCAGCGGCGGTGGCAGCGCTCCGCGCAGCTTCAGTAGTGGCAGCGCTCCCCGCAGCTTCAGTGGTGGTGGCTCCGCTCCCCGAAGTTTCGGCGGTGGTGGCGGCGGTGGTGGCGGTTCCCGCGGTTTCAGCGGTGGTGGCGGCGGTCACAGCTCGGGTGGTGGCGGCGGTCACAGCTCAGGCGGTGGCGGTGGCCACAGAAGATAGCGCCGGCCAGCCCGGTGCCATTATGAACCGGGGTTGAAGCCCGGAAAGAATTCGATCATTGACCAGCCCGCGGCATTCCGTGCCGCGGGCTTATTTCTGCCGCAGGGTGCCCGCGCCACGGAAGCGCGCTACTGGAATAACTGGGGGGCGAATTCGATCAGGTAGTTGCGCCAGTTGAGCCACGTATGCGCGCCGGGGCTCTCCTGAAACACGGGCGCGAAGCCGTGCTTCTTGAGCAGTTCAACGGTGGCTTTGGTGGTCGTGATCAGACCATCGTCCGCGCCCGTGCTGAACCAAAGCAGCTTCAGACCTTTCTTCGCGGCGGCGTTATCGAGTTCCGCCATGTGCTGCGTTTCCCAGGGTGAAGGTCCCGCCGGAGCGACTGCCGGAGCGCCTCCTCGCCCGCCGCCAAAGCTCCCGATCAATCCGGAACTGTACACCCCTACATACGAGAACTTCTCCAGATGCGGAATGGCTATGTTCAGGGTCTGGCTGCCACCCATCGAGAGGCCGGCGATCGCGCGATGCGCGCGGTCCGTCAGCACGCGGTAGTGGCTCTCCGCGTAGGGCATGATGTCCGTCAGGAAATCCTGCGTAAACTCATCCGGTGGCGGGGGCCCACCTCCTGCGGGAGCCGCTCCTCTGCCTCCGCCCCCACCTCCGCCAGTGGCGCTGGTGTGCCCGGCGGGCATCACCACCAACATGGGCTTCGCCTTCTTGGCCGCGATCAGGTTGTCTAGAATGAACCCGGCGCGTCCCACCGAGGTCCACGCCTCATCGCAGTCTCCCGCTCCGTGCAGCAGGTAGAAGACCGGGTACTTGCTGGTGCTGGTCTCATACCCCGGCGGGGTATAGACGTGCATCCGGCGAAACTTCTTCAGCGCGGTCGAATAATATGTCACCGACGCCACGGCCCCGTGTGGCACTTCCTTCGTATCCATCAAATCGGACCCCGGAACCACCACCAGGCTCCAGACGTTGGTGTTCGATTCGCTGATCGCCGGGTTGCGCGGATCGATCACAGTGATTCCGTCCACGTTGAAGTTGTACCGGTACGCGCCCGCTTCTACCGGGCCCAACGTGACCTCCCAAATCCCGTTCTCCCCTTTGGTCATCAGCCCGCGAGGCGGAGGCGCCGGTTCGCCTGGAGCGGGAGCCCCGCCGCGGCCTCCCGCGAGGGCTGGTATGTCGCCGCCCGTCACGCGCACATTCTGCGCGTTGGGGGCCAGAATGCGGAACGTAATCCGGCGGTCGGAAAGGACCTCCGGCGAAGTGACGGTGGGCCCACGGCCAGCACGGCCCCCTCCTGGCTGTGCGCCCCGCGCTCCTTCCCCGGCATTCTGGGGCGGGGCGGGCTGCTGCCCGAAAGCGAATGGCATCAGGGCCAATGCCGCTAGAACCACGACGGCAGGCGCCGTCCGAAGGTGCAGTCGAAACATCATCCACCTCTCCTTCAAGGTGCGCCTACAGTCTATCTCACGGCACGGCGGAGTGGGCCTGTTGGATCTTGCCGCCCTTCGCCGAAACCATCAGCTTCACCAACTCTTCGGTGACCTTCGGCTCCAGTCCTTCGGTGTGTCCCTTGTCGAGGCGCACGATGTCGGCAACCACCCTGCCATCCTTGCAGTCGGGGTAGAGGTAAACCTGCGCCTTGCCGGGCGCGGCCGGGAGTCCCGAGGAAGGATTGGGCGGACTCTGACGCGTGGTGTCGTAGACATAACCGGCCTTGACGTCGACGATCTCGTCCGCCTTGTGGCGCGGTCCGCAGTTACACCGGGTGGCCCAGTCCGAGGTCTCCGGTATGCCCTTGCCGTCCATTTCGCGCTGGCCCGTCTCATCGTCCGGGCTTGCCGGGCCTGGGAACAAATGCCAGCAAGCGGCGCGGGTTATCCACCAGGATGCCGTGCAAGGTCTTCTCGTCCATCCCAGCTTCCCGCAATTTCGGCGCGAACACCGTCACCGTCTTGGAGTATCCCGGTCCACCGTTGCGTTTGAGTTGATTGCCGCCCGAAGAGAAGTCGGATGAAAACAGCAGACTGTCCGCAAAGCCAGCCTCCAGGAGAGCCATGACCATCTTGACCTGCGCGGCATCGCCGGGCCCTCCCTGGCGGTCGAAACCAACGAAGGCCCCACGCTTGCAGATGGTCCTCTGCACCTCCACCTTGGGGTCGTTGAGCCCGCCGAGATGTCCGATCGCCACGCGTCCCGGCTTCACTCCCATCGATTCGAAGAGGTCGAGCTGCTCCAGCGCGCCTTTGCCGAAATTGGTGTGGGTGAAGATGGCCAGGTTGGTTTCCAGGTGAGTCTTGGCGACTGCGCGGAAGACTTTGCGCTCGTCCGGGGTCATGACGTCCCATGTGCCGATCTCCCCCAGGACGCCGACAGGCTGGGTGTTCGCTTGCCGGATCAACTCTCGGGCGATCCGATCTTCGTCCCAGGCGGCGATTTCGGGGGGGTAGAAGGGCTGCGCGTAGTAACCGCACCCGGCCACGATGGGCAGCCCCGACTTGGTGGAGATCTGTTTGAGAAAATCCAGATCCCGGCCCATGTCGGGATGCCCGCCATCCACGATGCAGGCCACGCCATCGTTGGCGGCCGCGGTCATCTCTTCGGCCATGAGATCGGCGTCCTGCATGAAGTAGGGCGGCGCTGGTTGGGGTGGCGGGGTTGGTTGTGCCGGCGCTCGAGTTCCGCCCGTTGGGAACAGCGAGCGCGCCAGCGACATCCATTTCGGCATGAAATCGGGAGCCAGCGAGAGATGCTCATGGAAGAGCGTGGCGCCGCCGGTGAGTTCCTCGGGAGGCACGTCCTTCAAGACGGTGCGGATGATTGCACCCTTGGGAAACTGCGGCGCGGCGCGGCCCGTGACGGGGAAAGCTGCGGCGGTAATCCCCGCCCCCAGCAGCGTCAGGGCGTCACGTCGAGCGATCATGACCCATCTCCTTGGTGGACCGATCCCCAGTAGAAACGGCGCGCCAGCGGCTCACGGGGGCGCGCGGCTAGTGATGATCGTAAGATCGTTTGCGTTCCCGTGTCAATGGAGAACGACAGCCTCACAAAGCTGTCATTTGGCCCTCGGGCCCGCACAATAGTAACCTGGGGGTTCCATGGATGAATTCCGCTTGATTACGCTCGATCCCGGCCATTTTCACGCCGGCCTGATTCAGAAGGAGATGTACGATGGCGTCGCGAAACGAGTGGCAGTCTATGCACCCCTTACGCCCGATCTCACCGAACACCTGAACCGCATCGCCCGATTCAATCTCCGAAAGGAAAACCCCACCGCCTGGGAGTTGGACATTCACGCCACGCCGGATTTCCTGGAGCGCATGCTCGATGAGCGGCCCGGCAACATCGTAGTCCTCTCCGGACGGAATCGCGCCAAGATCCACCGCATCGCCCGATCGCTCGGTGCGGGTCTCCACGTGCTGGCCGACAAGCCGTGGATTATCGAGGCGGCCGACTTGCCGTTGCTCGAAGAGGCGCTGGCCAATTCGCGACGCCAGGGATTGATTGCCTGCGACATCATGACCGAGCGCTATGAGATCACCTCCATCCTGCAACGCGAATTCGTAAACGACCCGGAGGTCTTCGGCTCGATCCTCCCCGGCACCGCGGAGCAGCCCGCCGTCTACATGGAGAGCGTCCATCACATTCTCAAACTGGTGGCCGGAGTCCCGAATCTACGGCCAGCCTGGTTCTTCGACGTTCAGGAGCAGGGGGAGGCGCTGGCCGATGTGGGCACCCACCTGGTCGACCTGGTCCAGTGGACGCTGTTTCCCGAATCCGCGATCGATTACCGCAACGACCTCGCGATCCTCGCGGCAAATGGTTGGCCGACGCCCATCACCTCCGCGCAGTTCCGGCAGGTGACCGGCGCATCCGGCGAGGCCATGGACTACCGCTGCAATACCAGCGTCACCTACACGATTCGCGGCATCCACACGAAGCTCGACGTCCTGTGGCGTTGGGAGGCGCCACCCGGAACCGGCGACACTCACTTCGCGGTGTATCACGGGTCGAAATCGCGGGTCGAGGTCCGGCAGGGGCAAGCGGAGAACTACCGGCCGGAATTGTACGTGGTAGCGCAGGATGCTGGCGTGAGAAGCGCGGTCGAGAACAGAATCGCTGCCCTCGCCGGCCGTTATCCCGGCGTCGCCACAGAGGACCGGGGAGGCGAGGTCCGGGTGACCATTCCCGACCGGTACCGCGTGGGACACGAAGCTCACTTCGCGCAGGTCACCAACCAGTTCTTCGAGTATTTGCGGCATCCCGAGACACTGCCCGTATGGGAGGACGCCAACATGCTCGCGAAGTATTACGTCACGACCAAAGGGGTGGAAGTCAGCCGGAGCATTTAGCAGTGAGATCAGCGGCCTAACGACCCGTACAACGCTTGCTTCCAACGTCCCACGTCAATCGTCCAACAGATCCGCGCCTTGGGGACGCGGCCGAGCAGCGGCTTCCACACCTCGCGATTTCGATCGTTGGCGGCGGCATTCAGACGATCCACCACGGTCATTCCGCGAGTCAGTTCGCTGGTCACTTCCACATCGGTATAGTGTTCGCTCGCCACGGTGCAGATGGCCGGGTCGAGCGCGATCGACATGGCCACCGGGTCGGGGAGAGAAATGCCGATCTCGCCCGTCTGAACGCGGTAGGCCTCCTGGGCAGCGGTGTTGCAATCGATCGCGAAACGGGCTAGCGCCGTATCCAGGCTCAGCACATGGTCGATATCGGCCTGGTTCAAGACCGCATCGCCGCGACAGAGATGCCAGCCCACCAGTTCGATCGGCAGGCCGGAGCGCAGCACCATCCGGGCCGCTTCGGGGTCCACCCAGATGTTGTACTCGGCGGCGGGGGTCACGTTACCTTCGCAGCAAGGGTTCCCACCCATCACTACGCAGCGGCTCACATTGGCCGCGATTCCGGGCGCACGCGCCATGGCCATCGCCACATTGGTCAGCGGGCCTAAGGTCACGAGCACGATTCCCGTATTGGCTGCGACCGTCTGGATGATCGCTTCGACGGCATGCAAACGCTCGGGCGCGCGCCGCGGCGGCGGATAGCCACGGTCGCCCAGGCCATCCTTGCCGTGGAACCACTCGGCATTGGCATACTCGCGCCAAAGAGGCCGCTCCGCACCGGAATAGACCGGCACATCGGACCCGCACAGTTCGGCAACATACAAGGCATTGCGGGTCGCCTGCGCGACGGGAACGTTCCCAGCGACCACCGTGATGGCCGCGACACGGACGTCTGGCGCCCGCAACGCCATGATCAAGGCGACGGCATCGTCGGAGGCGGTGTCGGTGTCGATCAGGAAGGTTCGCGGCACCAGATCAGCTTATCACCGGCATGCTTTTGCTTGGGCAAGCTAAAGCATACCGTACCCATATATACTGGCGGAACAGAGGGAGGACTCGAATGAACCGACGAACGGCAATTGAGCGAGTGGTGATGGGAACGGTCGCGGCGGCGGTTCCCCAGGCGCGCGCGGCGGGCACGGAGCTGGAGATCTTCGTTGCGCGATGGGAGAAAGCCAAGGTATTCACACTACAGGTGGCCGACGCGATGCCCGCCGACAGCTACGATTTCAAACCGAAACCCGAGATGCGGGGGTACGGCCAACTCATCCAGCACCTGGCCACCAACAATGCCTTCTACATTTCCCGCTTCAAAGCCGGCGAGATCCCGGACTCTTTGCAACCGCCCGAGAAATTCGACAAGGAGACCACCCGGAAATACCTCACCGAGAGCTTCGACTTTTGTGCCGGCGTCCTGAAGGGCATCACCGCCGCGGACCTGGACAAGCAGTACCCTGGCCGCCCCAATACGCCGGCGCAGACCGGCTGGGATTGGGTGCTGCACGCCTTCATTCACACCGCCCACCACCGCGGCTACGCCGACGTCTATCTGCGCGAAAAGGGCATCACGCCTCCGCGCTACTCGGTGTAAACGTATGCGCATGGCAATCGTGGTCAAGAGCTTGGACAACTCTGAAAAGCCGGACCAGGGGGTCCGNNGACGAGGGCGTCCGCCCCACGGTTGGACGGCCCTCTTGTGTCTCCCGATCCTGGCGCAAACGCCGCCCCCGGCCAACGATTGGAAGCTCGTACCCGGCGTGCGCGTAGGTCCGATCCTCGCCGGCACGGTCCGCGCCGATCTGCCGCGCTTCTTCCCGAAAGAGGCCGTGGAAGATGACGAGATCGAACTGGATGAGGGCATGTTGCAGGCGGCCACCTTGATCTACAAGGGCGACCCGTCGCAGTCGCTGGCGATTTCCTGGGACAGCAAAGGACCGCAGGCGCACCCCAAGCAAGTCTTCATCTGCCACGGTCTCCGGCGCGGAGGGTGCCGCTGGCAGACCTCGGGCGGCATCCAATTCGGCACGCATCTCAGCGACCTGGAGGCTATGAATGGCGGGCCGTTCACGGTATCGGGTTTCGGATTCAACTACGGCGGCAACGTACTATCCTGGGACGGCGGCAAGCTCGCGAAACTCGACTGCGGCGGCCGGGTGGTACTGACGCTCGACGGCGAGCGCTCCGGGGCCGCCCGGTACCGGGTCCCCATGACACCGGACGAGGTACATGCGGTGAGAGGCGACCGGCCAATCTCCTCCAGCACGCCCGCGATGCGGAAGCTGAATCCCGCAGTGGTGGGCATCCTGTTTCAATTCCTCCGCCCCGACAGCAAGAAGTGCGAGTGAAGGCCGCACCGGGCTGAAGACCGCTCCTGACGGTCGCGGGTCAGTTGCGGCTGTTGCTGGTTCAACGTGAGTTACCGAGCAGCGACCGTCAGGGAGCGGTGGTCGGGAGAGGACTTCCTCAAACGATTACACCCGGTGCTCAGGCTCACCGCGCCAGCCGCTTCTCCAATTCGCTAACGAAATCCCGGAGCGCCTGGCGGTCTGCCTGCTGCCATTTGACCACCACCAGATAATGGCCCGGATTGACAAATACGGTGTCTGCCGAGGGATGCCAACGCTGCACCATGTCGAGGCCCACGGCGGATGACGTCAGCTCATACACCCGCGCCTCGATCTTGCCCGGCCCCTCGTATGTGGCCGTCTGGAGGCGTTTCACGCTAGTGCGCGGGACGGGGTCCGGCGCTTCGGAAACCGGCATTTCCCGGAGACTGGCGCGGTGCCACATCGTGGCCACGGTCTCGGGTAGCAACTCGGGCGGCGCCGGTTTTTCCCCGCAGGCGCTCAGCGCGAGCGCAAGCCACATCCAGTTGCGGCGTGTCATCAACTACGATTCTTGCATGGTGTCATATAGCAGGTGATACCATCGGATTTATGGGAAAATTCAAGCTGGCGGGAAGGAAGGCCAAAGCTACGCGCGCGCCGCAAGGCGGCCTGCCCTGCGTCATCCTGGTGATCGTCGGGATGCTCCTGGTCATGCTTTTCCTATACTTTGTGATGAGAAATAATGCGAACGGATAACCGCCAACCCAGCGAAATGCGCCCCGTCGAGATTGTCATCGACTATCTCATGACCGCGGAAGGTTCCGCACTGATCAAGGTGGGGAATACCCACGTGCTCTGTGCCGCCACCATCGAAGACAGCGTACCGCCGTTCCTCAGGAACTCGGGGAAAGGGTGGGTCACGGCGGAATACTCCATGCTGCCGCGAGCCACGGCCAAGCGCACACCGCGCGAAGTGACCAAGGGACGGCCTTCGGGCCGGACTCACGAGATACAGCGACTGATCGGGCGTTCGGTGCGCTCGGTGGTGGATATGGCGGCGCTGGGCGAACGCACCGTGATGATCGATTGCGACGTGCTGCAGGCCGATGGCGGCACGCGGACGGCATCCGTGACGGGCGCGTTCGTGGCGCTCACCTTGGCGCTCCGCCAACTGGTGCGGTACGGCGCTCTCAAGTCCATGCCGCTGCGCGATTTCATCGCGGCCACCAGCGTGGGAGTCGTCGGCGGCGTTCCCATGTTGGACCTGTGCTACGACGAAGATTCGCGGGCGGATGTCGATATGAATGTGGTGATGACCGGCTCGGGGAAGTTTGTCGAGGTGCAGGCCACCGCCGAGCGAGGCGCGTTCGACGACGAACAGATGACCCGATTGATCGCGCTGGCGCGAGTGGGCGTCGCGCAGCTCATCGAGATCCAGAAGAAGGTTGCGAAGATTTGACGAGGCTGCTCTGCGCCACCGGCAACCCCGGAAAACTGCGGGAATTCCGCCTGGCCGCCAGCCACGCGCCGGTCGAAATCGAACTGCTACCCAACTTCCGCGAGATTCCGCCGTGCGTCGAAGACGGCGCCACCTTTGAGGAGAACGCGATCATCAAGGCCCGGCATTACGGCCGGAACGCGGCGGGTTTGCTGTTCGCCGACGATTCGGGCCTGGAGGTAGACGCGCTGGGCGGCGCGCCGGGCGTCTATTCCGCGCGCTTCTCCGGGCCCGATGCCACCGATGCCGGGAATAATCGACTGCTGCTCGAGAAGTTGCGGGGGGTGGAGAAGCGGACCGCCCGATTCGTTTGCGCCATCGCGCTGGTGGAAGGTGAGCAGATCCGCGGCATTTACCGCGGCGCGGTGGAGGGCGTCATTCTCGACGAAGCACGCGGTTCGGCCGGCTTCGGGTACGATCCGCTGTTCTACTACGCGCCGTTCGGCTGCACCTTCGGTGAGGCCTCCGACGAGCGGAAATTTTCGGTTAGCCACCGGGGACAGGCATTGGTGGCCATGCTGCAAGATCTGGTGAAGGCTTAGTACAGCGTGGCGCGGACACTCGTGTCTGCCGCGTCGACA
>PMTT01000094.1 GCA_003167275.1 Bryobacterales bacterium | reverse complement strand
GCAAGCTAAAGCATACCCCACTTACTTGCCGTTCAGCGACACGGCGTGTTGGATTTTGCGTGCCAGCGCGGTCGCGGTGTAGGGCTTCTGCAGGAAGCCGGCGAAGCCACGATCCTGGAATCGCCGGAGCGCTTCCCCTTCGCTGAAACCGCTCGATAGCAGCACGGGCACGTCGGAGCGGATCTGCTGGATCCTCTCCAGGGCCTCCTCCCCGTTCATCACCGGCATGGTCAGATCGAGCAGCACCGCCGCGAAATCCCTCGGACGGGCGGCGAAGGCCTCGACCGCCGACTTGCCGTCGGACGCCAGCTCGATCGTATAGCCGCACCGCTCCAGCGTAAACCGAGCCATGCGCCGCACCAGCTCTTCATCGTCCACCACCAGGATGTTGCCGTCGCCGTGCAGGTCCGGGCGCGATTCCGCGGTATCCGGCGCCATCGCCGGCAGCACCACTGTGAACGTGCTCCCCTTGCCGGGGGCGCTTTCCACCGAGATCGTGCCGCGATGAGCGCGGATGATGCCCATGACCGCCGAGAGTCCCAGCCCACGCCCCGTAAACTTGGTAGTAAAGAAGGGGTCGAAAGCCCGCGCCTGCGTCTCCGCATCCATGCCGCAACCGGTGTCCTTCACCTCCAGCACCACTTGCAGCTCTGCGTCGGTGGTGCGGCTGTAGGTCGTGATGGTAACGGCCCCGGGGCGGTCGCCGATGGCTTCGGCGGCGTTGACGGTCAGGTTCATGATGAGCTGCTGCATCTGCGAGCGGTCGGCTTCCACCTCGGGGAGCTCCTGGGCCAGCCGCAATTCCAGATCTACCAGGCGCGAAATGGAAGTGCGGACCAGTGGAACAATCTCGGCGGCCTGAGCCGCCAGGTTAACCCGCTCGATCACGAACCGGCCCTTCCCCGCGTATGCCAACATTTGCCGCACCAGCAGCGCCGCCCGCTCGCTGGCGTGCAGAATCTCGGACATGTGGGAGCGGGCGGGATCGGCTTCGCTCAGGTCGTCGACCGCCAGGCTGGCGTTCCCCATGATGCCGGTCAACAGGTTGTTGAAGTCATGCGCCAGCCCGCCGGCGAGTACGCCCAGGCTTTCCATCTTCTGCGACTGGCGCAATTGCTCTTCGAGCTCCTTTCGCTCGGTGATGTCGCGGGCGATATGCGATGCTCCTACGAGCTTCTGCGCGGCGTCGTGGACGGGCGAAATGGTCAGGGAGACATGGATCTCCTTCCCATCTTTGCGGAGGCGAACCGTTTCGAAATGCTTGACGAGTCCGCCGCCGCGGATACGCTCCATGATGTCGGCTTCCTCGTGGCCGCGACCGGGGGGCAATAGAAGCGAACTGGGCTGGCCGATGGCTTCGGCGGCCGGATAGCCGAAGATCTGCTCGGCACCGAGATTCCAGCTCTGGATGATGCCGTTCAGGTCCTTCGAAATGATGGCGTCGCCGGACGACTCCACGACCGCCCGGAGCTGCGCCGAGATGGTCTCTTCGCGGGCGCGCTGCGCGGCCTCTTCACGCAACTGCTGCAGACGCTCCTCGGCGACCCGCGCGTTCTCTTCGGCGCTGGCGTGGGCGCGGCGCAGCGCCTCGACCACCCAGATGGTGACTGCGCCCACGATGAGGAGCAGGAGGATTCTGACCCAGTCGCGGTCGCCGATGAGGGCCGCCGTGCCGGCCGAGCCGGTCAACAGCACGAAGACACCGGGTCCGACGCCCCAGGAGCGGGTACAAATCAAAACGGCCGGATAGACTACAAAGTAGGGATTGCGGGCGCCGAGCCATGGCTGCAGCGCAAGCCGCGCGAGCATGGCGCCCGAGGCGTAGGCTAATGCGGCTGTGTACCGGACAAGATTAGGACTTCTGCGCACACGCGTCACCAATACTCTCTCTGACCATGATAGCGAGGTCCCGCGGATCGTGCGGATCCTTACGGAAGAGAAAACTGGACGCGGAGACGCGGGGTCGCGGAGAAAAGTGCGGTCCTACAACTTCCGGCCTGGCCGGATCGGCGAAGCTGTCCCTTCGAGCGAGAGGCAAAGAGGGTGAAACTTTTGGTCTGAACCTTGCAGAATTACCGATATGGTGTAGTGTGGTGAATATTCGGCGATTATCTAAAAAGCCAGCAGGGGACTGAAGGACAGGGACATGATGGAAGAGAACGCAGCCGCATCGGTGCGGGCATCGATCAGTTTTCCGCCCACTGTTTATGAAGTTCTCGAAGAGATTGCGAAGCAGAAGAGTTTCTCAGGCTTGGGTAGTTCGGGATGACGCGGAACAGTACATCGCTGAGAAGTTACGCTTGTTGAGGAAATCAACGTCATGAGTCTGGCAGCCAAAAGCGCAGGGATGAGGGCCGTCGATCAGACGCGCCTGGAGGCCAACGTTCGCCTGAACCCGGCCCTAAAGATCGCACTGGGGCAGTTCATGACGCCGACCAGGATCGCCCAGTTCATGGCCTGTCTATTCTCCGAGCGAAACGGCGCCAGCCGGTTGCTGGATGCCGGCGCGGGCGTAGGTTCACTGACCGACGCCTTTATAAAGCGATGGGGCAGCCGGGACGTTTGCGTCTCCGCTTACGAGATAGATCCGACGATGATTTCCTATCTCCGGGAGACTTTGGGAGGCTATGGAGACTGCAGCTTCAAAATTATCGAACGCGATTTCATCCAGGATGCGGTCTACCGGATCAAGCTCGGCAACATGGAGCGCTTCACGCATGCGATCCTGAACCCGCCCTACAAGAAGATCAACAGCGATTCCCAGCACCGCGCCTTGCTGCGTGCGGCCGGGCTGGAAACCGTCAATCTGTACACCGCGTTTCTCGGCCTGACGATCGAGCTGATGGCGGAGGGCGGGGAAATTGTGGCGATCATTCCCCGGAGCTTCTGCAACGGGCTTTACTACAAGCCGTTTCGTGAATGGCTGCTCGAAAAATCGGCGGTCGAGCATATCCACCTGTTCCATAGCCGGACGAGCGCGTTCAATGACGACGAGGTTCTTCAGGAGAACGTCATCATCAAGCTTGCGCGCGGAAGGAAACAGGGCAGCGTGACGATTACGACGTCAAGCGACCCCAGCTTTTCCGACCTTGAGGCGAACGAGTATCCCTTTTCCGAGATCGTCCACGATGATGACGAACAGAAATTCATTCACGTGCCGATGGATCCCACGCATGGCGGCATCAGCGGCGTGCCGCTGGCGACGCGATCTCTTGACGAGATCGGCCTCGAAGTCTCGACGGGCCCGGTCGTTGATTTTCGGCTGAAGGAATTTTTGCGCGAGCGGCCCGAGAGCGGCGCGGCGCCGCTTCTCTATCCGACGCATTTCGCCAACGGTTCCCTGGAATGGCCCCGGCAATCAAAAAAACCGAACGCGATCGTCAACAATGCGGAAACGAAAAAATGGCTCTACCCGAACGGCTCCTACACGGTCGTGCGCCGGTTCTCCTCGAAAGAGGAACGCCGGCGGATCGTGGCCCACGTGGTTGACCCCGGAGTCTTCAAGGCCACAGCGATCGGCTTTGAAAACCACCTCAATGTTTTCCATTCCCGGAAAAGGGGCATCGACAAGGATATCGCTCACGGCCTTTCCGTCTTCCTGAATTCGACGGCCGTGGACGACTACTTCCGGCGCTTCAGCGGCCATACGCAAGTCAACGCGACGGACCTTCGGATTCTCCGCTACCCGGAGCTCAAGGAACTGGAAACACTCGGCCAGTGGGCTCAGAAGCAAGACCATCTCACGCAGGAGCTGATTGATCGACGGGTCGAGACGTTGAATGGCAGAAGAGAATAAGATCGCTGACGCCCTCCAGATTCTCGGAGAGCTTGGGATGCCGCGGGCACAGCAGAACGATCGCTCCGCATTGTGTTTGCTGGCCCTGCTCAATTTGACGAAGGAGAAATCGTGGACCAAAGCGGAGAAGCCCCTCGTCGGCATAACGCCGATGATGGAGTTCGCGCGCAATCATTACGGCAAGCTTTATGCGCCGAACTCCCGCGAAACCTTCCGCCGACAGACCATTCATCAAATGGTCTCGGCCGGCATCGCCCTTTATAACCCGGATAACCCTTCGCGGCCCGTGAACAGCCCGAAAGCCGTTTATCAGATTGAAGCTTACACGCTCAGGCTGCTCCGCAGCTTCGGCACCGCCGCGTGGAACAAGAATCTCGAAAAATATCTCAAGACCCGCCAGACGTTGACCGCAAGATACGCCCGAGAGCGGGAGATGAAGAAACTCCCCGTGAAGCTGGCCACGGGCGATACGATCCGGCTCAGTCCGGGCGATCACAGCGAACTGATCAAAGCCATAATTGAAGAGTTTGCGCCACGATTTGCGCCGGGCGGCGTTCTGATCTATGCCGGCGACACCGGCGAAAAGTGGGGCTATTTTGATCAGGAAGTGCTGGCCAAGTTGGGCGTCGCCGTCGATGGCCACGGCAAAATGCCGGACGTGGTTATTTATTACCCTGAACGAAGATGGTTGTTGCTCGTAGAGTCGGTAACAAGCCATGGCCCGGTGGACGGAAAGCGGCATGAAGAACTAGCACGGCTGTTCGCAAAATCAAGAGCTGGCCTGGTCTACGTCACGGCCTTTCCGTCGCGGGCTGTGATGAGCCGCTATCTGGGGGAAATCGCCTGGGAGACGGAAGTATGGTGCGCCGATGCGCCGTCACACTTGATTCATTTCAATGGCGCCCGGTTCCTGGGGCCGTATGAATGAAGGCCGTTTTTTCTTCAAACATTGTTCGTGTCCAAAGCTGTGAGGGGACTTCTTCGAGTGCCCACTGGATGAACTCTCCCTCGCTGATGGAGAGGCAGGGGGGTGACTGATCAACGCTTGAACTCTATCGTAGGCATGGCGACGCGGAATTGGCCTTGGAAGATTTCGGCGAAGAGTTGCAGCGTTTCGTCGTGCAGGTG
>PMTT01000313.1 GCA_003167275.1 Bryobacterales bacterium | reverse complement strand
GCCGAGACCGTCCACGATCCCTCCGAAATCGACGACGAGATCCGCCACCTCTTCGCTGTGCTCCAGCAACCATGAATATTTCTCAGATCCGCGTGACCCTTCTGCAAATCCTCTTTAGGACCGTGTAGAAGAGGGAAGCTGCGGGCCGTCCTTCGGCCGGTGGTTGACTCTTACTCGCGCCTGGAGAATCTTCATGTGGACCAACCGGAACATCAGTATCAGACGCTTTCTCGTAGCACTCGCGGTAGTCACCGCCACGGGCTCAGCGGCAACGCGAACCGTCGGGCCCCCGTTCACGCAATGCCCGAACGCTCAATACAGCAACATCACGGATGCAGTGAATGCGGCCAATCCAGGCGACGTGATCGAAGTCTGTCCGGCCCTTTATGCCGAGCAGTTACTGATCACGAAACCTCTCACGATACGAGGTCTCAGCGCGTCTGGCTTCGGCCGCGTTCTGATCCAGCCATCCACCCTCACTAACGCCGGAGGGCTCGCCTTCCAGGCGGTAATCACGGCCATGAACACAACCGGCGTCACCATTGAGAATCTGGTGGTTGACGCGAGTCAGAACACCTTGAGCGGGTGCGGCCTTGGTCTCGCGGGAATTCACTTTTACAATTCGAGCGGCAGCATCAATGACAATGCGATCACCGGCGCCCAGGTCGCGAACCCGCAGAGCTGCACGGCAACCTACCCGGCGAGCGGCTTCGGAATTCGGGTTGAGGCGACCCAGGCCGGCCCGTACAGGGTGTCGATTCAACGTAATAGTATTCACGACTTCACACGGGATGGCATCCTGGTTTCGGACGCAGCCAATACCGTCGATGTCGGCGGCAACGCCATTTCAGGCACCGGACCAGCCAGCGGCGGCTTCCAGTTCGGAATCTTTATCGCGGTTGGGGCGGTAGCTACGGTTCACGACAATCAGATCTCCATGGGCCCTTGCGGCGCCCTCTCGTATGACAATTGTGCCAAGCTCCGGAGCGAAGGAGTAACCCTTCGGGTACCTGGAGAGGGGACTATTGTGGAGCATAACTTCATCAGCACTGTCCAGAGCGGCATCTTCGCCAATAGCGGAGACAAGTTGCGGATTGCCAACAACGTCATCCAGAACATCGACGCGCTGGACGGCATCACCATCCAGGGGACCACGGGGGGTTCCTTCACGAATAGCATCATCGAGGGGAACGTCATCTCGCACGTCTCCCCGGTGAGCCAATATTGCAGCGAGGCCTTCGAGTGTTGCGGAATCAACGAATACTCGGAGAGCGGCGTTTCGGGAAACACCATTCGCGGAAACACCGTGATCGACGCCTACTGCGGAGTGGCGGCCGTAGCGGCGGACAAGGTCGTGCCCGGCCAGAACTTCAGCACTCTTTATCCCCTGATCAACTCGGACGACTACGAAGATGCGTTCCCGTCGCCAGCGGAGCCCGGCGCTTCCCCACACGCGTTGCCAGCTAAACAAGTGCAGGCACGCCGCCCCCCGGTTCGGAAGTTGCACGGGCCGGACGTCGACCAATAAAGCGATAGGCCTATTGCCCCTATGGGTGCGGTGGCCGAAGGGCGGCTCAAGCCGTCCGATGACCCCAAAACTGCCCCGACAGCGCTAATACATGTTAGAGGAAGAGGCGCGCGTTGGATTTCAACGGAGCTCAGCTCCTTTACTTCGCCAGCTATCACGAATTCATAGACCGTGCGGAATGGGAGCGGAGTATTTCACCCAGTCCTTCGTGCACGACAACGGAACGAGAACTTTTCTACTTTGCGAATATGAACCCCGGCGATAACGTTCTGCTTCAGTTCGCCAGCGTCAACACCGACCTGCGGCCGCGATTCTCGCATCACTGCAAGCTCTTCCGGGCGTCCGATCGTCGCTTGATGGCCGAAATCTTCACCTGGAAAAGCGGATAGTATGCGAATTCCTAAGAAGCCGCGGAGTTAGTGCCCCGATTGTGCAGCGTTCGGCTCGACATGATTCGGAATTCCTCCAGCACCCGGATCAGCGCTTTGCTTTCTTGATTGTCTTCGCCCTCGGAATTGCGCCGGCCTTTGCCGTTCTGTCTGAAAGGTGGGAAGCGGGCGAAGGGTGAGTTTGGGGCACGATAACAGAGCAGGCCGCCGTCTCCGCCGATGATATAATCTACCTACTTGCACTCACAGAGGCGCGCACAGTGACCCCGGAACACTGGCAGCGCGTCGAAGAGATCTTCCGGGCCGCCCTCGAACGGCCACCAGGCTTCCGCTCCGGGTTCCTGGCCGAGGCCTGCCCTGACGCCAACGTGCGTCGCGAGGTCGAATCCCTGCTACACCGCCGGGATGATCCCATCGCAGGCACGCCGGCGTGGCCCATCTCGGAGACTCTTGCCAGCGGTACTCGCCTGGGGCCGTACGAAATCCTTAGCCAGATCGGGGCCGGCGGCATGGGGACCGTTCACCGGGCCCGCGACACGCGCGTGGATCGCTTCGTGGCGATCAAGATTTGCCGCGAGCATATCAGCGGCCATTTCGACCGGGAAGCGCGCGCCATCGCCGCGCTGAATCATCCTCACATCTGTACACTCTACGACCTCGGGCAACAGGACGGCGTCGACTACCTCGTCATGGAGTATGTCGAGGGCGAGACCCTTGCGGAACGCCTCACGAAAGGTCCCATTCCCGCCAGTCAGGCCATTCGGTATGCCCTCGCAATTGCAGACGCGTTGGCGGCGGCGCATGCGCGCGGGATCGTACACCGGGATCTGAAGCCCGGAAATATCATGGTCACGAAGACTGGTGTAAAGGTGTTGGACTTCGGACTGGCGAAAATCCAGCACGTCGCCGCACCATCGGCCGGCAACGGTGCCGCGACGCAGACAGGAACCATCGCGGGCACACCACAGTACATGTCGCCCGAGCAGGTCCACGGGAAGGAGGTGGACGCCCGCAGCGATATCTTTTCCTTTGGGCTGGTGCTATATGAGATGATCAGTGGCCGGCGCGCGTTTGCAGGCGAGAGCAACGCCGCAATGATGGCCGCGATCCTGGAACGGGAACCGCCGCCGCTGGAAGCCGGTAGCTTGGACCGTGTGGTTACCGCGTGCCTGGCCAAAGACCCCGGCGAGCGCTTACAGACCGCTCGCGATTTGAAGCGCATGATCGAATGGAGCGTCGCCGGGAGTGGGCCGGCCACCCCCGCTCCGCCAAGGCCCCGGTGGTGGATTCCATGGGCTGCGGCTGCTATCCTCGCCGCGTTGGCCTTCCTGGTTGGGCTGCGGGTGAGTCCGTCAGAAGCCGCGTTAACTCGCAGTGTCCTCACCATCGTTCCGCCGACCAGCGCCCCTCTGCCACCCGTGAGCGACCAGTCTGCGATACCTGAGATCTCACCGGACGGTTCTTCGGTGATGTACCGTGCGGCTGGTGGACTTTGGGTGAGACGGTTAGATTCCCTCCAATCGGAGTTGGTGCGCGGATCGCAGGGTATCCTCAATGCACCATTCTGGTCCGCCGACTCCAAAACGGTCACATTCGACACTGCCACGGGGCTTTACCGAGTCCGAGTCCCGGATGGCGCTCCGGAGGTGATCACCCGGCTTCCCGCAGCGTCACGGGGAGGAACGTGGAGCGACAGCGGCACCATTCTGATCTCCTTAGGAGGGCGTCTATACGCGGTGCCGGCGTCAGGTGGCGACCTCAGGCCGGTCGATATGCCGGGGAAGAAGGCAGGCTCCTACAAATATCCTCAGTTTCTTCCCGACAGTCAGGATTTTCTGGTTCTGTTCGTACCGGATGATGACGAAGAGTGCGAGGTTTACCTGGCGACATTGCGCGATGGTCAGGCAGTCAACCCGACGCTGCTGCTAAAGAACGACACCGCCGCTCGCTACACACCCGAAGGGGGTGGCCGCATCCTGTTTGTCCGGAACGACAACCTTTATTCGCAGAAACTGGCGGCGAAAAGCCACAAACTAGAAGGAGATGCAGTATTGATCCAACAGGGCGTGGCCTCGGTGCCGGGAGTCCGCATTGCCAGCTTTTCGGTCTCACGCGCCGGTGTGGTTCCGTGGCGCCCCGGGAAAGCCGCGTTGAATCAAGTGACCATCTTCGACCGCAGCGGTAAGGAGATCGGAAAGGCGGGTCCGCCCATCGCCGGCGCGACGCTCTCACTCTCCCCGGATGAGAAACGGTTATTGGCCTATGGCGATGGCTCGTGGTTGCTCGAACCGGGCCAGTCAGGGCGTCGAAGTTTAGAATCAAGGTGGGGCTGGTCCCTCTGGTCTCCCTACGGAACGCGTATCCTCGGATACGGCAGAAGGTCGGGGCTGGTTGAACGGGCTGTGCCCGGCGCGGGCGAGGCTCATCAGCTCGCCGCCATCGGCGACGGCCTGCATGATCCGCAAGACCTTTCCCCCGACGGCAGAGACGTTCTCATCATGCGCGGTATTAGTACCGTTTCCTTGCGCCTGCAAGGGACAGAGCAGGAGGGAGTCGCCACACCGCTCACGCAGTCGAGCGAACCGATCCATGGAGCGGGCTTCTCCCCGGATGGGCGGTGGATCGTCTATTCGCAGCAGCAGCAGCCCTCAGGGATCTTTGTTCAGCCGTTTCCCGGCCCGGGATTGAGCAGACAGATTGCCAACGTCCGCGGTCGCGGTTTTCCCCTGTGGCGCAAAGATGGCAGGGAGATCGTGATTTTCGATGGACAGGGAGTCTGGTCCGTACGGGTGAGCGGCGGTGGAGTTGGAATTCGCTTCGGCGTCCCGGAACTTCTGTTTTCCGGACTCCGCAGGCCGGTTGGATACAATGCGGCGACACGGCCTCTGGCCGTGTCGCGCGATGGCTCGCGCTTCTACTTGCCGGTACCGCCGGAGCAACCGGATTCCGGCGTCATCCACGTCGGCATCGGATGGGTGAAGCCGTGAGAGGCCAGCGTGTTCGCGAGGCTGCGCTGAAAACCGACTGAGTAAAGGGGGTCGCTGCCTGCCGCGAGTCCATGCTTACGGCTTATACACCGTCCCTGCCTTCATCACGAAGCTCACTTTTCGTATCGCCGAGATGTCCTTCGTCGGATCGCCCTCCATGGCAATCAGATCGGCGAACATGCCGGGCTTTACCTGGCCGATCTCCATGTGCAGCACCGTCCCCGCTACCGACGTCGCCGCCTTCAGCGCGTCCACCGCCGGCATCCCGTAGGCCACCATCAGCTCCAGTTCGCGGGCATTCTCCCCGTGATTGAACACGCCCACGTCGCTGCCGCTGATGATCGTGACACCCGCGTCAATCGCGGCCTTGAAGCTGGCACGCTTGCGCTGGATAGCCGGCGATTCGGTCCCTTGCGCCCTCCCTCCGGCGGCATACGAACTCGTAGCATTGCCGGCAGCCAGCGTCGGGCAGAGCGCCACGTGGTGCTCCGCCATCATCTTGAAGATCTCGGGAGTGCCGCCGTCTCCGTGCTCGATCGTCTCCACGCCCGCCAGGATCGCTCGCCGCATGCCTTCCGGAGTGGAGCTATGGACCGCCACCGGGACGCCTGCGCTCTTGGCCGTCTCCACCGCGAGCTTCAACTCCTCCAGCGAGAAGGTCGGGCGCGCCCCTGGTCCCGCGCCCCAGCGGTAATCGGCGTAGAGCTTGATCCAGTCGGCGCCGTGGCCGATCTGGTCGCGCACCACGCGCATCAGGCTGTCGACACCGTCGGCCTCCTCGGCGCCCTGCGGCACCCGCCACTCCAGGGCGAAGCCCTTGGGCGCGTAGCTGCCGGTTGCCACGATGGCTCGCGTGGAGGCCAGGATCCGGGGACCCGGAATAATGCCCTGGTTGACCGCCTGTTTCAG
>PMTT01000644.1 GCA_003167275.1 Bryobacterales bacterium | reverse complement strand
ACTTCTGGCACACTACACTAGCAAGGTGACGAAAACGTCCTATTCGCGGATGTGTGCGACTGGTGCCGGGCGGATTGTCGTCAACTCGGAGAATGGCCTATACGGCGACCGTTCCCGTGATATTCATTCCTGTTGCGAAATCCCCTTGTATCCACTAAACGAATCGTCCGATCGCGCTGCGGAATCGATTGGCGCCCCGAGAGCGAGGCCGAGAGCCCCGGTACACGATTCGCGAGTTCGGGCCGGTCACGTCCCATCCGTGGCGCGCCCGGCTCTACCCAGCGCGTGCTTGGACCGGTTGTTGGACGGAAGGGCTGCTCTCGACAACTAATCGACTTCCAGGCCCATCCGCCCTTTCTCCGAGTGGCGCGTGACTCGGCCGGGGCCTCTCATGATTGGCGTTTTGGCCCGCGCTGTGCGGTGGGACGTCGTACACTAGAAAATCGAGAGTTCGGGTCCACTCGTTATGGAATTCGTGGAGAAATTCATCGCGTACGTCGACATTCTCGGCTTTTCCGGATTCGTTGCGGACGCAGAACGTGGCACTGGGCGTTCCCTCGACGCTCTCCTCGACCTTCTCAGCGCCTTTGGCTCGTCAGCACAACGGGAAGCGTTCTCGAGGTGCGGACCGAATATCTGCGCGAACAGCGGCTACCACAGCCGCGACCTCGACTTTCGCCTCACGCAGATCAGTGACTGCGCCATCATCTCCACCGAACTCTCTCCTGCGGGCATGATCAACCTTGTCCACCACGTCTGGGGAATGGTCATTCGATTCCTGGAGCGCAGCACGCTCTGCCGCGGGTACATCACTCGCGGAAGGATCTATCACACGGACCACCAGGTCATCGGCACCGGGTACCAGCACGCGTACCACCACGAAGCACGGGTCAGCGCGTTCCAGCGAACAGCGGACGAACTCGGCACGCCCTTCGTCGAGATCGACGAAACCATCATCGCCTACATTCAGGACTGCGACGCCACCGTCAAGGAAATGTTCCGCAGCTACGTGAAAGAGGACGGTGAACTCATCGCACTCTTCCCGTTTCAGCGAATCGCGCACAGCTTCGTCATCAGCGGGTTCGACAAGCTAGACATTGATCGGGAGCGACAGGAGAACAATAAGGTGCGCCAGTTGCTCGATGACCTCAAGGGGCGGATCATGACTTACGTCGACAAGAACAACCCCGGTGCCGTCCGGAAGGCCGAGCACTATCTTGCAGCCCTCGACGCTCAGCGAGACGTTTGCGATAAGACCGATGAATTCCTGCAGCGCTTCCGCAGCCCAGCACAGCCACAACAGTAGGTCGAGCGGTGGTGGCGCCATCGGCTCAGCGCGCCGAATCCTTCCACCAAATGCCGGTTGCGGCGTAGGGGCGGCTATGTGCGGGTGCAATTGTCGGGTCACCCCACCTGCTGACCCGCCATTCTCGGTAGCCGCCGCCACAGCGGCGGCCCGACGGGCTCCCGGTCTGAGGAACCTACCGATAATGAATATTAATGCTGTTCTGAGGCCCTTGCCTTCCGTGACCGTGTGTTTCCCATTCTCCGGTTGAGCGCAGACCCTTACCCCTTGCACCCGACGCTGCTTTTTGCGTTAATCGATGCAAGGAGTTTGCACCATGCGGAACTGGGTCTCCACGCTGCTCGCCGCGGTTTCTTGCCTTGCGGCACTCGGGATCGGGCGGGCTGACGAGCGCGCCACCATTACCGGAAAAATCACGAATTCCGCCGGGAACCCGGTGGAGCACGCCACCGTGCTGGTCTATTCGGCGGGAGTCAAGAAAGGCTACGCCGAGTTTTGCCCGACCTGCTGGGCGGACTGCGGCAAACGCACGACAACCGATGCCGATGGCAATTTCACCATTCCAAGCTTGAGCCCTGACCTGATCTTCACGCTGGTGGTCCTGCGAGACGGGTATTCCGCGAAGTATGTGGAGAAGATCGATCCGGCGAAGGGGCCGGCGCAAACCGCCACGCTCAAAACGCGGCCGCCGGTGGAGGATGTCAGCCAGGTGGTGCGGGGTGCAGTGGTGGATGTGCACGGACGGCCATTGCGCGATGCTGTGATCGAACAGGAGGGCGTTGGCATACGCGGTCCCAATGGGGGCATGGGGCATAGTTTTGGCGGCGCCAAGAACTGGATCGATGAAATGGCGGTGACCAACGAGAAGGGCGAATTCGAAATGGCTTACAGCAAGCCGGCGGCTGAGATGATCCTCCAGGTGTCCGCGAGGGGCATGGCACCCAAATTGTTCACGGAGCCTACTGGCGCGGATCGTAAGACCATGGTGGTGAGCGATGGCGCGACGGTCCGCGGCCGTCTGATGGTCAATGGGAAGCCGGTGGCAAACGCGGAAGTTGGCCTGATCACTCATGAGCGGCGCAGCGGAACCATGTACTCGGAGGTCCTAATCGGCACGAAGGAAGACGGCACTTTTACGATCACCAACGTTCCGGCGGGGCGCATCTGGATGCTGTATCCAAAGATGGAGTCGTTGGCGGCGCGTGGAATTGGTAGTCAAGCCGTGCCGTTTGAAACTAAGGACGATGGGCAAGAAGTAGACGTCGGCGATATCCGGCTCACCGCGGCCCACATGCTCAAGGGACGAGTGGTGCTGAGCGACGGCAAGCCGATACCGCCGGGTATGCGGGTAACAGTCGGCGCCGATCAGGCTTGGGATAACCAGATGGCCGAGATCGGCGCGGATGGCAGCTTTGAATTTCATGGCTTGCCGGCGGGGGTTTACGGAGTACATCCATCGGTCAAGGGATATCGGGCCGGTAGCGATGGATTCGGCATCGAAGCTCTGGTGAATCGCGACGTCACCGACCTCGTGATCCGCATGGAGCCGGCGCCGCCACTGCGGTAGCCGCGCGCGATCGGCGAGTCCTTCTGGAATCAGCTGGTGTAATCGGCGGTTTGAACCACCATTGTGAGCGTAGTCAGAAAGTAGTACTGTATTGCGTATGCGACTCAATACGATGCTGCTTATGGGTATCTCTATCGCGTCAGTCAGTTCGGGGGCAACTCTCGCCAGCGCGCCTGTACCCGCCGACCCGCGTGAGCTTGCAACGGGAATAGGCAAAGCGGTGGCCAAACCCGCGGACCGCACCCGTACTTTGGAATTGCTGAACCGCGCTAAGCGCCCCATGAGGTTTCACGCGCCTATTACTCCGGCCCATCTCATCGTTTCGTCATTCACGGCGATCGGCGATCCGTCCAATACGGGCACGGGCGAATTGAATGAACTTTGGGTTGCTCCGCAGAGCTGGCGTTGGACTGCCAAGTTGGGAGACTTCTCTGTAACTCGCGTGAGTGGGAGGGGAGAGACGTTCGAAGAAAAGCATGTGCCGGTGGTTCCCATGCGCATCCACATGCTGCGCAACACGATCTTCTGGGCGGGCCAGGCACTTTCGGCCGGCGCGCAGTTTCGCATTGCGGCGGCGGAATGGAATGGTCGGCCCACCACCTGCGTGCTGGCCGCGGATCGACCGGGGGATTCCGAAACTCTCTCACGGCGTTGGGACGAGCAGGAGTGGTGTATCGATGATGCGACCGGGCTGCTTCAGATTCTATCGTTCGCCCCCGGGAACTACACCGTCTACAGCTACGGAAAGGGCCAGTCATTTCACGACCAGCCACTGCCGGACCGCATCACGACATATGTAGCGGGATCTATTGTCCTCGACGCGAGTTTGCGCCTCGATGATTCCGGAACAGTCGATCAGTCGATCCTTACTCCCATTCCGTCGATGCTCGCCAACGGCTCTGCAGTCTCCCTCGATATGCCCATACGATCGACTTTTGATTTCCCCACGGAATTGGCTTCGAGCGTAGGGTTGCCGGTCATGGTCAATGCCCAAATCGGCACGGACGGCAGTGTCATCATGAAGGAGATTTGCGCTACTGTGGATCCCTCGTTGAACGCTGGCGCACTCGACTTCGTAAAGAACATGCATTTCGGTTCTTCGGATTCTCAGCGGCAGGCTTACGTGCAAATCCGGTTCGTTCCGGCGAACAGCAAGGCCGCCGTGACTAGCAGTACCCAGTCGTCTGCGGCACGCGTGCCGATCGAGCCTTACTACCTGGAGCGAGCCGTCTCCGATCCCGTCCATGAGACGGAGACGAAGGAGTTCCTGGCGCGCCGGTCAGATGGAGCCATTATGGACATGAGGGCGCCGTTACGTATCGCACCTCAGGCGTATGTACGGGAACTGCATTTCCCGGATGGCCGAAGGGTGACGATATACGACAGCATCCGCACCAAGACAACGTGGCCGAGGGGAGTGGAGACCCACCCTGTTGCCGCGAATGCGACGGACGGTCCAAGCGACTGCGCCGCCAGCAGCAATGGCAACCTGCTACGTCACGAGCAGATGCAAGGCGTGGACGTAGACGTAGTGCAGCAGTTTGCCGGCTCATACCGCTTGACCCTCTCAGCCGCACCGAGGCTTGGTTGCCAGGCTCTGGCGGCGAGCAGCGAGGCCGTGCAGCCGGATGGGTCGTTCCGGCCGTCAATGGACACCAAGACAATCAAGCTGGTGGTTGGCGAGCCCGAAGCGAGGTTTTTCGAAATCGGGCCGGATCTGGTTGAGATGAAGCCTTCCGAGGCACAACGGCGGTTTTACGATTCCCTGGAATTGCCGTGGACTGCCGAAGAGAAGGCCGCTTTCCTGCGACAGGCACTGCGGGAGAGTGCCGAGGCTGACCGCCGATATGAGGGCAAGTCGCAGTAGCAGGCGCGATGAGCGTTGCCCGCCAACGGGCAGCGTGAAGCGACGGCGCGGGCGATGAGGCTGAGTGTTTTGGGAGCTTCGGGCGAAGTTGCAGCAGCGAGCGGCGGGACACACGGCCGGCGAATAAGCTACGCCACAGTGGGTTTTGGGCAAGGATTGATAAAAGGAGAAACAGCATCTCTACGAACGGCGCAAACAGAACGATCGCGGTTCTATTCGTCTTTCTCGCTGCGGCCGGTCTGATTGCAAGTGGTCCCATTGGCATTTACGGAATCGTTGAGAAAGTGGTCTTCGAACCCAATGAACGCTCCCCTGAGAGGTTCAAGTTTGGGGGGCATTCGCATATGTGGATGGCGGTGCAAACAACGTTCTGGGTGTGTCCGCGGTGAAACGAGGATATCTTTACTTCAGGCTTCCTTCTGCGAGTGTCGCGAATGTGCAGGCTGTGGAAGCAGCAAAGAAGGAATGGACGGATCTCAAGGCTGTCGCAGGCACGGGGCAGGCGATAGGCTTTGGGAGTTGGGGGTATATCGGAAGCTTCGCCGGGCTTCAACCTCAAGCCCGCAGCACTATGCCTCCGTACATCCTGGAACGCGCGCCTGGCGGAGGCGCGCAGACGGATCTACGAGTGCGGCCTGAGTCTGAAGCGCCCACTTCGCCCGCTGCCTATCAAACAGAATTCGGGATCGTCAAGCTGTCCGATCGAGGTAGCCATGCGGCTATCGTGAAGCAACTTAAGGACGGCCTCAAACAGTAGATCCCATGCCATATCACGACAGAACCTACTTGAAGTGGCCTCAGCCCGTATCGTCGGCCACTCGTACTGAGGTCCGGCGCGGGGGTCAGCAAGAGCAGTCTCCGTGTCGCGCGCATTTCGTCCGGAAAGTGGTACGATTCCTAGAATCGCGACTAGATGAGCCCCCAACGGTCAATCGCTCATTACAGAATCGTCTCCAAACTCGGCGAAGGCGGCATGGGTGCTGTCTACCAGGCCATCGACAGCAAGTTGAACCGCGAAGTCGCCATTAAGGTGCTGTCCGAGGGCGTTGCACAGGATGCCGGCCGGATGCTTCGTTTCGACCGCGAGGCGCAGGTGCTCGCGTCGTTGAATCATCCAAACATCGCGTCTATTTACGGCGTCGAGCAGGGCGCCATCATAATGGAGCTGGTCGACGGCGAAGTCCTGCGCGGACCGTTGCCGGTGGAGACGGCGCTGAACTACGTGCGCCAAATCGCATCGGGGCTGGAAGCGGCGCACGAGAAGGGCATCGTGCATCGGGATCTCAAGCCGGCCAACATCATGGTCACTCGCGAGGGCGTGATCAAAATCCTGGACTTCGGACTGGCGAAGGAGACGGACGCGGTTTCGCCCTCAACTGCCAACCCCAGTATGTCGCCCACGCTCTCGCTCGAAATGACGCAAGCCGGCATGATCCTTGGCACTGCGGGCTACATGTCGCCCGAGCAGGCGCGAGGCAAGCCGGTGGATAAGCGAGCCGACATCTGGGCGTTCGGCGTTGTGCTTTTCGAACTGCTAACTGGAAAGCCGGTGTTTGTCTCAGGTGGCACTGTCACCGATACCATAGCCGCAGTGATTACCCGCGAGCCGGACTGGTCCGCGCTGCCGAAAGACACTCCCGCACACGTTCGCCGCCTGCTGGAGCGCTGTCTGCGCAAAGATCCTAAGCTGAGGCTGCGTGATATCGGCGACGCTCGCATCACCCTCGAAGATCCCGAACCCGTCCCCGTCGCCGTCGGTCCCCGCCGCTCGTGGCTCACCTGGGCTGCATGCGCTGTCGCGCTGGTCTCGCTGGGCGCCGCGACTTTCGCCTGGATGCGCCCCAGCCCCGCCAATCCGGGCGCGGGAACAATGCGCTTTCGCATTCCCCTCCCGCCCGGTACCGCCGTGCCTCCCGGCAAGCAGACTGCCCAGTGGACTCTCTCGCCCGACGGTCGCAATCTCGCCATGGTCGTGGACGTTCAGGGCAGGAATCGCCTGTGGCTTCGCCCTTTGGGCTCGCCCGACGCGCATCCTCTGGATAACACCGACGACGCCAATATACCGTTCTGGTCACCCGACAGCCGGTCGATCGGCTTCTTCACCAAAGATCAGATCAAGCGCGTGGCCATTGACGGCGGCGCCGTCTTCACCGTTTGCAGCCTGCCTAACGGCCGCGGCGACGATGGGGCCGCCTGGAGCAAAGATGGCTCCATCGTCTTCGGCTCCGGCAGTGGTCCCTTAATGCGCGTCCCAGCCACAGGTGGAGTCCCGTCCGCCCTAACCTCGCTCTCCAAAGACGAGCAGTCCCATCACTGGCCTCAACTCCTCCCCGATGGCCGTCACGTCCTCTATCTATCGATGGCGTTACCCGGTGCAGGAGCCAACGCGGTCTACGTTCAGGACCTGGCCTCGGGCAGCCGTGCTCGCGTCATCGAAAGCGATACCCGCGCCATCTGGTCGCCGCCCGGATTTCTGCTCTTCACCAGGGGAGCCGCTTTGTTTGCCCAACCGCTCGACTCCCGCTCCTTCCAACTGCAAGGCGAGCCCACCCTCCTGGGCGAAAACGTCCTCACCAATGAGACGAATGGCCGCAGCACTGTTAGCGCCAGCGAAAATGGCATGCTGATCTACCGCGTCTTCCCTTCCGGCGACCGTCAGATCGCCTGGCATGATGATCACGGTAGGGTCCTAAGCGCCGTCGGCAAACCCGGTCCGTATCGTAGCCTTGGCCTCTCTCCGGACGAAAAAACTCTGGCCGTACTCTCGGGCGTCGACATTGGAAAAGCCGCAAAGGTTGATCTCTGGTCCGTCGATCTGGCCAGCGGCGCCATGACCGCCCTGACGCGTGACGGCAACCTTGAGCCTACCAACCTGCCCGTCTGGTCGCCCGATTCCCAAACTGTTGCCGTTTCACCCCGTGGAGGCGGCATCGAGTCGATCGCCGTCGCGTCTGGAAGAACTCAGACCCTGAGCCGAGAGAAACTGCTGGTCCAAGCCTGGTCGCCCGATGGCCGCTCGATCC
>PMTT01000761.1:27830-29231 GCA_003167275.1 Bryobacterales bacterium | reverse complement strand
TCTGTCCGCCGCCTGGGCGCAGGACCCCACCCCGGGCCTGCATGGGACAGTGTCCGATCCGTCCGGCGCCGCGGTCCCAGGGGCGATCGTCCAGCTTCGCGGCCCTGGCGGGGACCACCGCGCCAGGACCGGCAACTCGGGCCAGTATTCCTTCCCGTCCCTCAAGCCGGGTAAATATCAGATTCGTGTCACGGCGAAAGACTTCTCCCCCGCCCAGAAGAAGGACTTCGCGATAGATCGGCCTATGCTCTTCGACGTCCAACTGGCGATTCACACCGATGCCCAGGTGATCAACGTCGAGGACGGGCTCGGCCGCATCCGCGCGGAGCCGGGCTCCAATGGCAGCGCCGTCGTGCTGGGGACGAGGCAGATCGGCGCCCTCTCCGACGACCCGGACGAACTCGCGCTCGAACTGCAGGCGCTGGCCGGCCCGGCGCCCGGCCCGGACGGAGGCCAGTTTTACATCGACGGCTTCATGGGGGGCAGCCTGCCGCCCAAATCGTCGATCCGCGAGGTGCGCATCAATTCGAACCCGTTTTCTCCGGAGTACGATCGCCCGGGCTTCGCGCGCGTTGAGATCTTCACCAAGCCCGGCGGCGATTCGTTTCACGGGCAGGCTTTCACCCAGTACGACGATGACGTTCTGAACACCCGCAACCCGCTGCTGACCCAGTCGACGCGGCCACCCTACCGCGCCCAATTGGAGGGATTCAGCATCGGTGGTCCGCTGAAGAAGAACCGCGCCTCGTTCACCCTCGACCTGGAGGACCGCCAGATCCACGAGAACGCCTTCGTCCTGGCCACCACCCTGGACGCCAATCTCAATCCCGTGAAGATCAACCAGGCGTTGCCCACACCTCAGTCCCGGACCGCCTTCAGCCCGCGGCTCGACTACACCCTCAACCACGCGAACACCCTGGTGGTCCGTTATCAGGACCTGCGGATCGGGCTCGACAACCAGGGTGTCGGCGACTTCAACCTGGCATCCCGCGCCTACCACGAGAAGCAGACCGAACGCACGGTGCAGATCACCGAGACGGCCGTCATGGGACCGAGAGCCATCAACGAGACGCGCTTTCAGTACCAGCGCTCGACCGACCAGGACACCGCCAACGACAACACGCCCGCCATCTTCGTCCAGGGCGCGTTCAATGCGGGCGGCCCCACTGTGGGCAACTCCGGCTCCCTCAACACCAGTTGGGAACTGACGAATATTTCCACATATATGAAGAAGGGGCACACGCTCAAGTGGGGCGGGCGCGTGCGGCAGACGCTGCTGGCCGACACGTCGCTGAACAATTTTGCCGGAACCCTCACCTTCTTCACGCTGGCCCAGTACCAGGCGACGCTGGCGCTCCAGGCCGCCGGACTCACGGGCTCGCAGCTTGTGCAGATGGGCGC
>PMTT01000761.1:0-27708 GCA_003167275.1 Bryobacterales bacterium | reverse complement strand
ACCCAGCAATCCTATTTGATCCTCAATCCCGCCTTTTACCCCGCGATACCGCCGGCCGGGGTGCTCGCAGCCGGCAGCGAACCGCAGCAACTTCGGCCTGTGGCGAGCGGTCTCCAGGCGCCGCGGCTCTACCAGAGCAGCGTGGGAGTCGACCGGCAGTTAAATCAGTCCTCGCACCTGACGTTGACGTGGATCGGCAGCCGCGGCGTACACCTGCTGAACTTCCGCAATGTCAACGCTCCGGTCGGCGGCCTGTATCCATTCGGCGACCCGTCCGTTCGTCTGCTGACCGAGTCGGCCGGTCTTGCCAGCCGGAACCAACTGGTGGCCAACGCCAACGTGAACTATAAGAGGTTGTTCCTGTTTGGGTACTACTCGCTCTCCTATGGCCGCGACAACAACGAGGGCATTCCGGCGGATCCGTACAATCTGCGCGCCGAGTGGGGACCCTCGACGTATGGCGACATGCGACACAGGATGGCGGCCGGTGCCACCATTCCCGTCCCGTGGAGATTCAGCATCAGCCCGTTCCTGGTGGCCAACAGCGGCGTGCCTTATAACATCACGACCGGCCTGGATCCGTACAATACTGGATATCCCGAGGCGCGCCCGGCGCTACTTGCCGGTGTTGCCGGCTCGGGTTGCCAGGGCAGCGGCTTGGTGTACGCATCGGGCTTCGGCTGCTTCGACCTGAAACCAGCGCAGGGAACCCCCACGATCGGGCGCAACTACGGGCTCGGTCCGCCGAACTGGAATGTGGCGCTACGCGTATCGCGGACGTGGGCTTTTGGACGCGAGGGACGTGGCGGAGTGGCGGACTCGGGCGCTCCAACCGGAATGGTCGCAAAGGATGGCGGTGGTCAACATGGAGACGCGCCGATGGGAGTCGGGTCGGCCTCGGGTTCCGGCATCGGCACCGCGGGCGGCACCGCGGGCGGCAGGAGATACAATTTGACCCTCAGCGCTTCCACGTTGAATGCGCTGAATCACCCCAACTTCGCGCCCCCCAACGGGGACCTTTCGTCCGGATATTTCGGCCAGTACCGGAGCCTCGGCGGACTGATCGTGATGGCGCACGGTGGCGCGCCGACGACCTACAACCGCAAGATCGATCTGCAGTTGCGCTTTACGTTCTGAAACATGGTGACAGGCCTCGCCCTCGAAAAACATGGTGGCAGGCTTCGCTGTCCCAAGGCCCTGCCTTTGGGCCGCCGTGGACAGCGTTGCCTGTCACCATGTTTTTCGGCGGACGGCCAAGCCCATCACCGTGTTTTTGGACAGCGGGCCAATCAGCACTTGAGAATCTCGCCCAACTCCGAGACCGCCACCCGCAAGCCCACGTAGAACGTCCCAAAAAGCGCATACACCGCGCTCACATGATCGAAACGCATCTCGTAGATCAGCCTCTTGAAGACCAACGGGTTATCGGCGAAGAGGTCGACCCCCCATTCCCAATCGTCGAATCCGATGGAACCCGTGATGATCTGGCGGACCTCGCCGGCGTACCGGCGCCCCACCATTCCATGCTCATGCATCATCCTCTGGCGGTCCGCCATCGGTTCGGTGTACCAGTTGACCGACTCGCCACGACGCCGGTCCATCGGGTAAAAACAGATATACTTCGCGGGTGGGATCTCGGGCCAAAGCCGGGGCGCCATGGCCTGCCGCTGGCGGTCGAGCACCACTTCAATCTCCCGCTTCCATTCCTCGGAATGCGGCTCGACCCCTTTGCCAGCCAGGCCGCCGTAAACCTTGGATGTGGACTCGTAGAGACCCAGCTCGATCATCGAGAGATAGGAGGTGGTGGGCTCCAGATAGTCGCTAAGCCGCAGCCGGGCCAACTCCAGTTGGGCATGGTTGAGTTCCTCGAAGCTGCGCCGGAAATGGACAAACAGCAAGTCGCCCTTATGCCCGAGCAGCGAGAACAGCCCCGTCTGCCGGCCATCCGCCGGAACCGCCATCGCCGCGAGGGAGTGTGCGGCCTCCGCGAGAATCTCCGCGCGGGTCTCCGGAGAGAGGGCGCGCCACGCGGGCCAACGCACGCGCATCATCTGGTGCAGCACGCTGGCGCCCTCAACCGTCAGCGGGACGGCAGGCAAGGCGATATCGGCAAGGGTCTCTGGAGTCATGAAGTCATTATAGGGGAAGGACCCGCGGCAGCGGTGCTGCGGGCAAACGCGTGACAAGGTGACGAGCCGGGACCGCGGAAGCGGTGTGGCCGCTAAACGCGCGACAGGTGACGAACCGGGACCGCCGACGGGGCAGCCGCGAGACCTCGAAATCTAACCCTCATCCCGGCTCGACCGCCAGCGCCATCGCGAACCCAGCGGTCCATTCCCAATCGGGCGCCGGCCCCTGCCCGCTTAATTCCCGGCCCTTCCACTTCATGAACGTGCCCGGCGTCGAGACCCGCACCTCCGGCAGATCACGGCCGCTCGCCTCCTGACTTCCGCCGCTTCCAATTCGCGAGATACGCTTCCGAAGCCAGCTCATCCAGTTCCTTGTCCCGCGCCTCGCACCACTCCGCCAGCCGGCGCTCCTTCAGCCGCTCCAACAGCCGCAACCGCCGTCTCGCCTCCAACATGACGCTCTCCCGCCTGCCCAATTCCTTCCGGCACTCGGCCCGTGGCACGGCCAGTTCGGTCTCCTTCAGCCGCACGTGAAGCCGGTAACTGCCCAGCGCTGCGAGCTCGCCGCCCGCTACCGGGTTCCAGACCCGCACCTGCCGCTCCGCCGAGCTTCCGGCCTCCTGCAATTGCGCGTTTTCGCGGTCCAGATCGGCCATCGCCGCGGACTGCTGGCGGAACTGGAACTCCTCCATTTCGAGCTGGGTCCGCCGCCAATCGAGAACTTTCTGTAGTGGGAATTGAAAAGAGTTCATTTTTTCGGCTTAGGGTTGTTCCCAGGGACCAGTTCGCCGCCCGGTTCCAGTTTTGCCGCCAGGCCCTCCATCCGGGACAGCGTCTCCTCCAGGGGCGTGGTGGTGGTGTGGTTCTGCTGGAGAAACTCCAGCAATTCGGGACGAAGCCGGATGCTGGTGTCCAAGATCGGGTTCGATCCCGATACATACGCACCCAGTTGGATCAAATCCTCGGCATCCCGATACGCGGCCAGAGCCCGCCGGATCTTGGTGGCCGCGAGCTTCTGACGCGGCGTGGAGATGGCCGACGACAGCCGGCTCACCGAATGCAGAATGTCGATTGCCGGATAATGGCCCTGGGCTCCCAGTTGGCGCGAGAGAATGAAGTGGCCGTCCAGGATCCCGCGGACGGCGTCGCAGATCGGCTCGTTGAAATCGTCTCCTTCCACCAGGACCGTGAAGAAGCCTGTGATCGAGCCGCGGCGGAAGTTGCCCGCGCGTTCGAGCACCTTGGGCAGAAGGTTAAAGACCGACGGCGTGTATCCCTTCTGGCTCGGTGGCTCGCCTGCCGCCAGTCCGATCTCGCGTTGCGCCATGGCGAGGCGTGTGACCGAGTCCATCACCAGCAGTACGTTGGCTCCCTGGTCGCGGAAGTACTCGGACACCGCCAGAGCCACAAAACAGGCCCGCACGCGCAAGGGCGCGGGACGTTCCGAGGTGGCACAGACCACCACCGAGCGCTTGCGGCCTTCGGGGCCCAGTTCGTTCTCCAGAAAGCCGCGCACCTCCCGGTTGCGCTCGCCGATCATTCCAATCACCGTGACATCCGCCGAATTGTGCCGCGACATGGAACCGAGCAGCGTACTCTTGCCGACGCCGCTGCCACCGAAGATCCCGATGCGTTGCCCCTTCCCGCAAGGCAGCAGACTGTCGATGGCGCGGATTCCCGTGATCAGCGGCTGCGTGATGTGTTCCCGCTCCAAGGGATTGGTGGGCACGCCATAGAGGCCGTATGCATCTCGCGCCTCGATCGGTGGCCCGCCATCCATGGGCTTCCCAAATCCGTCGATCACACGGCCGAGTAGCCCCGGGCCCACTTCCACACGGGCGTCCGCGCTGCGCGCCGCCACGGAGTCTCCCAGTTGCAGGCCGTCGATCTCTTCGAGCGGCATGGAAAGCACCCGGCCGTCGCGGAACCCGATCACCTGAGTGCGAATGAGACGCCCAGCGGAGGTTCTCACCTCGCAGAAGTCTCCGATGGCCACGTGGGGGCCGCGGGATTCGATCAACAGGCCGACCACCTCGGTCACCTGCCCCGTCCAACGGAACGGGGAAACCCGATCGAGCTCCGCGAAATAAGGCGCGAATGAGATTCTTTCCGTCATGAATGTTTCCGCAAGCAGTCCGCCAGACCGCGTTCGATCTCCCGTAATTGCGAGTCCACCGAGGCATCCAGGTTGCCCCGCTGGGTCTCGAAAATGACCGTGCCCGGCTCGCGGGAAGCGTCCGGGATCACCTCGATGGCATTCCCGGTGACCGTTTTCTGAAGAGAGGTCTTGACCAGCGCCGCGTGCGACGGATGGACCTTCACGCGGCAGAGATCCTGGCCTTGCAGCTTTTCGAGAGCCGCCATGACCAGACCGTGCAAGGCTTCCGGATCGATCGCCAGCTCTCGGCGGAGGACGCGCCGGGCGATCGCCAGCGACAGTTTGACCATGTCGGCCTCGGCCTCCTTGCGTAGGCGGGCACGCATTTGGGACAACTCGTCGATGGTGCGCGCCAGGCGCTCGATTACCGGCTGCATCTCCGCGGCGGCGCGATTCTTTCCCGTCACCTCCCCTTCGTGCATCCCGGCGGTATGGGCTTCCTGGAGGCGATGTTGGTATTGCTGCTCGATCTGGGCGACTTGCGCCGCGAAGCGCTCTTGCACCTCCGGCCCGCCCGTGGGGTTCGCCTCTCCGGATCGGAGCACCTGCCGCAACGCCAGGGGCGTTACCTGCCGTGGATCGTCCGGCCGGAGTATCCTAGACGACATACTGCTCTCCCACCGTGCCCTTCAGGCTCAGCACACCTTCCGCCTCTAGCTTGCGGACGATAGCAATGATCTGCTGCTGGGAGGCCTGTACTTCCTTGATCTTGATCGGACCGAGCGCATCCATGTCCTCCCTCAGCATGTCGGCGCCGCGCTGAGACATGCAGCTCAGAACCTGGTTCCTCAACTGCTCGCTGGTGCCCTTCAGCGCAACCGTCAGCACCTTACGGTCGATCTTGGCCAGGACTTCTTTCAGACCCATCGGGTCGATCAACAGCAGGTCTTCAAAGGTGAACATCAGGTGACGGATGGTCTCTACCAGGTTGGCATCCTGCTGCTGGATATCGTCCAGGATCTCGTGACTGGATCCGGAATCCAGGCGGTTCAACATCTCTGCGACGGCGCGCACGCCGCCGTAGGATTCCCGGCTGAATTCACCGAGGGCCATCAGTTTCGACCCGATCACCCCGGCGATCTTGAGGATGATTTCCGGTGAGATCTGGTCGAGGCTAGCCATTCGCAGTGAGACATCCGAGCGGAGATTGGCCGGCAGGGACGTGAGCAGGGCCGCCGCCTGGCTGGGGTTGAGATGGGACAGGACCAACGCAATGGTCTGGGGGTGCTCGTTATGGATGAACTTGGCCAGTTGCTGCGGATCGGCCTTCTGGATGGCATCGAAAGACGCGGCTTCGGTACCCAGTGCTTTGGCGAGCCGGTCGAGCAGGCGCTTGGCAGTCTCCGGACTGAACGCCCGCATCAACACCTTGCGGGCGTATTCGACGCCGCCCCGGGCGACATACGTGCCAGCCGTGGTGATTTGATGGAACTCGTTCAACACGACCTCGGCCTGCTCCGCCGAAATCGCTGTGATTCTGGCCACCTCGCGGCTGACCTTCTGAACATCGTCCTCAGACAGATGTTGCAGCATATCCGCGCTTGCCTGCTCGCCCAGGACGATCAGCAGCATCGCGGCCTTGCGCAGGCCTGGGATGGTGTCGGTTTCAGACTTGGTAGTGTTGACGATCATCCGACCTGCTCCCGCCTAAAATGCCCGCCCCGAGGCCAACTCCAACTCACCGCGCAGACCCTGAAGGCGCAGAGAAAGCGTGGGGAAGGCCAATGCCTCTCTCGAACATCCGCTCTCCTGCTCCTCACCGGACCCGTGAGGCCGGACTGGAGAGCGAATTGGCCGTTGCCGAGCCATCGAGCGGCGCCCAAGAGAAGCGGATGCCGCCGAGTTTCAGGCACTCCGCGCTTCCTCCGCGCTCTCCCCGTCTCTGCGGTGCGCGGGTTCGTTCCGGCCTGGCGCGCAGTGTCGCTCAGCATCAGCTTTCTTCCTCGCGGATCCAGGTTCGCAGGATCTGTGCCGACATCTCGGACTCCTTGGAGACTCTCTCCCGCAGGTGTTTGGAGAGCACCTCGGCCGCCTTCGTAATCACAGGCGCGACCTTGAGGGCGCTGAGTGCCTGCGCGTCCGCCTTCTGCTGTAGCGCGTCGCGCTCCGCTAGCTTGGATTCCATCTGGCTCTCCACGGGTTCGGTCAGCGCTGCCTGGCCAGACGAACCCCCGGCGGGCAGAGCTGCTGGGCCGGTAATCTCGGCGGCGCGCGCGTTCTTCCGGCTACGACGCCAGAGAAAGACGGTGACGAACAACAGTAACAGTACGGCCCCGGCGGCGCCGCCGGCGATGAGTTGCATCCGGCGGTCCAACTTCAGAATCATCGACAGGGGCGCGGCCGGGGGCGTCATCACGGCTGGCGGAGCGGGCGGCTGCGGCGGTTCCAGGAGCAGGGTGGTTTCGAAAGGCAGGGTATCGATGACGAGTTGATCGCCCCGTTCAGCCGTGAATCCGGTGATGCCCGCCACCAGGTCCCGGATCACCTTTAGTTTGTCGGCCGACGGAGGAACCAGTACCCGCTTCATGCCGCCCTTGTCCGGCTCCCACGTGACCTCCTGATCCACCAGCACCGCCAGCGACATCTTCTTCACCCCGCCAGCCGGAATCCGGGTTTTCTTCACCGTGCGGCTGGTCTGGTAAGTGATGTTCTCGGTCATCCGGGACACGTTCTTCGAACTGCTGCCCGGCCGTGAAGTGGGCCGCGGCAGAGTCGAGGCCGTCCCCGGGACACCATTCGCTCCCCCGGAACCGGAACTGTCCTCGGTCCGTTGCGAGCTGGCCATCACCGAGCGGGCCGGGTCGAAAACCTCTTCACTCTGTTCTCCCCCGGTAAAATCGCACTCCACGGACACTCCCGCGCGGAACTTGTTCTCCCCCAGCAGAGGCCCCAGAGTGGAATTGATCTTCACAAGAAGGTCCGCCTCGATCTTGTGCCGGTAGTCCAGACCGGCCTCCGACGCTTCCGGCCCGTCCAGCGTTCCCGAGGCATGGGGGCGGCCCAGCAGGTTGCCGTTCATATCCAGGACGGAGACGGCGTCAGGAGAAAGCCCCTCCACGGCGCTGGCCACCAGATGGTTAATGGCCACCACGTTTTGGGGAGCGAGCCTTGATCCGGGCCGTATCTTCACCAAAACACTGGCTTTAGCAGGTTGCTGCGCGTCCAGGAATACCGAGTCTTTGGGGAACGTGATATGCACGCGTGCCCGCTCGACTTCCGCCAGCGCCATGACCGAGCGTTCCAGTTCCCCTTCGAGGGCACGCCGGTAGTTCACATGTTCGGCGAACTCGGTGGCCCCCAGGTTGGGCTTGTCGAACAGTTCGAATCCGATCTGGCCGCTCTTGGGGAGTCCGATGGCGGCCATCGCGATTCTCAGCTCGGCGAGCCGCCCGGACGGGACCAGCACTGCGCCGCCGGATTCCGGCAGGCGGTAATCCACGCCCGTCTCTTTGAGTTTCTGAACGATTCCCGCGGCGTCTTCCGGTGCGAGCCCCGTGAACAGCGGCTTGAAATCGCCCTCCCGCTGAGAGCGGATCAGCGCGTACAGCCCCGCGCCGACCAATACAGCCACCACCAGAATGCTGATCCGCTGTGTGGTGGAGAGATTGGCCAGGATTTTTTTCATGGCGCGCCGTTTTCTATCGCCTGCAAATGAGATCGGCAGATTGTCCGGAAAACCTTAGGAGGGTGAGGAAAAACGGTTCCCGCTTCCGCAGCCAAGGAAAACGACCAGGCCGCGGCGCGGGGGAAGGCCGCCTCCGGCCGGTGGCCTTCATGATCGTGGCCACCAGTCCGGGGAGACCGCGCCTGTCCCGCGCTTGAGGTTCGGTTGCACCATGTCGAACATGTTGGATGGGATGCTTCGGACGATTGCCAGAGGCGTACGGATATAGAGGCTGGCGCTGCCCGGTGTGCTGGCCCTCACGGTCTCGCGGTTTGGCGCAACACCTGGCAACCCTTCGGTTGGCATCTGGACTTGCGGTTTCGCCCATGGCTCACGCGCGGGCCAACGGGTGCACGGTTCTGCTGAACGATGGCCGAGTGATGACCGCCGGTGGAACGGGCGCCTGGGGGCCGCGAGCCAGCAGCGAGTGTTTCGGTCAACGGCGGGCCAGCCCGTCCAGACCACCTTGATCGCATCCTTCTTTGAGGACCGCAATTTCTCGCGATGTTAGGGCAATGAGCGAACGTGAGCAGCCCGTGAGGGTACATCCACATCCACGTTTCCGCACCCTGTCGGTATTACATCTGCATTCGCATGATCTCCTGGTAAGCGCTGACCACCTTATTGCGCACCTGGAGGAACATATCGAAGGACAGCTCAGCCCGCTGGGCCGCCATGATCGTGGTATGCAGTTCCTCGCCCTCTCCCGAGAGGAAGCGTTGGGCCGAGGCGCTTGCATCCTGGCCGAAGGCCTCCACGGATTGGATGGCACTCGCGAACACGTCTTGAAACGCGCCACCCCCTTGTGATTGTCCAGCCGGACGAATCGTGTCCGGACTGGGAGACCCGGAAATCGGTAGTATGGGTCCAGGCATAGGCATCCTCAGCGGAAGAGATCGAAAGAACGCTGAATCATATCCTTAACTGAGCTGATGGCGGCGACATTGGCCTCATAGCCGCGCGCCGTGCCCATCAGATCGACCATGTCCTCGGCGGGATTGACCCGCGGAAAAGCCACATAACCATCTGCATTCGCGTCAGGGTGCCCCGGCAGATAACGCAGCTCGGGATCCCTCATATCCGTGACGATTTCGGAGACGGCAACCCCGCCGGGCGCCTGCACCTGGGCGGCGAAGAGCGAGGAGAAGGGCGACGCAACCTCAGTAGTTTCAAACACCACGTCCTTGCGCCGGTAAGGACCGCCTTCGGGCGTGCGGGTGGTCTCGGCATTGGCGAGATTCTCGGTCAGCATCTCGGCGCGCACGCGCTGCGCCGCCATTCCCGACGCGCCAATGGAAAGAACCGAAAACAGGCTCATGAACCCTGGCCTCCCTGGATGGCCGATTTGACGAGGCGAATCTGCGAGCGCAGCAGATTGGACGCCAACTGGAACCGCAGCCCATTTTCCGCCAGTAGACGCGATTCGCGGTCGAGGCTGACGTCATTGCCATCGTTCTTAACCGGCAAATCCGGAACCCCCACGGTGTGCGGCGCACCGCCTGCGGCGTTCAGAAACTCCGACTGAAAATCGATATCCTGCGTGCGGTAACCCGGTGTGTCGACATTCGCAATGTTCGACGCCACCAGTTTCTGCCTGGCGCTCAGCAGGTCCATGTATCGTTCGAGTTGCCCGGCAATCCGATCCAGCATCGCAACCTCTTTATGCAGTTCGGCAGCCAGCCTGGAACCCTTTTGCAATCAACCCGGAGAGGTCGAAACGGGCGGCAGTTATCTGGCGCGCGGCAATTTCTTGTCACGAGTGGTACGCCAGGCCCGTCACAGAAGCCCGCGCGCGTCCAACTGCGCCATCCAGCGCCGTTTTGTGTCTTTGAGCAGCTCCGCCACCAACAGGAGAGGCACATCGTCCTTCAGTTTCTCCAGCACCTCGTACTGGAACGCGGGCTCACCCTGCGCGTTCCATTCGTCCTGCAGCGGCTTATCGCGATGGCCCCCGTGACGAAGGCTGAACCAGATACCGTTCCTGGTAGCATCCAGGTTTCGAGAAAAGCCGACCCACACCTTACCGCTCGTGGTGCATCGCACAGCAAAAACGCCAAGTAGGCTTTTCCGTTCCTTAAAACTGTTGATCGCTTCCTTCTTTTGTTCCTTGGAGAGCATGCTTGGCACTCAACTTTCGTCAAAACGTTTGGGACTAAGTCCTCCGGCGCACTGAGCCGGCGGGCCTGCAGTCGCGAATGCGTCGCTCAACTGCGGCACCCGGCGCAATTTTACCCGGATTAAATTTGAATTTTACCCTGGTAAAATGATGCTCGTCAAGGCCTTGGCCCTTCTTTTGTGCCAGTGTCGGGCCAACCACTATCTACCGAAAGGACAGCGATGCTCGGGTGCCTTCGGGCTTACGACTCGGGCGCTGGTTACTCCCCGGGCGGGAAGTCCGTGGAAGCAGCAAGTTCCGTCTGCCCTTCGAAGTCGGCGATCCGCTTGCGCAGAGTCGCGAGGGTGCCCTCCAGCCCCTGTGAGCCGAGCACCATTCGCAGCGGCGCGGGCTCCACATCGACGCTCTCAATGATGCGTGCGGCCATGCGCGCCGGATCACCGGGGGCCAGGCCGTTTTTGGGATCGAGCATACGTAGAAAGCTGTGGGCCGGGGTCTTGTCATAAATCGGCATGAGCTCTGCCGTTTGTGCGCTCCCGTAACGGAACTCTGTGCGCGCGCCGCCGGGTTCGACGATCGTCACGCCGATCCCGAACGATGCGGCCTCTTGTGCGACCGACTCGACGAAACCCTCAATGCCCCATTTCGTCGCGTGGTACATCGAGTTCCCTGGGAACGCGACCTGCCCGCCGTAGGAAGAAATCTGGATGATCCGTCCCCCGCCCTGTTGGTGACTCCGATGGAGGTCGAAGCGCAGGTGGTCGTCGGCGATGTCACGCGTCCCGACACGCTTCCCGGTGCGGTGGACGGTGTCGACGCTGTCGTTTTCACGCTCGGCTCGGACGGAGCCGGAAAGGTGGGGGCTGAGAGTGTCGATTACGGCGGCTCGCGGACGGCGCGCATCGCGCTGAAAGCACGTCGTTGGCAGCGTGGATGAAGTCGAAGACCTTGGCCATCCCCACGTACGGCACCGCCTGGTACACGATCTCCTTGACCTCGACCGGAGTGACCCCCCCCGCTCAACGCCGCGCCAAGCATGACGCGGTACTCGCGCAAGGCCTGACAGGCAATCATCGACGCGAGCTGGACCATCAATCGGGTCCGGGCGTCCAGATTGCCGTGCCGGAGCACTTCGTCGAAGGCGAAGTTGTCGAAGATCTCGATGAGCTCGGGGTCGGTCACCGCCAAGGTGGAGACGTGGCCGGGAAACAGCTCGTCGTGGTTCTTGTGCGCCGCGTCAGTAATTCTAACGGAGCGTTTGGCGCTGTTCTTTTGTTGTTAATCGCTCATTGACATTTTTCCTCCTTTCGCTTCTGGCTCTGCGTGCGAGGCGTGTGCGAGCTTGACGAGTTCTTACTCTGCATCGAGAGAAGCCATATCAATCGAGAAACGGTATTTAACATCCGACTTAACCAGTCGCTCGTATGCTTCGTTGACCTTCTGCATAGGAATCACTTCAACATCGGCGGTGATGTTGTGTGCACCGCAGAAGTCGAGCATCTCCTGTGTCTGGGGAATGCCGCCGATGTTTGAGCCGGAGAAACTACGATTACCGAAGATGAGGGAGAAGGCAGAGACGCCAAGAGGCTTCGGTGGGGCGCCCACAATAGTGAGGTTGCCATCGAGCGCCAGCAGGTTCAGATAAGCATTAATGTCGTGATCGGCCGAAACTGCGTCGAGGATGAAGTCGATGCTGCCGGCATGTTTTTGCATCTGGCTGGCATCGCGGGACAGCACCACTTCGTCGGCGCCGAGGCGAAGCGCGTCATCTTTTTTGTTGGGTGACGTGGTGAACACTACCACGTGGGCCCCCAGCGCATGGGCGAACTTAACTGCCATGTGACCAAGGCCGCCGAGGCCAACCACGCCAACCTTCTTACCCTTGCCGACACTGTTTCGGCGCATGGGAGAGTAAGTTGTGATTCCCGCGCAGAGGAGCGGCGCGGTCCCAGCAAGATCGAGATTGGAGGGAACACGAAGAACGAAGCGTTCATCCACAACGATGCTATCGGAGTAGCCACCGTAGGTAACGCCCCCAAGATGCGTGTCCGGGGAGTTGAACGTGAGCTTTAGGTTCGGACAGAAATTCTCAAGCCCAGCCTTGCAGCGGGGGCAGGTGCGATCGGAATCGACGAGGCACCCAACGGCGGCGAGGTCCCCGGGCTTGTACCTGGTAACGGCCGTGCCGACCTTGGTGACACGCCCAACGATCTCGTGGCCGGGAACGATCGGGTAGACCGTGGGCATGAACTCGCTCCACTCGTTGCGGACCGAATGCAGATCGGAGTGGCAGATGCCGCAGAAAAGGATTTCAATCTGCACATCGTGTTCGGTTGGATCGCGCCGCGGGATTGTCGTGCCGGTAAGCGGCGAGGTCGCGCTAGTAGCGGTGTATGCTTTCGTCTTGTACATGGATTTCCTTCCTCATTTGTTTCGGTCTTGAGTTCAGGCCAGATATTGTTCGTCGCTGACTTTTTCCATCCAGTCGGCCGACTTGCCGTCAAGCTGCTCAACAATGGCAATGTGCGTCATGGCCGTGGTTGGCGCCCCCCCATGCCAATGCTTCTGTCCGGGGGGGAACCAGATCACATCCCCCGGGCGGATTTCCTCGACCGGGCCTCCCCAGAGTTGCGCTCGGCCGCAACCCGCCGTGACGATCAGAGTCTGCCCCAGCGGGTGCGTATGCCAGGCTGTCCGGGCACCAGGCTCGAACGTAACACTAGCCCCGAGAACACGCCCCGGGGCGGGCGCGTTGAAGAGCGGGTCAACTCGCACCGAGCCGGTGAAATATTCTTCTGGCCCTTTGCCTGAAGGCTGCGTTCCGCTTCGTTTGATTTCCATTGTTTTTGAACCTCTGCTGTTTGGTTTGAACTTTAGCGACTGACTCGCTGCTGGAGATGTGCCGGGTAACGAGCGCCTTCCACCGTGATCTTGGAGACGGCATCATTGATGTCGCGGAGGTCCTCAGCGCTCAGTTCTCGTTTTTGCATCTTCTAAACTCCTTCCTATCGTTTGACTGATCGCTGATTTTCTCCACCGTTGGTCACCGCCCAGTCATTTTCAGCGCACCTTCCGGGAGTCGAGCTCCTTCCAGCGTGATCTTCGAGGTGGCTTCGTCAATCGCCTGCAGGTTGGCTGCGGTGAGCTCGACTGCAAGCGACCCGAGATTCTCTTCCAGACGGTGAAGCTTGGTAGTGCCAGGGATCGGGACGATCCACGGCTTCCGGGCAAGCAACCACGCCAGCGCAATCTGCGCAGGCGTCGCACCTTTTGCCGCCCCAACCTCCCGGAGCAAATCGACCAGGGCCATGTTGGCCTTGATCGCTTCCCGCGAAAAGCGGGGCACTACGGAACGGAAGTCGGAGCTATCGAACTTGGTGTTCTCGTTTATCTTACCGGTGAGAAAGCCGGCTCCCAACGGACTGAATGGAACGAAGCCGATGCCGAGTTCCTCCACGATCGGCAGGATTTCCGCCTCCGCGCCCCGGTAAAAAAGGGAATACTCACTCTGGATCGCTGTGACGGGCTGGACCGCGTGCGCACGGCGGACCGTCTGAGCGCCGGGCTCGGAAAGGCCGAAATGCTTAACCTTGCCTGCCCGGATCAGTTCCTTGACCGCACCCGCGACATCCTCGATCGGCACGTTCGGATCGACACGATGCTGGTAGAACAGGTCTATCGAATCCACCTGCAGCCGCTTCAATGAAGCCTCGGCGACCGCTTTGATATGCTCCGGGCGGCTGTTCAAACCGCCGCTGCGCTTTCCCGTTTCGAGATCGATGTCGAAGCCGAACTTGGTCGCAACGACGACCCGTCCTTTGACGGGCGCAAGCGCTTCGCCCACCAGTTCCTCATTGACAAATGGACCGTAAGCCTCGGCAGTGTCGAAGAAGGTCACCCCACGATCCACTGCCGTGCGGAGGAAGTTAATCATCTCCCCTTTATCTGCCGCCGGGCCGTAGTTAGCGCTCATGCCCATGCAGCCGAGTCCAAGGGCTGAGACTTCGAGTCCGCTCTTTCCCAATTTCTGCTTCTGCATGATTTCTCCTTCGGAACCGTTTCTCTCTTCTCCAGGTTAGGATCGAACGCCTCGGAGGCGGTATCCTGATCCTCCGGATTTATTGCCTATTCCTCTCTCCGGATCATAAAATGATTGAGATCGATGGATCGCACCGGCTATCCTGTTGAGTAAGGGAGAGTTGAACCGTTCAATGAAAAACCACATAGAAACTGCGTCTCCGGCGGCAGACCGGGCACACGAGTTGCGCTCCGAACTGGCCACGAAGATTGCCACGCACATGGGCTCGGTGGAGAATCGAGCAACGGAGGTCCCCGGACTGACGCTCCACCGCAGGACCGCCCCGACCGCTCCGTGCTCAATGACCTACACGCCGGGCGTGACCGTGATCGCCCAGGGGCGAAAGCGGGTAGACCTCGGACGAACCACTTTCATCTACGGTGAATCGCGGTACCTGCTGACGTCGATCGATTTGCCGATCGTCAGCCAGATAGTCGAGGCCAGTGAAGAGAGACCCTGCCTGGCGATGTCACTGAAACTCGACATGCCCGTGATTCGTGAACTTCTCAGCCGGGAAGAGATTCAGTTGCCTGAAGCGCCTCCTGACACTCCCGCTATGGCGACCGGTGAAGCCACAGTGGAATTCCTCAGTGCGTGCTGCCGGCTTCTGGACCTGCTGGACACTCCGCAGGATAGTCTTTTTCTGAGCGGCCTGATTCAACGCGAAATCATCTACCGAATTCTTCGGGGGCCCGAAGGGGCACGTCTTCGAGCGATTGCAACGCTGGGAGATCAGAGCCACCGTACAGCAAAGGCGATCGCGTGGATCAAGGCCAACTACGCCAAGCCGCTACGCGTGGAGGATCTCGCACGAGTCGCGGGCATGGGCCTCTCCACGCTACACAACCATTTCCGGGCGCTGACTGCCATGAGTCCGCTTCAGTATCAGAAGCAACTGCGGTTGCAGCAAGCGCGGGGACGCATGCTCATCGATGGTCTGGACGCCGCCAGTGCGGCCTTTGAGGTCGGGTACGAAAGTGCCAGCCAATTCAATCGAGAATACAGTCGTCTCTTCGGCCAACCACCGATGCGTGACATTCGGACTCTTCGCTCGCCAGGAGCTCCGCCGTTGGAGTCGATCCGTAATCAGTAAAACGCTACTCCCACCTCCCTCCCTCACCCCCACTTCACGCTGTGATCCGCCGTTACCGCCCTCGTCCCGGCCGGGGAGTCGGTGCGGAAACACGACCACGGGCCCGGAATCCACGGGTAATGCTCCACCACCGACTCGTCCACCGCCACCCCCAGCCCCGCCGTCCGCGGGACCACCAGGTCGCCATGATCCAGTTCGAGTGGCTCCTTCAGGATCTCGGACGCCAACGGGAAAGGGTACATGCCGGCCCGCCCCGGGCTGGAGTAACAAGGATACTCGAGCCACTCGCATACGTACCCGGGCCAGCAGATGCCGAGGTGCGCGGCAGCGATCACCTCCAGCGCCGTTCCCCAACTGTGGAACGCGAAGCCCATGCCATGCCGCACGATCTCCGACAAGAGCCGCCGCCCCAGGGGATACCCGCCCTGGCAGCAGACGTCCATCTGAACGTAATCCACGGCCTCCGTGAGGATCAGGTCGAGATACCCGTCCTCACCCGGCTCGTGCTCGCCGCTGGCGAGTGCCACAATGTCCTTCTCTTTGAGCCGCTGGTACGCCGCGTGGTCGTCGGGAGGAATCGGTTCTTCCAGCCACGCGATCTGGTACCCGGCCAGGGACTTGGCCAACTGCTCCACGGTCTCCGGCCGATAGCTGCGGTCGCCCATCCGCCACCAGGTGTGGGCGTCCACCATCAGGTCGAAATCCGGGCCCACGGCCTGCCGCATCAGGCACACCGCTTCCAGGTCTTGTTCGGGTCCGAGGGCCGGCCGCATTTTGTAAGCCCGGAAACCCAGATCGGCAACCGCCGCGGCTTCGGCGGCGTAGCCTTCGGGTGGCATGTACATGCCGGCGCTGCCGTAGAGGCGGATCCGATCGCGGACGCGCCCCTCGTCTCCATCCGTGTCCAGTGCGTTCATGTAATGCGCCACGCGCCGCACCACCGGCATGAGCGAGCGCACAAACTCCCGGTTACCGGTATAGACTGCGTGATAGTACACCGCCAGGATGAAGTGCGGAATCTGGTCGTGCAGGTTGCCCCACGGCACTTTGTAGTAGCCTTGGATCCACCACCGCGGCATCACATAGCCGTTCTCGTCCACGCCCGTCCGGGCGAAGAAAGCCAGTTCGCGTTCGGCGGCAAGCTGTAACTCGGGGTTGGCCCGCTGGATGCCGTGGATCATGGGAAACCAGCCCATCTCGTGAAGACACGGAGTGCTGGCGGGATTATTCCCGAAGATCCACCCCATCCACTGGTTGTAGACGCCGGCGAAACTGATGAGCTGCTTGTTGAGGACCTGATCCGGCAGATGCACGTCGAGCGGACTGCTATCGATGGGGTCGGGCGCGAAGGACCACTCCTGTTTCTCCACCGCGCCCGGTTCGTAAGCCTTACCCGGCCCCGTGCGGTCCACGCTCTCCGCGCCCAGCGTAACGGCGGAGGCGGTCCCATCGGCCACGGCCTTGGCATAGCTGAAGAAACCGGAGGTAAACCGCACCTTCGCGTTCACATTCGAGGGCGCAAAGTGAATGCTCTGTTCGCGGCGGGGTGAGACCACCTCATACCATTGGGCGCCCGTTTCGACGGGAAAGCCTTTAATCCCATCCAGCCGCATTTCCGTATCCAGGAAGCCCGGGATTTCCGAATACCGCCCGCGTCCGGCCTGGGTGGTGAGCACCAGTGCCGGAAAGCGGTCGGCCGTCAGACGACAAGCTTTGAGGGAGGTGCGTGTGATCCGCCATCGTAAACCGGCGGCTCCGAGTTCCAAGGACCACTCTTCGCGCGCGAAGGGACGCTCAGCGGGCCCGAGTTCGATGCCCTCCAATCGCAGCCAGCCGGGTCCGGCAGTGACCTTGGATGGATCCGGCATGCGGCTGCCATGCCAGCCCGACCCTTACACCAGAATGGCCGTGCCGCTGCGTAACAGAGTCTGATCCGCCTTGCCCGGCAAGAGGTTGCCGCTAAAGCCCTGGCCCGGCCAGCCGGCTTCACGGTTCAGTGCGAGGCTCGCAAGGTACACTCCCTCCGGTCCGGCGTGCAGTTCCAGGCGCATCGCATCGTTCTGCAACTCGTGACCCGCCTCAGCGGGAGCCGCCAGCAGAGTCGATGCGGCCGAATACAGAAATACCCGGCGGGTGAACGCAGAAGACAACGGGAATTCCGAATGTGCCATATCCTCACATGATCCTAGCAGGCTGCAAGAACGCGGGGACGAGCGCCGCACCTCCACCCCTACGACATCCGCGCCAGACGCCTCGAGACGCGAGTGGGGTTCTCGCCCGCGATTCATAAGTTTCCGACATGCGTTCTATTCTGAGCAGACGCCGAAGCCCCAGCGAAACCGCTCAGTCGGTGGATGGATTGAGCAAGTTCCCACGCGTGCATTTTGGCCCGCCCTGTGCGGGTCTGCTGAGAAGGGAATCTCGCAACTGAAGTGACCGCGCACCCGTCCCAACGAGGAGGCGCGGGCGAACCGGCGACGTCCAGCTTGGCAAGACGACAGTAAGTTGGAAACAAAGAACATTGCGTTTCCCAGACCTCATTCTGGCGATGGAGAATCCCCCGGGCGCTGTCTTCACTCGCTAAGGGAGCACGCGAATCCGTGGTTGACCACATCAATCCGGTACGGAGCAAGGCTCAGATCGGCTGACCCGGCGTTCCGGCGATTCAAACTGGATCAAGTTCCCAAAGGCCGACCCTCCCGGGATCTATCCGCGGCAACCCCACAACAAAGTATCGTGTCTGCCCCCGGCTCTTCTGGCCCGCAGGAGGATAATAGGAGAAGCGAAACATTTTTCGTTCGCCATGTTCAAACTGTGACGCTTCGAGAGGTATTCGTGCCAACGCCGAGGGAAATCTTTGATGACCCGGAAAAGTATCTCGCCCTGTTAACGGGCAAAAACGATAGCGCCGTTGAGCGTCAGCACCTAGACCGGAAGGAGGCGCCGCGTGTCGACGGCAGCGGGAGTGTTCCTAAAAAGGCACTTGATGACTTTGCAGACCAAGTGATCGAGGTAGTATCCGCATTCGCCAATGCAAACAGAATTGGCGGTGTACTTGTGATCGGCATTTCAAAAACAGGCGAGGTCGTCGGCGTTGATCATCTGATGGAGACTCAGCGCAATCGTCTCACCGAGTTCAAGGGACTGCGAAACGAATCATGCCAGGTGAAGAGCCACCCTCTGCCCTCGAATTCGGGTCCGAAGCAAGTGCTCTTCGTCTTTGTACCTCAAGCGCCGAGTGGGTTCTGCGAAACCTCAGACAATTCCCGCAAGGCATGGATACGGCAGGACCTTCAGAACATTCGCTTAACCCCGGACCGCCGTGAGGCGTTGGCACGAGAGAAGCGTATCATCGATTTCGAGAATAGTCGATGTACGGTGTTCGATGAGGGTGATATCGACCCCGACTTGCTAAAACAATTCAAGGACGCGTACCTAGACGATCCGAATTCCTTCAACTACTCGCCTGCGGAGTTTCTCCGGCGTGTTGGGGCAGTCGAGCGGGACCATCAACACAATCTTTGGGTTACTAACGCGGGAGTTCTGTTCTTCGCCAGGAACCCACGGGGGCGCTTCCCGCGCGCATACATACGGCTCATGAAGTTCGATTGCCGCTCTGATGACAAACAGGGCCCGGGCCTACCGTCCTTTGAGAAGGATTTCGACGGCCCTCTCACTGCTCAAATCCGGAATCTTCGCGTATTTTTGAAGGGTTCCGCGTTCCTGAAGACATACCAGTTTCGAAGCAATTCAGGTGGCTTTCGCGAAGAACCTGAACTGCCATACATCGCGATCGATGAAGCCATTGTCAACGCGGTCGGTCACCGAGACTATGGCACGAATGCCAATATTGAAGTGAGGCTTTACCGCGATGCCCTGACTGTAAAGAACTCAGGGCGAGTCATGCAAGTAGGACATGACGTGCCCGATACATTCAGCCTAGATCGCACTCCGCTCGACCATGCTGCACGCAATTCTCGGATTCTGGAGTGGATGCGGAAGATGCGCGACACCAGCGGCAAGGCGTTTGTTCAACTCCTGAGCGAAGGTACGAAGACAATGACCAAGGAGATGCTCGCACTTGGGCTTCCTGCCCCCGAGTTTCGCCTGACGCCTTTCGAATCCACGTTGGTCCTTTACAGCCGTGCTGAAGAGCGCGAGGCGCTGTACCGCCAAGACGCTATCGCAACAACTGAATTCGCCAACCTCTATCCGCTCAGGATTGATCCGGGGCCAGAACACGCTGAGGGCGCTGAGGAAAGTCGAGAGTTCTCAAGGCGGATTAACCTCTCTCTAATAAACCGGCTCCGAAGTGCCGGATGGTTCATTGACGGCTTCAAGTTTGGCCGAATCTCAATGCATCAAAGAAACGCAGAGATCAGGGTGCCTCCAGACGCCAGAAGGTTCGTTCGGATTTATCCAGCCTATGTGCTTCAACTCAAGACATTTTACGGAAACCTCCACCTTTGCGTGGATTACGATGTGCAGGTGAAGAACCCGTTGAGGATTCGTGATCTGGCCCAGCATTTGGATCTTCGGGAATTGTTCAATCGACGTGCCGTTGTGAAGGTTCAGGAACGATGGGAAGACGGCAGGATCTTGGAATGTGATGTCGAGCGCTGCAAGGTTCTCTTGTTCGACTCGAAGCAAGAGATTACGGTCCTGAGCGATCTGGTGATTCCATCGCTGCCGACATGGCGCATAGGCCAGCTTCTTGAAGCCCGGAGGATCAAATTCGACCTCCATCGCCTTGTCAAAGAAACCAGCCTTTCATTGCGGAAAGAAGCGGCTCGGATTAGGGCTGAGAAGACCAACGCAACTGTCGAACAGTTGGCCTCGTCGGTCTTCCCGCTTCACCTGAACAACCGCACTGTTAAACTCGCAACTTCACCTGTGCTCTTGCCGCGACAAAGTGAACGTGCTGACGCGCTGGTCCTTCAGACGCTTGCTGAACCGCTTGTTCGGTTCGATCACGACAACGAATGTCGGGATATCCGCGAGGGGATCACGAAGTTTGGCGTATACGAGGCGAATAGTCGCACAATTGAACTAGTGCCAGTCTGCACTGTCGCCGTACGGGAGCAAATGGCGTCGCTTATCGATCGTCTGCGATCCGGTAGTTTCAAATTCAAAGGCGCCGAGAGGACTTTTAAAACACGGCTGACCTATAACACGGTGGTGACAGCAACCGATCCAGATGGCATCGTCGCTGAAGTTGAGCGACTGCTGGCCCAAAGACCTGAATGGAAAGGTGATGCTAGCCTGAATCGACTGTTTTTGGTGTTTACTCCGACTCTGAGTTTTGCGAGTGATGATGAGAATGCGCCGTATTATCGCGCCAAGAGAATCCTCCTTGAAGCGGGCATTCCGTGTCAAATGGTGAATCAGCCAACGTTATCAAATCCTGACTGGAAGGATCTAAACCTGGCGCTCAACATCGTTGCCAAGTGCGGAGTAACGCCGTGGGTGCTGCCTGACGCGATACCGGATGCCGATTTTTTCATCGGTCTTTCATACACACAGGATGGATCTCGCGGTCACGAGAAATATCTCGGCTACGCGAATGTGTTCAACCAATTTGGCAAGTGGGAATTCTATTCCGGCAGCGGCAACACATTTTCGTATTCGGAGCGCACGAAACAGTTCGGCGAACTCGTACGCGCAACCTTGGAACGCCTTTCTAGAGCGCACTCGCTTCACCCTTCACCAAATATTGCCTTCCACTACTCCGCCAAATTCTCCAACGACGATAGGACTGCAATCTTGGCTGGCGCCCGTGCCGTCCGTCCGGATGGCAAGTACACTTTCGTTTGGATCAACACTCACCACATCATGCGATTCTACGACCAAAAACCGGAGACGGATGGTAGTCTTGGGCGGGGTGGCTTTGTTGTTACCGGGCCGGAGCAGCTATATATTTCCACAACTGGTTTCAATCCGTACCGAAAGACACTCGGCACGCCGCTGGTTCTCGAAGCAAATGTTCACATTGAGGGACCCGATGGAACTGGGTCACGGGCAGTCGATCACAAAGCTGCAGCCAATCAGATTCTTTGCCTCACGAAGTTGAACTGGGCTTCGACCGATTCATTATGTGGTGAACCGATCACTACGAAATACGCGGGTGACATCGCTTACCTCACCGCTGCTTTTCTCCGGCAGAAGTCTTCATTCAAGCTTCACCCAATCCTCGAATCGACGCCTTGGTTCATTTAGAACCGCTCAGCAGAGGTCGGCAGAGGTCGGCAGTAGTCAGTTGCTCCAGATATTTGAGGGAGCGCACATAGGCGGCTTTGTTGGTCGCTGGTCGCTCGCAACCCCGGTCACCCTGCCGACCAGAAATCGATCGGCAGAGCTGAGCACCTCGCGTCCCCGCAATTGGAGTGGTGTGGTGGAGACCCGGGGAGTTGCATCGTCGCGCAGAATCTCAAGCTCCCTACGCTAAGCTGCAAGGGTACCATAGTTCCTTCTGGAGGAAAGACGATGACGACTCTTGCAGGTTGGCTTGGAGCAGACTCGCGGGGTCCAGCGTCGCTCTACTTGGTCGCAGACAGCAGGATTACATGGTTTGGTAGCAACCAGGCGGGTGGCGTGGTCGTTACAGGCACCTGGGATTACGGTCGCAAGACATTCGCGGCTCAATCGTCGGCGGAGATCTTCGGTTATTCCGGTGATGTTCTCTTCCCAACCCAGACGTTGGGCCAAATCACGGAATTGATCGATCGAGGCGTCGCATCGAGGCATGATGGCAGCCCGGATAGGAAACTTCAGTGGATTGTCGATTGCTTGGAGCGGTCCTCCAAGAGATACCCGACAACCGGCGATCACGGCTTCTCTTTGCTGTATTGCGGGCGGGTGGGAGAAGGCATGGAGTGTTCGTTCTATGCATACTCACTTGAATTCAAGAAAGGAATGCTTGTTGGCCGCACACCCATCAACATTCCAACCATCTCCGGTCCACTACGGTATTTTGATGGAGAAGAACAAGTGGCTTTTGGCTCCGGCAGGAGCGGATTCAAGGAGTTCTGGCGAACCTGGAAATCCAGCGAGGCCGGGGGTACGAGCAGAGCCGTCTTTTCGGCCTTCGCAGACCACCTCAAGAGCTCCAACGATGCTTACACCGGCGGTCCTCCCCAGCTCGTTGGGCTATACCGAAAAGGAGCCGCGAAGACGTTTGGAATCATTTGGGATGAGCGTCGATTCTTTGGTGGAATGGAGATCCTCGAAGCTGAGCGACACGTCAATTGGCATAATGATCTGTTTGAGATATGCGACCCCAAAACAATAAATCCCGCAAACGGCGCACAGCGGCAACCCAGACCCCGCGGTTTGAAGTGAGGCTAAGCCGCGATTTCGATTAGCAGGGAGCCTCCCGCGAAAGCGTTCGGCGAAGGTTTAATGGCTTTTCGCGACGGCAAGAACCAATTTGTACGAGATCCGTCTAACCTCACCCCCACTTCACGCTGTGGTCGGCCGTCACCGCCCTCGTCCCGGCCGGCGAGTCGGTGCGGAAATATGACCACGGGCCCGGAATCCACGGGTACCGCTCCACCACTGACTCGTCCACCGTCACCCCCAGCCCCGCCGTCCGCGGGACCACCAGGTCGCCATGATCCAGTTCGAGCGGCTCCTTCAGGATCTCGGACGCCAGCGGGAAAGGGTACATGCCGGCCCGGCCCGGGCTGGAGTAACAAGGATACTCGAGCCACTCGCAGACGTACTCGGGCCAACAGATGCCGAGGTGCGCGGCGGCGATCGCCTCCAGCGCGGTTCCCCAACTGTGGAACGCGAAGCCCAGGCCATGCCGCACGATCTCCGACAAGAGCCGCCGCCCCAGCGCATAGCCGCCCTGGCAGCAGACGTCCATCTGAACGTAATCCACGGCTTCCGTGAGGATCAGGTCGAGATATCCGTCCTCGCCCGGCTCGTGTTCGCCGCTTGCGAGTGCCACAATGTCCTTCTCTTTGAGCCGCACGTATGCCGCATGGTCGTCGGGAGGAATCGGTTCTTCCAGCCACGCGATGTGGTACTCGCCCATGGCCTTGGCCAACTGCTCCACGGTCTCCGGTCGATAGCTGCGGTCGCCCATCCGCCACCAGGTGTGGGCGTCCACCATCAGGTCGAAATCCGGGCCCACGGCCCGCCGCATCAGGCGCACCGCTTCCAGGTCCTGTTCCGGTCCCAGCGCGGGCCGCATTTTGTAAGCCCGGAAACCCAGGTCGGCAACCGCCGCGGCTTCGGCGGCGTAGCCTTCGGGTGGCATGTACATGCCCGCGCTGCCGTAGAGGCGGATGCCATCGCGGACCCGTCCCCCGAGGAGTTCGGACACGGGGACGCCGAGAGCCTTGCCCGTCAGGTCGTAAAGCGCGATCTCCACACAGCAATACACCTTGGCAAGTTCGGGATCGGCGCCCGGACCTTCCAGAAACGAAATCCGCAGAGCGTCCGGGTCGGCCAAGGTGCGGTCCACCAGAAACGGACCGATGATCTGCTGGATGGCCCGCTGCGCAAGCTCACTGCCCGGTCCGGGAGCGTAGCCCACCAGGCCGTTGTCGGTCTCGACCCGGATGAACATCGCGTCCCGCTTCAAGATGGTCCGCTCGCCTCCATAGTAAGGAAGGCGGATGGGTTCCGGAAAGGGAAAAGAGAGCAGGTAGGATCGGACGCTTGCGATCTTCATGACGCGGAACCAAGGATAGCACGCGCCTCACCTACCGCTAAAAACCGTAGGGTATGCTTTAGCTTGCCCAGCCAAATCGGACAGTGGGCCAAGCCAAGAGCACACCCCACTAACTAACGTACCCGGTATGAGACTTCCGCGATCTCCTCGCGCAGTTTCCCGAGGTCGAGCTCCTCCGCCATGCTCAGGTCGACGACGCGCACGTGCTGACCCTCCCGCAGTTCCTGCAGCCGCACCTCGCGTCCGTTCGAAAACCGGACGGCGTCGCGATAACTATTCACGGCTGCCGATATCTGGGTAAAAGTCACCATTTCCACAGGGCGAACCCCCAGCTCGCGTTGCAGCCGGACGGGAATGTCCTCTAATTGCAATCGCGAACCGGGCGGGATGCAGACTGCCGGCACGGGCGCGACGTGGGGCGGGTTTAAGAACGACTTGAAGGCGCTCCACCAACCTCTTCGCACCGGCGGCGGAGTGACGGCGCGCTTCAAATCCGCGGGTGAGGCCAGCCCCAGCGATCCTGTAGGAAACCGGTGAGCCACCAGCTCCTCACCTTCCTGGGCCAACCGGTTCGGTACACACATTAACGAGTAGTCACACATCTTCTCCCCCTCCTATTTTTGAGTTTCGTTTTACTCCGTGGAAATGACAAGCTGCGCGGGAACCGCAAAGTTCGATTCCGAACCTTTGCAAAGTACGAAAGATCACAGGCGGCCGTTTGGCCTGGCGTCCGTTCGCGCCCTGGAAGTTAGGGCTGTCCAGCCCTCGCCACGCTGTTAAGATGTGAGGGATGGATTCCGACGCAAATGTAGCGGTCCCGGTCGAAGAGGCCGCCGAGGCGCATCCCGCGTGGCGCCGCGTTCAGTTGGCCCGCCATCCCAAGCGCCCCCACTCCCTGGACTACATCCAGCGGCTGGTGACCGATTTCCAGGAGATCCATGGCGACCGCAATTTTGGCGACGATCCCGCCATCGTCGCGGGGTTGGGGCAGTTCGAGGGACGCGCGGTGATGTGGGTGGCGGAGCAAAAGGGTCGCGACACCAAGCAGAAGCTCTACCGCAATTTCGGCATGCCCAAGCCCGAAGGTTATAGGAAAGCTCTGCGCGCCATGCAGTTGGCCGCCAAGTTTGGGCGCCCCATCATCACGCTTCTGGATACGCCTGGAGCTTACCCTGGGATCGACGCCGAGGAACGCGGGCAGGCCGAGGCTATCGCGCGGAACCTCCGGGAAATGGCGCGGCTCCCGGTACCGGTGGTGGTAGTCTGCATCGGAGAGGGTGGCAGCGGCGGCGCGCTTGCGCTGGGCGTTGGCAATACCGTGCTCATGCTGGAGAACGCCGTCTACTCGGTAATCTCGCCTGAAAGCTGCGCCTCCATAATATATAGGGATTCCGGCAAGGCCGAGCAGGCCGCCGCGGCCCTCCGGCTGGCGGCTGAGGACCTGCTTTCCCTGGGCCTGATTGACGGGATCGTGCCCGAGCCCCCCGGAGGCGCCCAGGAAGATCCGGCCGCGGCCGCCGAATTCCTGCGCGGACACCTGGTGCTCCGGCTGGACGAACTCGCCGGCATGAGCGGCGACCAGTTGGTGAACCACCGCTACGCCAAGTTTCGCAAGATGGGGAACTTCTTCGCGTGAAAAAGACAACTTGGCTCGGCATTCTTTTCTGCGCCCTGGTGCTGGGCTATCTCGTGATTTCGAGCCTGGGCGGCGGGCGCGTCACCTGCGAGGTGTGCATGGTATTCAAGGACCAAAGGAGCTGCGGCACCGCCTCCGCCAACACTCGCGAGAACGCCCTGCGGACTGCCACCTCGACGGCTTGTTCTGCACTCTCCGGCGGCGTCACCGAAACCAATCAATGTGAAAACACCCCGCCCGAGTCCGTCAAGTGGCTGCACTGAAACCAGCTTGTTAATTCTACGAGCCCCCAGCCGTCTCCTTATGGGACGGGTCCCGCAATCAAGCAATCAACGGAGTTCCATTGTGTAAAATAAGGATTGAACTCCCGGCTACCTTTTGGCGTCTATTACAGGTGAATTGAAAAAGGGGAGATTTGCGTCGTGAAGACCAAGTGGAAGATCATCATTCTCATAGTGGCCGTCCTGGTGGCGGTGATCGGCGTTTACGCCAGCACTGTTTACAGCAAACGGGGCGTAGTATCGGTACAGACCGGCAAGGTTTTGCGCGCGGATCTCACCAGCCAGGTGACCGCCTCCGGAGAGATTAAGCCCAAGAATTACATCAATATCGGCGCCAACGCCCAGGGAATTATCACGGCCCTGCCGGTAAAGGAAGGCGACCGGGTCCGTAAGGGCGAGTTGCTTGCCCGTCTCGAGGATGTTCAGCCCGAAGCCAATGTCAAATCGTCCGAGGCGACGGTGGCCTCCGCCGAGGCCGATTCGAGCGCTTCGGAAGCCGGCCTGAAAGCCGCCGACGAAAACCTGAACATGATGAAGGCCGCCATCGAAAAAGATAAGGCGGATCTCGCCCGGATGAAGGCCGACCTCGACCGCGCCGATGCGCTCTTCAAAGAGCAGCTCATGGCCAAACAGGATTTCGAATTGAAGGAAGCCACCTACCGGGCTCAGGAAGCGACCGTTCGCGAGTCGGAAGCCCGGCTCACCCAGGCCCATGCCCAGAGGGAGCAGCAGGCCGCGACCCTCACCTCCATGCAGCGGCGCATCGCCCAGGCTAAGGCCGGGTTGACGATGGTCAACGATGTCCTGCAGAAGCACAGCTCCTTCGCGCCGCTCGACGGCGTGGTCACGAATCTTCCCGTCCGGGTGGGAGAATCGGTCGTGCCGGGTCTGCAGAACCAGACCGGGACGCTGATCATGACGATCGCGGACATGTCGCTGATCACCGCCGAGGTGAAGGTGGACGAGACCGATATCGTCAACATCAAGATCGATCAGATCGTCGACATCACCATCGATGCCATTCCGAACAAGACTTTCAAGGGGCACGTAACCGAGATTGGCAACACTGCCATCCTCCGGTCTACGGGTGTGGCCGCGAACCAGAGCGCCATCTCCAGCCAGGAAGCCAAGGATTTCAAGGTGGTGGTCGCCATGGACAATCCGCCGGACGAGATTCGCCCCGGACTTTCCTGCACGGCGAAGATAACCACGGCCACCCGTCAGAACGTCCTTACTATACCGATTCAAGCTCTCACGGTCCGTCAGAAGGGTGATCTGGAGGCTAAACCGGCCGGAGCGTCAGGAACATCCGCCACGGCGGCTCAAACGGCGACCAAATCCGACCCGGCGGCCGAGAAGGCGAAGAAGGAAGAGATTACCGGCGTGTTCGTCATCAGCGGGGAGAAGGCCGTCTTCCAGAAGGTAGAGACTGGAATCACCGGGGCCACGGATATTGAAGTGGTCAGCGGCTTGAAGGACGGCGACCAGATCATCACGGGGACCTACCAGGTGATCCGGACCATTAAGAACGAGACCCAGATTAAAGTAGATAACAAGGCTCCGGTAGAGCAAAAGACCTAAAGCGGCAGAGAAGCGCACGCGTTCGAGCGGGCGTCCGAACCCAGTCTAGAAACGAGAGTCATCCGATGGCAGCAGCGTTAGCAGAAAAGGAACTCATTCAGCGCGGCGAGCAACTCAAGCGGGACGGCATCGTAATCCGCACCTACGATCTTTGGAAAACCTATGTGATGGGTGATCAGGAGATCCACGCCGTTTCCGGTGTCGATATCGAGATCAAGCGGGGCGAGTATGTGGCCATCATGGGTCCTTCGGGCTCGGGTAAATCCACCCTGATGAACCTGATCGGCTGCCT
>PMTT01000699.1 GCA_003167275.1 Bryobacterales bacterium | reverse complement strand
CAATACCTTGCTAAGGGGTGGCCGATCGCCAGTGGCCCTTTCGAAGGTGCTTGCAAGAACCTGTTCAAAGATCGCATGGAACGCTCCGGTATGCGTTGGACCGAGCAGATGGCGGAGGCCATCGTACAACTGCGGGCCGTCTACCTCTCAGGAGACTTTGATCGCTACTGGCAATTCCACATCGATCAGGACCAGCGCCGGCTACACCCCTTCCGGACCGTGGTTCCAAAATAGCCACACCCAATTTATTTTGAAGGGAGTGTTGGCGTCATCGCCAATGTTTGAGGCGGAGGTCGGTTATTAGCCGCGGATTAGATAGAGCCATTGTTTTCATCTGTGTTCATCAGTGTTCATCGGTGGCTATCATTCTTTCTCGCGTCCCGGCATCGCATCTCGGTTACGATTTAAAGAGATCATGCGTTGGAAACCGGCGGGAAACCTCATGGCAGCAGCAGCCTCTCTTCTATTCGCGGGGCTCGCACACGCCCAGGATCCGTTCGAAATCCACGTCTACGAATATGAAACCCTGCGCCTCGGCGACTTCACGTTCGAAACGCACCTCAACTATATCGGCAAGGGCACTAAGACCTTCGAGGGCCCGGTCGCTCCATTCCAGGACCAGTTTCACGCCACGTTCGAACTGACTGCCGGGCTGACCGACCAAATCTCTGTCGGCTTCATGCAGTTGAATGCCCGCCGTCCCGGTAACTCGCTGGAATACGCCGGATGGCGGGTTCTGCCCCACTTCTATGCTCCGCGCTCCTGGCATTTGCCCGTCGATCTGGGCCTGGTGACGGAGTTTTCATTTCAGAAGACCACCTACGAGGAGAACTCCCGGCGCGTCGAGGTCCGGCCGATCGTGGAAAAGAGCTTCGGGAAGCTGCGCGTCGACTTCAACCCGGTATTCGAGCGGGCTCTGCACGGGCCCGGCACGAGCGGCGGCTGGAACTTCGAGCCCGCGGCGAGGGTGGGATACGAAGTCTCGGAGCGGTTTAGTCCCAGCCTGGAATACTACAGCGAGTTGGGATCCTTGCCGTCGTTTCTGCCCGCCGCGCAGCAATTGCACCAGATCCTGCCGGGCGGAGATCTGAAGCTGGCGAAGAACGTCGAGTGGAGTTTCGGAGTCGGCATCGGAGCGACGCCGGCGGGCAATCGGCTGGTCTACAAATCGCGGTTTGAGATTTCCTTCGGCTTCCGGTGAGGGGCCTTCCCGCCCCCGCTCGATCAGCCGATTCTCAGCCGTGCACCGCAGTGTCTGCGCCGATGGCTCCGAAGCCTCCGCGCCCAACGCCATGGGAACCTGAGGGCGGTCCACACGTTCCGACCACCGCGGCGCTCACCACGCCTCCGTTCGTTACATATGCCTGGTGCGCGTTGTAATAATAAGGGTACGCGTTATGGTATTTCAGCTTGACCCATTGGCCGTTCGAGCAGTACCCGCGATTCTGGACCGCTGCCTGGCAGGCTTGCTCGTTGAAGTTCGCCGCGCCACATGGATCCACGCGCGGCTGGGCTTGAGCAGCGATTCCAAAAGCGGCCACCACAGTCAAACTGACGCTCGCCGATTTCTTCATGGCAATGGCCACTCCCCAATCATAGCGCCCGTGGGGTATGCTTTAGCTTGCCCATCCATCCGAGCCACACGAGCCCGGCTTGAAAGCCGGCTCGGCAAGCTAAAGCATACCCTACGGCGACGGCGGTCCCCACTTGCTCACTCCGACCGCACCGCCACCATCGGATCGATCCGCGAAGCCCGCTCGGCCGGCAGGAACCCGGCAACTGCCGCGACCGTCAGCAGCGCCGTCGCGGCGAGCGCAACCGTGCCAACGTCGCCCGCCTTCAACCCNNCGCCCCCAGCGCCATGCGAATCCCCAACTCGCCCGTGCGGCGCGACACCGCATACGACAGGATCCCGTACAGACCCACCGACGCCAGTGCCAGCGCCAACAGTCCAAAGAAGCTCGAGAGCCTGGCAAACAACCGCTCCTGTAAGAGCAGCTCGTCAATCTGCTCCGTCTGCGTTTTCACGTCGAATATCGGCACGCTGCGGTCAAGCGACGCCAGCAGCCGGCGCACATCCAGGATCAGCGCGCGCGGATCGGCCGCGGTCCGCACCTCGAAGTGCATCCAACTGCTGCCCTGCTCCTGCTGGAAGGAAAGATAAACGGTGGGGGGTGCGTCGTTCCGCAGCGAGTAATACTTCGCGTCTTTGGCAACCCCCACGATCTCCAGCTCCGGCGTCTTCGGATCCCAGGCGATCCGCCGCCCAATCGGATCGCGGTCCGCGAAGTATTGCTTCACGAACGCTTCGTTGACCACCACCACCTTGGGAGCATTCAGGTCGTCGCGCTCGGTGAAGTCGCGGCCCCGAAGCAAGGGAATCTTCATCGCGTGGAAGAAGTTCGGCCCGGCCACGAACCCCCGGACATGCATCCGCTCCGGGGTCTTCGGCACGAAGCCCGGCACCCAAAGGCCTACGTCCATAAAGCTGCCGCTCAGCAACAGATGGTACGACGCAGTTGCCGAAACCACCCCAGGCAGAGCGGCGACACGCTGCTGCACCCGCCCGTAGAAATCGTTCAGCGCCGCTCCACGGTAGCCGGCCCCCGCCCCGTTCAGGCCGAAAAGCAGTACGTTGTGCTGGTCGAAGCCCACGTTCAGGCTTTCCAGATTCACTAGGGTCCGCACGAACAGCCCCGCCCCAAACAGCAGCACCACGGAGAAGGCCACCTGGCCAATCATCAGCCCTTTCGCCAGTCCCAGGCGGAGCACTCCGGCGACGGCGTGAGGCGCGTCCCGCTTGAGTGCCGGGGTCAGGTCTGCGCGGGTCGCACGCAACGCGGGCGCCAGGCCGAACAGCAGGCCGGTCGCCAGGCATGCCGCGGCGGTGAAGGCCAGGATCCGAAAGTCGGGCTGCAGGTTGAGACTATCCGGCTGCGAGAGGAACAAGACCAGCACGCGGCTGGCCCACCACGCCAGCGCAAGCCCCAGCGCGCCCCCAATCGACGCAAGCAGGATGCTTTCCGTCAGTAATTGCCGGATCAGCCGGCTGCGCGGCGCACCCAGCGAGAGCCGCACGCCGATCTCCCTCTGCCGCGCCGCCGCCCGCGCCAGTTGCAGGTTCGCCACATTCGCGCAGGCGATCAACAACACCAGCCCCACCATGCCCATCAGGATCCAGAGAGGGCGCGAGTACTGCCGGCGCAGTTGATCGAGGCCCTGGCCGCCCGGAGCCAGTTCCAGTGAGGCAGCCGCCGGCCGCTCTTCGGTAAAGGACAAGCCGGGGTCGATACTCCCTCGGAACAGCGCGTCGACGGGCGCGGACGCCTGGCGCGCAGACACGCCCGGATTCAATCGGCCCATCATCGCCACCCACCAGTGGTCCGGTGCGGTGAAGAGCGAGACCGTTGGGTCCCAGCGCGGCGCCACCATCCGCTGCAACGCGAGGGGCACCGAAACGTCGATGGCCAAACCCGGCTGCAGTCCGAAAAATTCCGGCGGCGTCACCCCAACGATGGTGAACGGAATGCCGTTGATCGCGATGGCTTTCCCGGCGATGGAGCGGTCGCCACCGAATCTCCGGTTCCAGAACCGATCGCTGATCACACAGACCGGCGTAGCGCCCGGTTGGTCGTCGCTATCGACGAATGTCCGCCCGATCGACGGACGGACGCCGAGCGCGGAGAAGTAATTGGCAGAGACCATCTGCGTAAATGCGTTTCCGCCCTCCCCGTTCGCCAGGACGTTCAAGTTTCCAACAGCGGCGAAGCCGAGGACGTCCGAAAACGCCCGGTCGCTGCCTGTCGCGCCCGCCCGAATCTGCTGGAAGGCAGGGTAGGAAATCGACGTGCTGAAATGGCGCCCGCGCTCGTCCCAGTTGTTTCCGTTGATCCACCGCGCGCCCACGGGATAAGACGAAGCCGACGACCACCGCAGCAGCACCAGTTCCTGTGGCTCCCGCACCGGGAGCGTTTTGAGCAGGGCCGCGTCGATGAGAGTAAAGATGGCAGTGTTAGCCCCGATTCCAAGCGCCAGCGAAAGCACGGCGACAGCCGCAAATCCCGGGCTCTTGGCCAGCATGCGCAGACCAAAGCGAAGATCCTGAAGCACCGTCTCAATCATGGCCAATCCTCTCTGTTCGCGGTAGATTTCTTTGGTTTGCTGGATGCCGCCAAAGCATCGCAGCGCCTCTCGGTGTGCCTCTTCGGCGCTCATCCCCTTGCGCAGCCCGGCCTCGATGGCAAGCGCGACGTGAGAGCGCAGTTCCATCTCCAGATCTTCATCCAACGCGCGCTGCCCGAAGAGCGCGCGGATCCGTTCAGCCAGGATTCGAACCTGTTCTAACATCTGCATTCGTCCTCACGTCGTCTTCAGTACCCGATTGATCACGGCCGACATCCGATCCCAGTTTGCGGTCTCTTCCTGAAGCTGCTTTCTCCCGCTGCGGGTCAGTGAGTAGTATTTGGCCTTCCGACTGGTGTCCGAGACTCCCCACTCGGATGTGATCCACCCGCGTTGCTGTAAGCGCAGGAGCGCCGGATAGAGCGTGCCCTGGTTCAACTGAAGCAGGTCGTCGGAGATCTGCTGGATGCGCTGCGCGATCCCGAACCCATGGATCGGCCCCATGGAATCCACGGTCTTCAGTACGAGCACGTCCAAAGTTCCTTGGAGCACATCCGCTTTGCTAGGCCGCATACGCATTCCTTTAGACGATCAACAGGGAAATCGGTTAGAATCCAAATATCTATCACACCTCCCTGTTGATCGTCAACAAATCTCTCTCTCTTCCGTGGCGCGGACACTCGTGT
>PMTT01000171.1 GCA_003167275.1 Bryobacterales bacterium | reverse complement strand
AATAAAGCGGACACTCGCATCTTAATTAGGATGATACCTCGCGAGGAAGAAAGGTTTCCAGAAAGGTGCGCGATATAAAAGGGAGAATCGGCGTTACATTTTTGTGTCAGCGCACCGTTGCCAACACTGGGCAAGCTAAAGCTGGCCAAGGCGCTAATGCTGGCAAAAGCGCCAGTGCTGGGCAAGCTAAAGCATACCCTACCCTTCCAACAATGCGATGCCGGCTAGCCAATTTAGGCTGGCGGGGAGATGCTCGCGGATCTTATCTAAGGGCGGGGCGCCGGGGATGGCGGCGAGATCTTGCGCTAAACGCTCGTAATCGCGAGTGCCGTCCATCAGAAGGAGCAAACGCAGCGCCACCTCGTCTAATTCGACGGTTTGGTGGCAGGCGTTGGTGACTAATGGGGAAAAGGTGGCCTGATAGCGTGCCAGGCGGCTGGCACGGGGCTTCGCGGTCACGGTTTCCTGGCAGGGGAAGTCGAACAGGTGGAGGTTCGCGAAGCCGCCGGTGGCCAGTCCGAACAGAATCTGCTGCGCGGCATCGCGGCCGCCGGCATACGGGACCAGCTCGTCGAAGGACAGCGGGAGCGGAAAGGTTTCCCCAAGCGCGGAGGCCACGCTATAGACGGCTTCATGCGCGGAGGAGATCGAGATACCGCGCAGCCCCTGGATCTGGCCATCCTCGCCCCGCTTGGCGGGAGAGGAGAACAGAAAAGACTCCATCTGTTCCGGGGTGGGGCGATGGTGAAGTGGGATTCCGCTGCGGCACAGCAGGGTTTGCCGGAACCGGCGGGCACGCAGGAAGTCGACGTGCTGTTCGCGCTCTACTACAGGATCGTTCAGCCAGGGGGCTCCGAGGGGATCGAACATCGTATACAGTTCGGCTTCGCCCAGGAACTGGAGGCCGTGGCGACCGCCGTGTGCAGTGAAGTCGCGCAAGTAGACCGGATCGTTGGTATCTTCGAGCTCATCGTGATACAGGCTGTCGGCGCTGCGCTCCAGCACGGACTTCACTTCGCTTTCCAGAATGGTTTGCCAGGGCGCCGAGAGGCCTCCGGTCTGGAGGAGCGACTTCATGGAGTCGCGCGCCTGTTCGATGCGATCAGCGGGGTCTGGGATGTTGCGCGTGTGAAAGCGCATCATGTCGCGCAGCACCTGGCGGACGTGCCAACCGGGGTAGGCGTTGTAGCTGATGAAGACGATGCCTTGGGGAGCGAGTCTTTCGGCGCACACGGCTATGAGGCGGTCGCGGATATCGGGCGGGATCCACGAGTAAATGCCGTGGGCCACGATGTAATCGAACTCGCCGCGCTCGGGGCCGAGATCCCGAAGGTCCAGGGTGGCGAGCGAAATGTTGTGGAGTCCCAGGTCGGCGATGGTGCGGAGGCCGGAGGCGATGGGGGCGTCGGCGAGATCGATGCCGGTGAAGCGGCTCTCGGGGAGAGCGTACGCCATGGGAATGAGGTTGCGGGCATCGCCGCAGCCGATCTCAAGCATGCGGCAGTGCCGGACGGGGGCGGGATTCATGCCGAAGAGCGTACCGACGGCCGCCAGACGGTCGGGATGGGTTTCGGGGCGCGGGAACGTGGTGTACAGAATTACGTTGTAGGGATTGTCGGACACGAGACTATTATGTTCTTGTTCAGTCGGTTCCTGGCAGTGTAGCCGCACCCAAAATGTTGCGGCACTTCCAGAGGCCGGCTGCAGCCAGGATTGGCTGCCCCACAATCAGCGTGCGAACACCATGTTGGCGGGTTCGGCTTCGTGCTGGCGGCACCAATCCAGATACAAGGTGGCGTAGCTCTTAACGATGTAGTCGCCCTCGGAGAAGTTGAGTTGGCGCGCGGTGCGGGCAATCCACGCGGGGGTTCCTTCCAGCTCCAGATAGATGCCGACGGGTGTCTCGTCCAGAACGGCCACGCCATTGCCGTGGTCCTGGTTGTATTCGGTGCGGTATTTGTCGTAGCGGAAGACGGGGTGGAAGCCGAGCCTTTCGAAGATGGCGCCCATCAGGCGGGCATCGGGGATCACCATCTCCAGCTCCTCTCTGCTCTTATGCTTCGACAGGGTGGCCGGACCTTTGTAGGTGAGGGTTCGGACGCTGCCGGCCTCGCGGAGGCGCAACAGCAGACCGCCGTTGCGGAGGGTCAGGCCCGGGGTGTCGAAGACGATGTTGGATTCGAAGACGCGGCGTTTCGAGACGCGGAATCCGGCGGCGCGAAGGATCCGGCGGCCGGTGTTGGCGCTGTCGACCGGCAGTTTGATCTCGGTTTCGTGGGTGCCGTGCGCCATCGGCTTCTTACTGGGAGCGGTCGCCCTTGTGGTGATCGCGGAAATCCTGATCGATAGGTTTGCGGCCGCGGAAGCCTTCGTCTACGCCGTGCCAGAACTCGATGGCGGGCTCTCCCAGTTTCCAGCACATGTAAACTTCTACGCCGCGGAACAGGGTGGGGAAATCGATGAGGCCGATGTCGAGGTCTTTGACGACGCAACCGATTTCCTGCACCTGCTGGAGGGCGGCACGCAGGCGTCCGGCGGCGGAATCGCGGCGGGTCCGGGTCTCCAGGGCGACGCTGCGGTCCACGTCCATGCCGCCCATCATCATCACCCGTTCGGTAAAGGACTGGATGGCGGCCTCGGCTTCGTCGTATTCGGACTTCACGGCGACGGCATCGCGCAATAAGCGGTCCACGCGCGGGATGAGGCGTTGGGCTTCGGCGAGAGTGAAACGCTTGGACATGAAATGCGAGGCGTCGAGGTGATTATAGCAATGTGCGTGGGGTGGGCTTTAGCTTGCCCACCGGACTTGTCCACCTGTCCATGACTGGGCAAGCTAAAGCATACCCTACGCGACCGTGTAGTGGGTGTCGACGTAGGTGTTCAGGATGTCGATGAATTCGCCGACGATGCGGTCGCCGCGGAGGGTGGTCATCAGGCGGCCGTCCACGTAGACGGGGGCGGTCGGCTCTTCGAAGGTTCCGGGGAGCGAAATGCCGATGTTGGAGTGCTTGGATTCGCCCGGTCCGTTGACCACACAGCCCATCACGGCGACCTTCATGGTTTCCACACCGGGGTGGCTGGCTTTCCATTTGGGCATCTCGGTGCGGAGGTAGGTCTGGATTTCATCCGCCATCTCCTGGAAGAAGGTGCTGGTAGTGCGGCCGCACCCGGGGCAGGCGGTTACCTGCGGGGTGAAACTGCGGATGCCGAGGGATTGCAGGATCTGCTGTGAGACGATCACCTCTTCGGTGCGGTCGCCATTGGGGAGCGGCGTCAGCGAGGCGCGGATGGTGTCGCCGATGCCTTCCTGGAGCAGCGGGGCGAGGGCGGCGGTGGTGGCCACAATTCCCTTGCTGCCCATGCCGGCTTCGGTGAGGCCGAGATGCAGTGGGTAGTCGCAGACCGCGGCGAGCGCGCGGTAGACGTCGATGAGGTCCTGCACGCCGCTCACCTTGGCGCTCAGGATGATCTTGTCGCGGGAGAGGCCGTGACGCTCGGCGGCCTGCGCGGATTCGACGGCGCTCACGACGATGGCGTCGAGGGTAACTTCGCGGGCGTCCTTGGGCTCGGGCAAGCGGGAGTTCTCATCCATCATGCGGGTGAGCAGGGCGGAATCGAGCGAGCCCCAGTTGACGCCGATGCGCACGGGCTTGTTGTTCTCGATGGCCACCTCGATCATGGAGCGGAAATTGTCGTCGGTCTTGCGGCCGATGTTGACGTTGCCGGGGTTGATGCGGTACTTGGCGAGGGCGCGGGCGCACTCGGGGTACTTCTTCAGAAGGATGTGGCCGTTATAGTGGAAGTCGCCGATGATGGGGACGGGGACGCCGAACTGGCTCAAGGTATCGACAATCCTGGGGACGGCGGCAGCAGCCTGCTCGGTGTTCACGGTGACGCGGACCAGCTCCGAGCCGGCGCGGGCGAGGGCCATCACCTGGTTGACGGTACCGGGGACGTCGACGGTGTCGGTGTTGGTCATGGACTGGACAACGATGGGGTGATGGCCCCCGACCTTGACACCTCCGACGTCGACTACTACCGCCTTGCGGCGGGCTTTGACTGCCATTCAGTTCCTCCGTGGAAACTTCAATTTTAGCAAGAGCGTGGGGTGTGCTTTAGATTGGTCGGCAAAACGCAACGGGCTGGGGGTGTGCGACATGGAAGTGGAATTGGCGGCGCAACCTGATTTTTCGCGGATGCGGTGGCCGCGCAACAATTGGTTTCCACGCGAAGTCAATCCGGAGCGGTCATGATGTCTGTTCGTCCGACCCGCGGCCCGAGGCCCTTGCGTAGGCGTACGCTAGGATTCTTGCGAGTTTATTGAGTTTCGCGGGCAGCCCCACTTTTATGTCGCGCACCGACGGGCTGGGTAAGCTAAAGCATGCCCACGCACGGCGCTATACTCGGGATGAGGTTGAATCACTCCATTCGGGTTGTGCTGTTCCATGTGGCACATGCCGTCTGGTACGATTCCGCATTAAGCAAAGATGCCTCAACTTACAATTCCGGAGCGGTACCGGCCTGGTGGTCCCGAGGATTCGGAAGAGCTTTTTTCCAGAATGGCAGAGGAATGGAAGGCGGAGACAAGGACTCTTTCCTCCATAACCGAGATGGCCATTCACCCGGCTTACCAGAGGATCATTGGAATGGGGCCCAGTGCTCTACCTTACCTTTTGCGTCGACTCGAGAGTGATCCGGAGCAGTGGTTCTGGGCTTTGCGAGCCATAACCGGCGCGGATCCAGTCAAACCTGAACATCGGGGACGGATCGGCAAGATGTCTGGCGATTGGCTGGATTGGGCGCGCGAGAACGGTTTCTCCTGGTAAAGATCGATGACTGACTGGCGGATGACCAGCCCAGAATCAGTGGACTACAATTGCATCGCATGGGCGGCCGGTGAAGACGATCGGTTTTGGTGGCCCGATCTGTTGGGGATTGGCTATTGGCCGCCCGGAGCTGTCCGGCGAGAGACCTTGGATGCTTTTGTGGAAGCCTATGGAACCCTCGGCTATGCCGTGTGCGCGGACGGTATTCTCGAAGAAGGTTTCGAGAAGGTTGCGCTGTTCACGCGGGCCGGAAAACCTACGCACGCGGCCAGGCAACTCCGCAGTGGCGCTTGGACCAGTAAGCTCGGACGGTCCTTCGATATCGAACACGATACGCCCGAGGCAGTAGCCGGGGTTCCTGGATGCGGGATCTATGGAGAGGTCGCGGTCTTTCTACGGCGCCGGCTTTAAAAGCCGGCGCCAGATGGGCCCCCTGCCAAATCTCGGCACGGGGCACCGAACCAACCCCCAAACTCTCAGACCTTCTCGTCAGGATCAGCCAATCGAAGCGCGAGTATGTGTGAGTGACTACTGATCTGCGATCTCAGCGGAGCAGGCGCGGCGGCGGATGGGCCAGGGAGCGTTTCCGTCCAGGCTGAATACGAGCTTCTTTCGAGCGGCAGCGGCCTCGGCCAGGATCGACGTGAGCGCGGCATCGAGTAAGTACGTTCGCGCATAGTCGCGGCTGCCGACGATTCGGGTGATCATGTGCAGGTCGTCGACGATCACCAGGTTGTCGGTGTCGAGTGCGCGTTCGATGGTTCGGAGCAGGGCGTCCTCGACCTGATGAGACGCTAGCGAGCGCATGAGTGGGCGCAGGCTCAGCAGGGTACCGCCTCGGGCGGCGTGGACCCTGGCCAGGATGGTGGACTTGCCGGCACCGGCGCGGCCGCGCAAGACCAGGACGTCGGCGGCGGGGATCGCGCCGAGCAACCACTGGAGGGCTTGCTCCTGGGCGGGTGTGAGGTACTGTGTCGTCATAGTCGCTCCTTGGTCCTTCAATTGGGGTACGAAAGAAACTGCAGATTCCCGGATGCCGTGCAAGGTCCGACGGAGTTCGGGGGTTATGGTGACTGTCACCGAATTACGTCCCCCGAGTTTGGGGGTTATGGTGGCTGTCACCGAATTACGGTCACGAATTACGGTCACGGGCCACGTGGCAAAAACAATAGTGCGCGTGCCACGAAAAAAAACCCAACACAGGCAAGAATGCCTGTGCCACGAAGCCGGAAAATTTACAAAGGGATTACGAGAGCGGGAATGCGGCGGAAAGCAGGCAGTCCCGCAGGCTGTCGATCCTTGTCTGGAATGGTTCTACGCGGTCGTTGATTTGCAAGATTACCTCCTTTCTTTTGAGTTTGAATGTGAGTATAGAAAAGACTACCACGAACAGGTGGGGCCTACAAGATGGCGATCATTAAGATTTGATGAAGAATGTCAGGCTACGCTCATTCGGATCAATTGCTCGGCATGCCGTAATGCTTCGGGCGTGAGCTTTTGGCCCGAGAGCATCCTCCCGATTTCATTGGTGCGGGCGGTGAGGTCCAGTTCTTCGATCACGGCGACCGTCCGGCCCTTGGATTCCTGCTTCTCGACGCGGTAGTGATGGTCGGCGAAGGAGGCGATCTGCGGGAGATGCGTCACGCACAGAACCTGGTTGGCGGCGGCCAGTTTCTTCAGCCGGCGTCCGACCCCTTCGGCGGGGCCGCCACCGACGCCGGCATCCACTTCGTCGAAGACCAAGGTGCGGATGTGGGTGCTCCTGGCAGAGGTCAGGCAAGTCTTCAACGCCAGGGCGATGCGCGAGATTTCGCCGCCCGAGGCCACCTTTTCCAGCGGGCGGGGTTCCTCGCCGAGGTTCGGGGAGACTAGGAACTCCACACGGTCGGCGCCGGATTTCGACCAGGGGGCTGGCGCGAGGGCGATTCGGAAGACGGTGCGCTCCATGGCCAACTGCGCCAGCTCGGCCGCGACCCGTTGGTCGAGTTTGGCGGCAGCCGACGCGCGGCGTGCGGTGAGTTCGGCGGCCAGTTTCTCGAATTCGGCGGCCAGGTGCTTCTGCTCCTTGCGCAGCTTCTCCATCCGCTCGCCGGCATCCTCCATGGCGGCGATCTGGCGCCGCACTTCCTCCAGAAAGCTCAGGATCTCGGGGATAGACTGGCCGTATTTGCGCTTGAGCCGGTCGATGCTCGCCAGACGCGTCTCGACCTCTTCCAGACGGCCGGGATTGGCCTCCAGGCCCGAGATGTAGTCGCGCAGGGCGTAGGAGACTTCCTGCAGGCTGAGGTCGGCCTGCTTGAGATGTTCGCGGAGCCCTTCGAGTGACGAATCGATGCGGCAGAGCTCGTCTACACGCTTGGCGGCGACGCGGGTGAGGGAGAGTGCGGATTCGGGGGCGTCGTAGACCGCGGCGTAGGCCGTCTGGGCGCTCTCCTGGAGGCGGTTCACGTTCTGCAGGACGCGGCGTTCATTTTCGAGCTCGGTCTCTTCTTCCGGTTGCAGCGAGGCGCTCTGGATCTCCTTGCGCTGGAACGACCACAGATCCAGCAGGCGAAGCTTCTCCTGTTCGGACCGCTCCAGTTCCTCAAGCTCCGCGGCGGCGGCCTGCCACTGGTGGTGAACGGCGGCGACGCGGTCGAGCAGGTCGCGATGGCCCGCGAAAAGGTCGAGCATGTCGCGCTGCGCGTCTGGGGAGAACAGGAGCTGCTGATCGTGCTGTCCGTGGATATCGGCCAGATAGGGCGCGATCTCTTTCAGGAGCGAGACTGCGACGGGACGGCTGCCGACGAAGGCGCGCGACTTGCCACTGGCCAGGACCTCGCGCTCGATGAGCAACTCGCCATCTTCGACTTCCAGGCCGGCGGGCTCCAGCAGGCTGCGGATGGCGGTGTGGTCGCGGACATCGAAGATCCCGGCCACGCGGGCGCGGGCCTCGCCGGTGCGGACCATGTCGGCCGAGGCGCGGCCACCCAGCAACAGCCCGAGGGCATCCACCACGATGGACTTGCCGCTGCCCGTTTCGCCGGTCAGAAGGTTGAGCCCTGCATGGAAATGGACGCGCAGGCGTTCGACCACGGCGTAGTTTTCGACCACCAGCTCCAGCAGCATGGAAGCCCGATTATAGCGTGAGGCAGGTACTACTGAAACCAATACGCGGCCGAGGGTTGCGTCTTCAAGGTCACGCGGCAATCATGCCGTTGAAGGCGGGGAACTCACAGTGGGGCGGATCTCCTGGTCCGCGGCCGGTCCCCTGACCGGCCCTTTGGGCATTTTCCTCAAAGTCAGATGCCTTGGCGGCAGCGGACCAGGGGCGTCCCGCGCGGACCAGGGGGTCCGCCCCACTATGAACAGGCGGGTCGCGGTTTCCACGCGTGTGGGATGTGACACGGCGGTCTGGAATCGTAACTTACTAAAAATCAATTACTTGCAGTTTGGTTGCGGGTATGCAACCTGGATCTGCGTACGGAGGAACGGAAGATGCTCAAGGTTGAAGATCAATGGAAAAGGCTGGCGGCCATTACCAGCGTGATATTAATGGCCACCGCGGAAGCGCTCGCCCAGGACAAGCAGGCACGGCCTGCGCGGCGGATTGTAGTCAGCATTCCGGACCGCAAACTGGCGGTGCTGGAATCCGGCAAAGTCGTGAGGGTCTTCCCGACGGCGGTGGGCAAGCCGAGCACTCCCAGTCCGGCCGGAGCGTACACCATCGTTCAGCGCCTTACCGATCCCACCTGGTACTACGAGGGGAAAGTGGTGCGGCCTGGAAAGTCGAACCCCCTCGGCACCCGTTGGATGGGTCTGAGCGTCGGCGGCTATGGAATCCATGGCACGAACGTCCCCGACTCGATCGGCCACAACGTGTCGCACGGGTGCATTCGGATGAAGAATAGCGATGTCGAGCAGCTTTTCGAAATGATGGCGATCGGCGATTCAGTGGAACTGCTCGCGGAGCGCACTTCCGAGTCGAATGAGATCTTTGGGCCAGTGGTGGCTACCCTGATTGGTCCCGTGCCGCCGGCCCAAGTCGTCGCTCAGGTTGCGACACCAGTCACGGCGCGGGTTTCCGCTCAGGCAATGGCGCAGGCGCCGGTCCCGGCCGGAATGGGCAACGGTCAGTAGAGGAGGCACGGTGATGACCAACTTTTTGGGAGTTGTATTGATGGCCGCCATCACGTTTCCGGTTTCGTTCCTGGTGGCGCGGACCTGCTTGCGAGGCCTGATCTGGATCATGACGTACGGATCCGAACCTTTCGCATCGCAGCCTGGGAGAGAGAACCGCCATGTGTTATCATCGCAGCCGTGAAGGGGTGGCACGCGGTCCTCTCCGCGCTCCTGTTCTTCATCCCGGCGGGCGCAACAGCGGCAGAGGATGGGATTGGCGCGGCGCGCGAACTCGCGCGGAAAACCGCGGTACTCGCGGGTAAGGGCGAGCCGGTATCGGTGGCCTGGAGCAATGTCTCTTCTTTGGGGTCGTCCGAGCTGGTCGAAGCCCGTGGCGCTTTTGAAGCAGCGCTGCGGGAAAGCGGCGGCCGCATCAGCGACGTTGCGCCCCTCACGGAAGCGCATATCACTCTCTCCGAAAACCGTGCGCAGTACCTGTTGGTGGAGGAGATCCGGAAGGGCGATGACCGGCAGGTGTGGATCTCCGCCTGGAAACGCACCGGGGCCCTATCCGCCGCAATGGACGGGATCACGCTCGAAAAGAAACTGGTATGGGAGCAGGACGAGCCAATGCTGGATGTGGCGTTCGCCGCGGCGTCCATGGTGGTGCTTTCGCCTTCGGGGGTGACGATGTACGTCCGCCAGGGCGGCCCGTGGGTGCGGGCGGCTTCCATGCCGCTGTCGCCTCCGCGGCCGTGGCCGCGCGACTTGCGAGGCCGTCTGCGAACCAACGACGCGAGTTTTCAGGCCTATTTGCCGGGGATGGCCTGCAGCGGCGCTGTGGAGCCCACGTTCACACTCGAATGCCGGCCAAGCGAGGAGCCGTGGGTGCTGGAATCGGGCAGCCGGGCGATGCTGCTGGCCAATTTCGCCGTCGCGCGGAACCATTTCGACGGCCATGTAACGACGCAGGCGGGTGTCCGCAAGAATGTGGGGCCGTTCTACTCGGCGGCTTCCGCGGAGGAACAGGGGCGGACCGTGTGGCTTCTGGCGATGCTGGATGGACGAGTCCAGGTTCTGGATGCTTCGTTCGATCCGGCCGGCAGCATCGGGTCGTGGGGCAGCGACATCGCGGGCACGGATGCGCACTGCGGGAGCGGTTCGCAAGTGCTGGCTACGAGGCCCGGCGATGGGACGGTGACGGACGCCCTTCAGGCATTCTCGATTGTGAACCGGTCGGCGACGCCGGTCACGCTGCCGGTGGAGCTTCCGGGGCCGGTGACGGCGCTGTGGCCATCGGGAGGATCTTCGGTGGTGGCCATCGTTCACAATCTGGCGACGGGAAGATATGAGGCGTATGTGGTTACGGTGGTGTGCGGTGAGTAATATTGTGGGGCGGACCTCCCGGTCCGCGCGGGACACCCTCGTCCCGCTGCCGCCCTACCATCCGAGTGTGAGGAAAGTGCGAAAAGGCCGGTCAGGGGACCGGCCGCGGACCAGGGGGTCCGCCCCACTATGTTCCGACGGGTTCGCCCCACCGTGGAACAGAGGTTTGTCACCACTATTCAGCCTCGCGGCGCTGCTCCTGCTCGCCGCTTCCGCCTTTTCTGCTACCCGCCCTCATTATGGTGGCGTGCTCCACGTGGAAGTGCGCGAGTCTATCGAGACTGCCGACCCTCCGCAGACCGGCAACCTGGCGTCATTAACAAGTGGGTTCGCCATCGTCCAATGGGAAGGCGGACACCGCGTGGTCTACTCGGCCGATCCGAACGCTGCGGGAGGCCGGCCCTTCCTCGACAGCGTCGAGATCCAAATGGGCCGGGCGCTACACGATCAATCGGTCGCGCTGACCCTGGGCAAGGCGGACCTCGTCGAGTTCGACCCTAGCGAGCCGCAGCGTGCGGGGAGCGGGCACAAGGTATGGTCATCCGCGCCGGTGCGGCTGCTAATGCTGCTCTTCGGTCCGCGCATCGAAGACCCGCGCGTCCGCGAAGCGCTCGCGCTGGCTGTGGATCGCAACTCGATCCACAGCGTGATGCTCCAGCGGGAGGGCGAGATTTCGGGGGCGTTGCTTCCGCAATGGCTCTCGGGAGAGGCCTTTCTCTTCCCCGTGGCGACCGATGTGGCGAAAGCCCGGGCACTCATAGTGGGCGTGCCGCCGGCGGCTCGCACTTTCTCGCTAGGCGTGGCGGACGCCGCCAACCGGCGCATTGCGGATCGCATCGCGCTCAATGCGCGCGACGCCGGGCTCATGGTTTCCGCGGCAGCGCCCAACACAGCCGGCGACGTGCGGCTGGTGGAGGTTCGGATCGCATCTTCCGACCCCGCTGTGGCGCTGGCGGGCGTGGCCGCCGCGCTGGGGCTTCAACAACCTTCGCGCATCGATTCGCCGGAGGCGCTGTACTCTGCCGAGCGCGCGCTGCTGGAGGGCTTCCGCGTGGTTCCCCTGTTCCACCTCCCGGATGTCTATGGGGTCAATCCGCGGGTGAAGGGCGGACCGGGCATCACGCCGATGGGGGAATGGCGGTTCGAAAACCTTTGGGTGGAGGCCGCGCGCCCATGACTTTCCGCATCCGCCTGCTGCTGATCTTCACGGTGGCCGTGGTGGCCTCGGTGGGCGTGGTGGAGTGGAAGGTGACGGACAAAACCCGCGAGGCCTTCGAAGGCCTGGAAACACAGCGCGCCGATGCCCTGGTGCGGCAGTTTCGCAGTGAGTACGAGCGTCATAAACAGGAAATCGTGCTGGCCGTGAAGCGCATCGCCGACTCGCGTGTGGCTTCCGACATCGCGGCCGCTACCAACCCGGAAGAATACGACTATCGGGTGGCGGAAGGATTAGCCGCGACCAATGGCCTGGAGCTTCTGGAACTGGTCGGCGCGGACGGGTCCATTGTATCCTCGGCAGAGTGGCCGGCGCGCTTCGCTTATAAAGAGGAGTGGTTGACGGCCGGAACGGATTGGAAGACGCTGGGCGCTTTCTTGAAGAAAGAGGAGTTGCCCGACGGCTTCACCCTGTCGCTGCTGGCTGTCGGCACGGCGACCGTCGAGGACCGTAAACTGTACGTCGTTGGCGGGCAACAGCTCAATAAGGACTTCCTCTCCGCGCTGACGCCCCCCGAGGGGATGCGGGTTCTGCTCTATCGCAATCTGGATCCGCAATTCTCGAACTCGCAGTTGATCGAGGTGAACGGGCCGGGGCAGCGCTCCAGCCAGATGCAGGCGTTGATCGAGCGGGTATTGAAGCAGAAGCGCGAGGTGATCCAGACGCTGGGGGACGGGGTGGACGCCGAGACCTTCCACGCGCTGCCCTTGCCAGGGTATGAGAACAACCTGCTGGGCGTGCTGCTGATCGGGAGCTCGCGGCGGGACCTGGTGAACCTGGAGGCGACCCTGCGGCGCGTGGGAATTCTGGTGGCGGCCGGCGGAATTTTGTTGGGGATCGCGCTGAGCTGGTGGGCAACGACGCGCGTCACGCGGCCGGTGTTGCGGCTGGCGGAGAGTGCCGCCAAGGTCGCGGCCGGGAACTGGGGAACGACGGTGGAGACAACCTCCAACGACGAGATCGGGCAACTGGCGCGCGCCTTCAATCGCATGACGCACGAGCTGGTGGAACAGCGCGACCGCCTGGTGCAAGCCGAACGTGTGGCCGCGTGGCGTGAGTTGGCGCGGCGCCTGGCGCACGAGCTGAAGAACCCGCTATTTCCGCTGCAGATCACGGTGGAGAACATGCAGCGCGCGCGAGAGAGCTACCCCGAGCAATTCGACGAAGTCTTTCGCGAGAGCACCGGGACGCTGCTGGCCGAGTTGGCGAATCTGAAGCAGATCATCGGGCGGTTCAGCGACTTCGCCAAGATGCCCGCGCCCGAGATGCAGTCGGTGAACTTCAACGAACTGGCCGAGGGAACGCTGAAGCTGTTCGAGGCGCAACTGGCGAAGTCGCGGGTTCAAGCGAAGGTCGAACTGGACCCGCGACTGCGCCCGCTGCAAGCCGATCCGGAACAGATGACCCGGGTACTGCGCAATCTGGTGCTGAACGCCATCGACGCCATGCCAGAGGGAGGAACGCTGACGGTCAGGACGGTGGCGCTGGCGGGTGGTGTGCGGCTGGAAGTGTCCGACACGGGCCAGGGCCTCACGCCGGAAGAGTGCGAGCGGCTGTTCACGCCGTACTACACCACCAAGACTCACGGGACGGGGCTCGGCCTCGCGATCGTGCAATCGGTGGTGAGCGATCATAAGGGGCGGATCGCAGTGGAGAGCTCGCCGGGCAAGGGAGCGACGTTTCGGATTGAATTGTAATCCAGCTTGAATCTCATGCGGCCGTGCTGCCCGGCAAATCCACGTACCGTTCGCGACTCATCTCGGCGCCATATGCGATGGCAGCAAGTACATCCTCGCGCTTCAGTTGTGGGTAGTTCTCCAGGATCTCTTCCAGGTGGCGCCAGAGGCGAGGAAATCGAGAAGCAGGGAAACCCAAATTCGCGTCCCACGAACGCATGGTTTGCCGAAACAAATTCGGGGGTCTACAGCAATTCTGCCCAAAATCTCGTCCATCAGATTGCCTTCTCGCTCTTCAGGATAGCAGCGCCAGGTACGCCACGTGGATGTACGCTGGCTCGATATCGCTGGCGGCAACACAAGCAAGGGCCGATTGACAACCTATTCGAACTTCGATAGGCTCTCTCCAGTGTGCGGACTCCTGTTTGAACGTTGAACCCGCCACCGAGGACCGGCACCGCCGGAGTCCCCCCGAATCCGAGGATACAGATATGAAGAACCATCTGATGGACAGGATGACGGACCTTACTGATCGCGGGCCAGGAAAGAGCCTGCTACTGGTTGCTCTTCTCATGGGCGCGGCGGCGCAGCCAGGCGCCTGGGCGCAACCGGGCGCCGCGGGTCCTCAGGGCGCTCCTGGAGCGCAGGGCCAGAATCGCAACGGGATGCACGTCTACCTTTGGGGCGGCCTCAAGTCCCATGGCGTTGGCCAGCATGACTACCCGCAGTTTGTAGCCGACTGGAGTAAGCTCCTGACGGAGCACGGCGCGGTGGTCGATGGCGCCTTACATGCCCCCAGCAGCGCCGACGTCGAACATACCGACGTCATCGTGATTTACAAAGGCGACGCGGCTTACCTGAGCGACGGCGCAAAGGAGATGATCGAAGCGTTCGTGAAACGGGGCGGCGGCCTGGTTAGCTTTCACGACTCGTTGTGCGGTCCGGATCCGGCCTATTTTGCGACCCTCGTGGGCGGCGCCAAGAAGCACGGCGAGGTGAACTACACTCTGGATGCGCCCATTCCCTACACCGTGGTGGACAAGGCGAGCCCGATCATGAAGGACATGACGGACTTCACGATTTTCGATGAAGCCTTTTTCAAGATGACGTGGGCGACGAATCCCGAGATCCACGTGCTGGCAACTGCGAAGATTGCGGGGACTCCGAGTGCCGGCGACCATAAGGACGAAGTCGTGCCGCAGATGTGGACCTACGAACACACAGTCCCGGGCGGTCAGCCTGCCCGGGCGTTCGTGTGGATGCAGGGGCACACCTACGCGGATTTCGCGAACTTCCAGATTCAGCGGACGCTGCTGCGAGGAATCGCTTGGGCCGGGAAGCGGCCGGTGGATGAGCTTGTGAACTACGTGGCTCCGCCGCGTCCCGCTCGCGGGGGAGCGCCTACGGGGCGGTAGGACGAACAGGCGCTCTCGGCATCGACTGCCGATTCTTTCGGAGACTCACAACCGGCACAGTTCGCTTGGCGACCCATACCGCATTGCGGTATACTTCTGAATGGTGGACGACGCGCCCGAAATCACGGTGTTGCAGTTGCCGAAGTTCAAATCCGAGGCCACCGGACTGATCGGAGCGGACGGAATCGACGCCGTGGCCGATTATCTGATCGATCACCCGGACGCTGGCGACGTGATACCGGGCGCCTGCGGAGCGCGTAAGTTGCGATGGGCGGCGAAGGGCAAAGGTAAGCGCGGTGGCGTGCGCATCATCTATGTGTATGTCGTGGTCGCCGCACGGATTTACCTGCTCCGATGCTACGCGAAGAATGTCATGACGGATCTGACCGCGGACGAGAAAAAGGAATTGCGGCAGATCGCGGCTTGTCTGAAAGGAGTGCAATGAAATGCCCAAGAAAGCGCCAGTGAAGCAGACCGCCTTTGGAGCGGACCTGATCGACGGGATGAAACAGGTCCTGGCGCACCAGCGCGGCGAACTCGATCTTGAGCAGGTTTGGCCGAAGCCGATCGATGTGAAGGCCATTCGCAAGCGGGTGAAAATGTCGCAGGCTGAATTCTCCCGGGCTTATCGCATCAGCAAGCGCGCATTGCAGGAGTGGGAGCAGGGTGGACGTCAGCCGGACTCTGCCGCACGCGCGTATCTGACCATCATCGCGAAGGAGCCAGCCCTCGTCCGCCGCACTCTAGCAAGCGAATAGCCGGATCGTGAACAGGACCGAACCGACGACTATTCTGGAAACGGCCAGACGCGCTCGATTGTCTTGCTTAGCATCCAGTGCAGATCGTCGGCGTTCAGGAACTTCATATCGTCCCGCACCACGCTGAGCGCCTTGGCATAGGTGGAGACGCCCTCCACAATCGGCCAGTCGGTGGCCCACATCAGGCGCTGCGGGCCGTACGCCTGGTGCAGGCGCTTCACGAACTCCTGCGCATCCAGCCAGGGGTATGGCTGCTTGGAGATCGACCACGTGTGCGAGATCTTGACGAACACGTTGGGGTAGCGTTTGAGCGCGATCAACTTCTCCAGTTCGGCCGGCTGATTCACCGGGCAATCGGCCATGTGATCGATCACCACCGTCAGGTCTGGCAATGCTTCCAGCAGGGTGGCCACCTCGGGCATGCGGGTGATCGGGGCCAGCACGGTCATGGGAACCTTCAACTCGCTGCATCGCTTCCACAGCGGCGGCATCAGCGGGCCGCGGAACCAGTCGCCCGAGGCGTTTGCGGCGGGGCTCAGGCGCACGCCGCGGAATCCCTCGGCGGTATGCTTCGACAGGTGATCCGGCGCGGCGGGGTCCAGTGGATCCACCCGGCACACGCCCTGGAACGTCTTGGGGTAGCGCTTCAGCACGTCCGCCAGGTAGCTGTTGTCGTAGCGGTAGTGAATCACCTGGATGATCACGGTCTTGGCCACGCCATTGGCCTTCATCAATTCCAGCAGCATGTCGGGCGTGGCATCGCGCTCGGGCGGATGGGCGCCTTCGGCGAACGGATATTTCGAGTCGTGCTTCCACACGTGCACGTGCGGGTCGAGGATGCGGTAATCCAACATGAAGGGGCTCATCGCGGCCGCGGCCAGCAGCGACCGCCGGGTAATCTCAGACATAGATCGACTCTAGCTTATTGACGACGTAGGCGCCCGAGCGTTCGTAGCTGGCGCGCGGTCCCTCGCGCGCGATGTCCAGGTCCACAATCAGCCAGCCTTTGAAACCCATGGACTTCAGCACGCGGTGGCAGGCCGGAAAATCGATCTCGCCATCGCCCAGATCGAAGAT
>PMTT01000316.1 GCA_003167275.1 Bryobacterales bacterium | reverse complement strand
CAATCGCCACCGGTCCGGGCGTGGGCGCATGGTTTGTGCCCACCGAGGTCGATGGCCGCATCGGCGGCACCGTCACTCACCACTTCGGAGGGGGCATGGACTCCGCCGCCACGATCACCGAATGGGACGAGCCGCATCGCTTCGTGAAGGAAGATTCCTGGGGGCCGAACGGGCCCACCGTGGCCACCGAATGGATTGTGGAGGCCCGCGGCGGTGGCACATGCATGGTGCGCGTGGTGCACAGCCTCTTCGCCGAAACCGATGACTGGGACGATCAACTGACCGGTATCGAATCCGGCTGGCCCTCATTCTTCACCATTCTGCGGCTGTATCTGGAGCACTTCGCCGGCCAGCCGAGTTCGCAAATCCAACTCCTGGCGATGCCGGCGGCCTCGGGCGCATGGGAGAAGCTCGCGGGTGCCCTGAATCTCGCGGGGGCAGCGCCGGGCGAGCGGCGCGATGCGGGCGACGGTGCCCCTCCATTGAGCGGCATCGTGGAGTCAGTCAATGCTGCCGGGCATCCGCACGCGCTGTTACGCGTCGATCTGCCCGCTCCGGGTGCGGTGTTTGCCACCGCGTGCCCCGCCGGCGAGAAAGCATACGTCACAGTGAGCTTCTATCTCTACGGCGACACGGCAGCGGCCGTCGTCGCGCGCGACCAGTCCGCCTGGACTCGGTGGATGACGAATCTCTTCCCGGCGTAAACCCGGAGGGTCCTCATTTGGCTGAGCTTTGCACGCCTTGTGGTGCGGAGCTTCAGCCTCCACGGCGTCGGGTTGAAAATTCGAGATGAACTTGAGGCGGAGGGCGGTCTTTACACGCGACCCGGCACTAGGAACGGTGCCCGATATTGTCGTGAAAGGAGTCGATCGGCTTCCGTGTCTCCCCGGAAGCGCTCGGTCATCGGATCGAAGTCCAGCTTGCGGCCGATGCGGTACGAGATGTTGCCCAGATGGCAGATGGCGTTCGATAGATAAGTCTCTTCGATGTCCGCCGTTAACAACTCCGATTTGCCGGCGCGCACGGCGTCAAAGAAGTTTCCGTAGTGGTCGATCTCGTCGAGCGTTCCCGGGTCGGGCTCGGGGTTTTCGCTGCGACCCTGAAAGACCTGGTACATGCCTTTCGGGTCGATGGACATATACCCCTTCGAGCCGTAGAAATGGACGCCCCAGCGCACGCCGCCTTCGGCGTTGGTGTACAGGCCGCGCGTTTCACACACCAGGATGGTGCCGTCCGGATAGTCGTAGGTGGCGATCTGAGTATTGGGCGTCTGAGCCTGATCTTTATAGCCGAGTCGTCCGCCGGTGGAGTAGATCCTGGATGGCAGACCCTTACCGAGGCCCCAACGCGCCACGTCGATCTGATGGCTGCCGTTGTTACCCAATTCGCCATTGCCGAAATCCCAGAACCAATGCCAGTTATAGTGGACCAGGTTGGCGTGATATGGCTGTTCGGGCGCCGGCCCCAACCACAGGTTCCAATCCAGATTGGCGGGTGGCGGACCCAGCGGCTGGAAGCCGATGGAATCCCGCACGCCGAAGACGATGGCGCGCGCCATGTAAATATCGCCGATCGCGCCGCCATGCAGCAGTTGCATGGCCTTGCGGATGCGTCCGTTGGAGCGCCGCTGGGTTCCACCTTGTACGATGCGGTTGTACTTGCGCGCGGCCTCGACCAACTTCCGCCCCTCGCTGATGTTGTGCGACACCGGCTTTTCCATGTACACGTGCTTACCGGCCTGACAGGCCCAGATGCCGGCCAGGGCGTGCCAGTGATTGCATGTGGAGACGGTGACGGCATCGATGTTGGGGTCGTCCATCAACCGCCGCATGTCGGTTTCCATGCGAGCCTTCTTTCCGGTGGCCTTCTCCAATTCCAGTGCCGCCTGCTGCAGATGTTCGCGATCCGGATCGCACAAGGCTACAACCTCGACACCGGGCATCTTGGCCGCCGCCGGCAGGAGCACCATCCCCCGCCGGCCGAGACCGATGATCGCGACGCGTATGCGGTCGTTGGCGCCGGCCCAGGCGAGGGACGTGCCGATGAGAGATGTGGTTCGAAGAAACTGACGCCGATTCATGGTCTGCTCCTCACTATGCCATCGGGAATCCACCGTTCACCTCAGTGCGGTAGCTCGGCCGATACCGCTGCTGCCGGTCGAGATAATTGATCACCGTTGCCCAGAAGGCCAGCGAGATCATGAGCCAGCGGCGTGGAGATGCGCTAGCGGGCGCCGGACTCACGCCAGATCTACTCTCACCGCTTCGTGGATCAACACGCGCGGCACGGTTACGTCCAGCCACCCCTGGCCGGCCGCGGTGGGCAGACTTTGACCGGATCGCAGCAGCGAAGCTGCCCGTACCGAGCGGCCCTGCGGCACACGGATGCGCACTTTGACGTCGGACACCGGCAGGAACTCCTCGCGCGAGCGGAGATGCTTGTTCTTGTTTCCGGTATCGGCCAGCAGATGCAGCAACACCACATCGCGGGATGCCATGAAGTGCGGGGTCACACCCGGCTGATATTCGATTTCGTACGACCGTCCGGGCGCCAGCCACGGCGTCACCAAGGAACCGAGGTACGTGCGCAGCCGTTTCATGCGCGTCTCTTCGTACACCGCCTCCAGGCTGGAGCCGATATAAATGACGCTTCCCTTTCCGGCAGTCTTGCGGACAATCGCCGGGCCCAGGTTGGCGCGGTGGCCGCGGTCGAGGGTCTCCGCCAGAACCTCCGCATCCCTGGCGCGGAAGCGCAGCACCTGGGGATCTTGCGGAATCTCTTCGCCGCCCGCTAGCTTGAGATAGAGGTCGGGGATCTCGACTGGCTCCGCATCCAGAAACTCCGCGCCCAATATATCGGCCAGTCCGAAGTTCTTGCGCACGCGGCCGTGCTCGTCGGCCACCGATGTCAGGTGTGTGGCCAGCAGCTTTCCGCCGTTCCGAACATAGTCGGCCAGCATGGAGCATTGCACGTCGCTGAGACAGGCCGCATTCGGTGCGTAGATCATCTGGTAGCGGGAAAGCAACTCGGGCGACATTTGCCAATCCAGGAACGGTTCCGATTCGAACCCATTGGCCTTCAGCACCTGGTACGCGCCGTGCGCTCCATTCTCGTATCCCTTGCCGACGAAGTGTTTGCCGGTATACCAGTCTATGGTCTGGGCGCCGACCACGATTCCGGCCTGCGGCCGGCTGCGCACGCTGCGCAACAAGGCGTCATGCTTCTGCTGAAAGTCGAAGACCTCTTTGACGTACTGGCCGCTCTCATAAGACAGCGGCCCTTGAGGCTGATAGAAGAAGCGCGGCAGGCCCCAGTAGACCAACCCCACGCCGGCAGCCACCGCAGTGGCGCCGTCCAGCAGCAGCTCCTGGCTCTCCACGGGATAGCTGAACCAGCCGCGGACGCGGTCATCCTTCAAGTGCTCGCGGTTGTACTGGGTGTGAGTTCCCACGTAGGTCCAGGTAACTTTGCCCGTCGATTGGCCCAACTGCATGTTGAAGAGCTTGTCTTCGGGGGTTTCGGCGGCTTCGAACATGAAGCCATCCACCACCGGAATCGCCCGGTTGCGCCACTCGCGCCGGCTGAGCAGGGAAGTGTCGTTGAACAGCACCGGAACGTCGCGCGTCTGGCGGATCGTTTCGCGAATCTCGCGCAGGAAAGCGATCACCACATCGTTGGCCATCCAGGTGGTGTACTGGACTTCGTCTTCGCGGCTGACCTTCTGGTCCTGGTCAGGCACTGGTTTGCCGAACTTCTTTTGGTAGACCGCCTCGCAATACGTGCAGTGGCAATAGTTCCTGGCATTCTGCATGCCTTGGTACGGACCGTCGAAGTACATCACGTCGAAGGGGTAGTCAACCAGAACCTCGTGGACCAGAGCCTTGATCACGTCGCGGACTGGCGAGTTCAGACAGCCTTCGAAATACTCCGCGAATCCGTAATGCTCCGTGGTCATGGTCCGGCCGTCGGCGAACTTCTTGCTCCAGCCGGTGTAGCGCGGGTCCTTGGAGGCGGCGTGCATGAAGGGGTGGTTCAACGGCACGTAGGCCACGTTCTTCAAGCCGGCCTGGCGGCAGAGATCCACGGTCTGCCGCATGAGATCGGATTTCAACTCCGGATGCACCGGGTAGCCCGACCTGGTGGGGAAGTAGGCGTAGTAAGACGCGGCCGGGTAGCGCATGGAATCCGCGTTCAGTTCGCGTGCGATTTTCACGGCTTTTTCGGGATCGTAATCCAGCGAGGGGTAGAAGGGTGGATTGTAAGCTTCCGCGATCAATGTGCGAGTGTTCCGAATCCACTCGTAGGCGCCGCGGGAAGCGGTTTGCGGCTCCGCGGACGCATTCCAGGCGGAACCGGCCAGCAGAAAACCGGCGCTCTCCAGCAGTTCTCGTCGACTCAGATTCACGAACGCCTCCCGCACGATTGTCTTTCGATCAGTTCCACGCCCAGCACCCGGCTTTCCGGAGTTCTCCTGGTTTTGTCGCGAGCCAGGCGCAGCAGGATCTCCACCGCGGCTTGTCCCATCTCGTACTTCGGCTGATGAATGGTGGTGAGCGGGGGATGGATGATGCTGGAGAACTCGATGTTGTCGAAACCGATCAGCGACAGATCTTCCGGTATCCGCAAACCGCGGTCGAGAGCCGTCCGAACCGCGCCGAAGGCCATCACATCGTTGGCGGCGAAAATGGCGGTGGTTTCGGGGTGCTCCGCCAGCAGCCTGGCACTAAGGTCGCGGCCGCCTTCGAAGTTGAATGGGCCGTGCAAAACGATCGGTGTAACCGGTCGGGGCGCGTCTTCGAGCGTCTGTACAAACCCGCGTGTGCGATCGCTCAGGTTGCCATGCTGGCGGGGTCCGGTGACATGCGCAATCTTGCGATGTCCCAGCTTCAACAGGTGTTGCGCTGCCAAAACGCCGCCCGCTTCATTGTCGGCGGACACGGTGGAGAATGCCTTGCTGGCGGCGGAGCGGTTCAGCAGCACGATCGGCACTCCGCATTCCACCAATTCCGCCTGATCCTCGGCGCTCAGGGGGGACACGGAGTTCATCAGAATGCCGTCCACGCGCTTTTCCAGCAGGGACTTTACATATTCCATCTGGCGTACCGGATCGAGATCGCTATTGCACAGGATCAGGTCGCAATTGTCGGTACGCGCCGCATCGGCTGCTCCACGGGCCACTTCGGCAAAAAACGGGTTGCGGATATCGCTCACCACCAGCGCCATGGAGTGCGAGCGTCCGGTCACCAGGCCGCGGGCTACGCGATTGGGCCGGTAGTTCAGCCGGCTGGCCACAGACACTACCAAGTCCCGGGTCTGTGGATTGACACCATACCCATTGTTGAGAGCTCGCGAGACCGTGGAGATGTTGACGCCGGATTCGCGAGCGACGTCTTTGATTGTGATCGCCATCAAAATAGTCGCAAACGTTTCCAATTATGAACTGCGAACACCGCGTCTGTCAAATGCGTACTATTTGCGGAGATCACCCAAGATACCCCTATTGACACAGCTTTCAAATCTAGATATTATTGGAAACGTTTGCAGACGTTTTGGGAGGAAGTTGCCACGCTACCGAGCCGTAGCCGTTCCGCATGCGGTAGCGCCCTGGGGTTGTTATCCCGCAGGGGCATTTCGGACTGAATCGGCCTTGCTTTGAAAAGGAGACGCCCTTCCATGAAACAACTAGTCTTCGGAACTCTCGTGTTATGCGCCCTGGCGATGGTCCTGCCGCTCTATTCCCAGCAAGTGACCGGTAGCATTCTGGGCAATGTCGTGGATCCGCAGGGGGCGGCGGTAACGGATACCAAGGTGGACGCCCGCAACCTGGATACCGGACTTGCGCGTACCGCCCAGACCAACGAACACGGCGAATACCGATTCGACTTCGTTCCGCCCGGCACCTACGAGATTGACGTGGTTCGGCCCGGCTTCCGGCCGTTTCGAGAGACCGGCGTGGTTCAAGTGGGCCAGTTTGCCCGTATCGATGCGCACCTGCAGTTGGGCGACGCCACGGCCACGGTAACGGTTGAAGCCGCCCTGCCGGCCGTAAATACCACCGACGCCAGCGTAGGCCAGACGGTGAACGAGGAACAGATCACGACACTTCCCATGGTCAACCGCAACGCTTATTCTTTGCTCAACCTGACTCCGGGCGTGCAGAGCACCGGGAACGCCATCGCCTTGGGCTTCCCGGCCCAGCGCACGTTTGTCAACGGAGGCGCCGACGCCACCATGGGCTCGGTGAACTACTACCTGGATGGCGGCTCGAACGTCTCGTC
>PMTT01000647.1:4177-5883 GCA_003167275.1 Bryobacterales bacterium | reverse complement strand
GAAATAGTAGGGCTCCTCCATGGCGTTGCCACCAGCCTGCACGATGATGTCGCGGGGCACGCGGACCAGCGTGGCCTCTAAATTCGCCGCCTTCGCCAGTTTCTCTACCAGTTCGGCCTGTGCCACCGGCTTGGGATCGGCGATGTTGAACGCCTCGCCCACGGCCTTCGGCTCCACCATGGCGCGCACCATGGCCTGCACCAGGTCGGTGATATAGGCGAACTGCATCAGCCGGTAACCGTCGCCCGGAATGATGATCGGGCGGCCGGCGCGCAACCGGTCCCAGAAAAACTGCTCGCGATAAAACGGATTATTGCCCCCGTAAATGTACGGCGGGCGGAAGGTGACCACCGGGAAACCCGAATGCGCGTGCATGCGGAACAGCAGACGTTCCGTGGTCGCCTTGTGGCGCACGTACGGGTCAACATGATAGTCGGGGGCGAGCGGATCGCTCTCCTTGTGGTTCAGGCCATCGCCATACGCGGCCACGCTCGACATGAACACGTAGCGGGTGATGCGGTCGCCGCACGCCCGCACCGTCGCCTCCACCTGCGAGGCGGTGGTGCCACGCTGCCAATCGTATGCATTGTCGAAAATTACCTCAAATCGCCGGCCAGACAGGGCTTCGCGTAGCGAATCGACGTCATTGCGGTCCGCCATGAGGTTCTCGACGCGCCTGCCCAAGTCGTGCTTTGGCTTGCGGTGCAGCACCGCCACATCGTGGCCGCCCTTCACCAACTCGTCCACCAGCAGGCGGCCGATGTATAGAGTCCCCCCGATGACCAGTACCTTCATATGCTCCTAGACATTGAGACGCGGCGACGCGGGAAGACTTCTGCTCCCGAGCCCCCGCGTCCTCTTAAACGATACAGCTATCAGTCGTAATATTCCAGACCTAAGTGCGTGATGAGGTCCTCACCCCGCATCCATCGCAGCGTGTTCTTCAGCTTCATGAGCTGAATGAAGACGTCGTGCTCCGGGTAGACTTCGGCCGCGTGCATCGGTCCCTTGAAATAGAACGACAGCCATTCCTGGATGCCGCGCATGCCGGCGCGCTGCGCCAGATCCATGAATAGTACGATATCCAGAACCAGCGGCGCCGCCAAAATGGAGTCGCGGCACAGAAAATTGATCTTGATCTGCATCGGATAGCCCAGCCATCCGAAAATATCGATGTTGTCCCAGCCCTCTTTGGCATCGCCCCGCGGGGGATAGTACTCGATCCGAACTTTGTGGTAGAAATCCTTGTACAAGTCGGGATACAGGTCGCCCTGGAGGATATATTCGAGGGCCGACGACTTGGTGACCTCCTTGGACCGGAACGAGCCCGGGTCATCCAGGACTTCGCCATCGCGGTTGCCCAGGATGTTGGTGGAAAACCAGCCGTTCAGGCCCAGCATACGCGACTTCAGGCCCGGGGCGATGAGCGTCTTCATGAACGTCTGGCCGCTCTTATAGTCCTTGCCGGACAAGGGCAGATTCATGTTGCGCGCCAGTTCGAGCAACGCCGGCATGTCCGTGGTCAGGTGCGGCGCCCCGTTGGCGTAGGACACGCCGGACTTGAGCGCGGCGTAGGCATAAATCTGGCTGGGCGAGATCTCCGGGTCGTTCTTTTGCAGGCCGCACTCGAAATCCTTGAGGGTGGCGTGGACCGCGGCGGACTGATGGAACACCTCAGTCGAGCCGCACCAGATCATGGTCAGCCG
>PMTT01000647.1:0-4078 GCA_003167275.1 Bryobacterales bacterium | reverse complement strand
ATGTCTTCGATGCTCGCGAGCGGTACGAAATCCTTAATGGCGGGGCTCCGTCCCTCCGTTCGTTTCCCCAAACGGATGGTGCCGAGTTGGGTCAGGGAGCCGATCGGTTTCCCCATGCCTCGCTTGATAGCCTCTAGCCCGGCGATGAAAGTGGTCGTCACTGCGCCCAAACCGGGTATCAGGACACCCAGTTTGCCTTCGGCGGGCGCAATTTGGACGTTATCTGGATTGGGCAATCTACGTTCTCCTTAGGGTCGAAATGCTATAATACCAACTCCATGAGAGAACGTGCGACGGCTACACTTACGACGATCGTCGTAGATGACGAGCAACTGGCCTGCGACGAGCTCTCCTATCTGTTGAATGATTTCCCGGAAGTGGAAATAATTGCAACAGGTTCCAACGGGTTGGAGGCCCTGGAGCTGATCCGGAACCTGGAACCGGAGCTGGTTTTCCTGGACGTGAATATGCCGGGCCTGGACGGAATCGGCGTGGTCCGCCGGTTACGGGAAAACGGCATCGATCCGCCCCATATCATCTTCGTAACCGCCTATGACCAGTACGCCGTGGAGGCGTTCCGGCTGGAGGCCATGGACTACCTGCTCAAGCCGCTGGACAAGGCCCGCCTGGCCGAAACCATCGACCGGGCCAGGCGCACGATCCAGGACACCAGGGCTCCCGAACCGCCCGAACCGCCCGTTGCCGGGAAGAGTGCCAGCCCCGCGACGACGCGAACCAAGCTGCTGGCCCGAGCCAACAACCGGCATTTCATCGTGGATGCCAATGACGTGATTTACGCGACCATTGACAATGGCCTGATCACGCTGGTGAGCACCACCATCGAAGGCCAGTCCACCTACCGGACCATCGAAGACCTGCAGGCCAATCTGGATCGCGACCTGTTCTGGCGGGTGCACCGTTCCTACCTGGTGAACATCAACCGGATCAAGGAAGTGGTGCCCTGGTTCAAGTCCAGCTACCAGTTGCGCATGGACGACAAAAAGCACACCGAGATCCCCGTCAGCCGCGCCCAGACCCGCAGGCTGCGGGAACTGTTCAAGCTGTGATCTCCGTACGGTATGCTTTAGCTTGCCCAGCCAGGAAGAAAGCCAATCCCATCCAGAAATGGCCACCGGATGGGTTCCACACCACGATGTGTGCTGATCCCCACGATCAGATCTGAGAGCGAGAACCCGGCGACAAAAGTCAGCGACACTTAGGAGCGAACACTAACCCCACTTGCTGCCGGGTTCCCACAGCAATTCTATCAGGTAAGTCGCCTGCAAGAGACACAGAACCCGCATGCGGTAATGCCGCTTTCGTACTAGCCATAATCTGACCATATCCAGCCATTTGACCTCAGAATCCTGGCAAGCGCCAAAGCCTCCGCCACGGCATAATGGTTCCTATGTCGCTCGGAGATTTCCTGTTCGGCAAGCCTCTGGCCAGCTTTGAAGACTCGGAACAGCGCCTGGGCCCGTTGGCGGGCATCGGTGTATTCGGCCTCGATGCGCTCAGCTCAGCGGCTTACGGCCCTGAGGCAGCGCTCACCTTGCTGATCCCCCTGGGCGCTCTCGGCATTCAATACGTCGTCCCGATCAGCACGGGCATTATCGTCCTCCTGACCATCGTCTTCATTTCGTACCTGCAAACCATCGCCGCCTATCCGGGCGGGGGCGGCTCTTACACCGTGGCGCGCGAAAACCTTGGGCCGCACGCCGCGCTGCTGGCTGCGGCCGCTCTGATCGTGGACTACATCCTGGTGGTCGCCGTCGGCATCTCGGCCGGAGTCGGCGCGCTGGTCTCGGCGATTCCCAGCCTCCAGCCACACACCCTGGCCATCTGTCTGGGCATCCTGGTTGCGGTGACACTGGTCAATCTGCGCGGCATCCGGGAAACCGGCAACGTCTTCATGGTGCCCACGTACGCGTTCATCCTGTCCCTGTTAGCCGCCATCGTCTGGGGTCTGGTCAAGGCTCTCTTGAGCGGCGGACACCCCACTCCCGTCATCCCACCATCCCCTCTCAAGGGCACTGCCACTGTGGCCGGAGCCTGGGTGCTCCTGCAGGCCTTTTCGAGCGGCTGCACCGCCATGACCGGCGTCGAGGCGGTCAGCAATGGGGTGAAGGCGTTCCGCGAGCCCGCGGTCCAGTCCGCGCGCCGAACCCTGACGGCCATCATCGGAATCCTGATCCTGATGCTGGGCGGGATCGCCTGGCTGGCCCGCCTCTACCAGGTCGGCGCCTCCGACCCAGGCGAGCCCGGGTATCAGAGTGTGCTCTCGCAGTTAGTCGCCGCGGTTTCCGGCCACGGTGTCTTCTACTTCGCCACCATGGCCTCGGTGGTCGTGGTGCTGGCTCTCTCCGCGAACACCGCGTTTTCCGATTTTCCGCGCCTCTGCCAGATCGTCGCCGGAGACGGCTACCTCCCGCATGGCTTCACCTCGCGCGGACGCCGGCTGGTCTTCTCGCAAGGCATCTATGTGCTCGCGTTTCTCGCGGGCCTCCTGCTGTTTATCTTCAATGGAGTCACCGACCGCCTGATCCCGCTATTCGCGGTGGGCGCCTTCCTGGCGTTCACCCTCTCGCAGGCCGGCATGGTGGTCCACTGGAAGCGGAACGGAGGCCGCGGGGCACGGCAGAGCATGTTCATCAACGGTCTGGGCGCCATCGCCACTGCCATCACCCTCGTTGTCGTGCTGTCCGCCAAGTTTCTGGAGGGCGCCTGGGTTACCGTGTTGCTGATCCCGTCGCTGTTGATCCTGATGTTCGCAGTGCATCGCCACTACAACGCGGTCGGGAAAGAGCTGGAGCTCAAGACGCCCCTCGACCTGACCCACCTCAATCCGCCGATTGTCGTGGTTCCCATCCAGAGTTGGAACAAGATCGCCCAAAAGGGCCTGCGCTTCGCCATCAACCTGTCCACAGACGTGTATGTTCTGCAAGTGAAGATCGGCGAGTCCGAGGATCTGCGGGCCAGTTGGTGCCACCTCGTCGAAGGGCCGATTCTGGAACTGGGTCTCCCGGTGCCGAAGCTAACCGTAGTGGAATCGCCCTATCGCCTGTTGTTCCGTCCCATCCTCGATTTCGTGACCGGGCTGGCCGGGAAGTATCCCGACCGCTACATCGCCGTCCTGATCCCCGAGTTGGTGGAGGGGCACTGGTACCACTATTTCCTGCACAATCAGCGGGCCGCCGTCCTGAAGGGCCTCCTGCTGTTGAAAGGCAACCAGCGGATCAACGTAGTCAACGTCCCCTGGTATCTGACGGAGTAGGTAGGGTATGCTTTAGCTTGCCCACCAGTCTACGGCAAGCTAAAGCATACCCTACAAAGACTGCTACGTCGCCGCTTTGACGCGCCCGCAGCAATACTTGTACATCAACCCGCTCCGGCAGCGGCAAAGGTCGGTAGGGTCAATCGTGCTGCCCTTGTGGACACGCTCTTTCGATTTCGGCGGATTGTCATATCGAATCTGTTCCGAAGCCCCCGCCGCCAGGCAAGCGCGCACAATCAGGAGCGACCCCGGCAGATCGGCAAACTGGGGTTGCACCGTCAGGAGTTGAACATCTTCCATTACTTCCGCCGCCGTAATGGGGAGGGCGGCGCCGGTTGTGATCCAGTACTCGCCGAAGCAGATGGTCCGGGTGGCCAGTGCCATATACTTCATGTCGGGGCTTTGGCTTATGCCAACGTCCATGAGGAAGAGTTTCTCGGGCCGCCGCAGGAAACCCTGCTTCAAGAGATCCCGGCAGTAGACCCCAGCGCCGGGCACGAAGGACTCGATAGTGAGAATCCTGTATTCGTCCCCGAGACATGCCTTCAGGAGATAGCCGTCCTCCGCTTCCAGCCCCGCTGCTTGCTTCTCCCAATAGTGCTCAACGACGTTTTTGCCGTCGTCAAGCCAGTCGAAAAGGCAGGCGTCTGTCAGCACACAACTCTCGTCTTCAGTCTCGAGCACGATCACGCCGTTTCGCCGGATACCGATGGCGTCTCCGATGTCGTCGTAAGCCTGTTTGGGAATGGTCTTGATCATCTTCCGGTTCAAGATCCGCATTTGGGCACGCAGATGCTGGTAGCG
>PMTT01000894.1:8256-16410 GCA_003167275.1 Bryobacterales bacterium | reverse complement strand
GTAACTCACGCTGAATCAGCGACAATCGCAACCGAGCCGCGACCATCAGGGCGGTTGCCCGCTTGAAGCGCGAAATCCCAAAACGGTTGAGCCCCCCTTGCGGCCGCTCGTATTAAGGATAAGATGGTCTTGTACTCTTTTGCGCGGCACCCGCAGCGACTGGAATCTGACCGATAGAAAGGGCACCTGATGGCTGACACGCGACGCAACTTTCTGCACTCCGCAGCGGCTGCGGCCGGACTGGCTGGAGTCGCGGCCACCGCGGCCGAAACGCGAGATCAGGGCGGCCCGCCGCAGTCCACGGCGTCTCCGCGGCCGGCCTCCCAGGTTCAGGTTCCGAAGATGAGATTCGGCAACGCCGAGATCAGCCGCCTGATCTGTGGCTGCAACACATTTTACGGCTTCGCTCACTTTAATCAGACCCTGGGCACGGTGATGCGGGAGTACTTCACCGCGGAGCGGGTCTGCGAAGTGTTGCACCAGTGCAACCGGTTCGGGATCGACACCTTCAACTACTACCCCGGAGGCCGCGGGCAGCCGGACCTGGAACGGTTTCTGGCCGAAGGGGGGAAAATGCACCTGGTTGCCCAGGGGATGGGAGATCCATCCGCCTTCGTCAAGGCATTTCAGCCACTGGCGGTCTATCACCACGGGGAGACCACCGACAAGGCCTTTCAGAATGGCGCCATGGACGAAGTCAGGGAGTGGTGCAAGAAGCTTCGCGACCTGGGCACGATGGTAGGCGTGGGCACCCACAAGCCGGAAGTCATCGCCATGGTGGAAGAGCAGGGTTGGGATGTCGATTTCTATGCCGGCTGCGTTTACAACCGCACACGCTCGACCGCGGAATGGAAGCAGGTGCTGAACGGCGAGTTGGTGGAAATGCAGGGTGACTGTTACCTCCAGAGCGACCCCGCCCGCATGTACAAGGTCATGCGGACCACCAGAAAACCGTGTTTTGCATTCAAGATCCTGGCCGCGGGTCGCGTCACGAATGCGGACCAGGCTTTCCGAACCGCTTATGAGAGCATCAAGCCAACCGACGGCGTGTTCATCGGCCTATTCCCGCGCGCGAAAGACGAAGTTCGCGAGAACGCCGAGCGGGTACACCGGATCCTGGCGGGGGCTTGACGGCGAGTTGGCCCGTAGCGGGTGCTTAGCCATTTTGGGGATTTCCTCACCAGTCAACACCACTCCCTCACGGTCGCGGCTCGGTTGCGGCGGTTGCACCTCCCAGCCGGCGAATCGCGGCCTAAATCGGATAAAGGGATATATAATACCTATAGACTCCGAATTCGGGTGGAGGTATTCCGTGTCCATTGCAGTCAGCCGCTACAACCTTCTGGAAAAAGGCGCCATCGAGGCAATCGAGCCCGAACGCCGACAGTATCGCGCCGAGGGGGGTGCATACCTCAACCTCAGGGGCCTGCCGCTAGAACCAATGCGGGAGATCGATGAGGCTAAGATCGCCAACCTGTGCCGCGTGGTCCGCGGGCTGGCCTTTGCCGCCGTGGACGCTGCCCAATCGGGCCATCCGGGCGGATCGTCGTCCAAGGCCGAGCAGGTGCTCACCCTCCTGATGAGCGGGGTGGTGGCCTTCGACCCGTGCAATCCCAAGCACCCCGGACGCGACCGCATCGTGTGGTCCGCGGGGCATTGCTCGCCGCTGTTTCATGGGCTGGTGTCGCTGGTTTACGAAACCCTCCGGCAGAAGGGCGTCACGCTATCGCCGGAGGTGCAGAAGGCGGCCGTCTATCCCGAGCAACTGGCCCGCTTCCGACGGTGGGGCGGCCCCAGCGGCCACGTGGAATCCCACTATGCGCTGGCCGATACCTCGACTGGATCCTCCGGACACGGCTTCTCGGCGGGGCTCGGGTTCGCCCTGCTGCACCGGTCGTGCGGGCTCGCTACCAAGGCCTTCGTGATCGCCGGCGACGCTGAAACCGAAGAGGGAATGAGCTATGAGGCGCGCAACCTGGCAGCCACCCTGGGCGTGGAGAACCTGATCGTCACGCTGGATTACAACACCTTTGGGATCGACGGGCCGATCACCGAAGTGCTGCCTTCAGCCTACCTGAACCACTGGTTCTCGCAGAGCTGGAACATTATCGAGGTCGACGGCCACAATGTTCGGGAACTGGCCTATGCTTACCGGCTGGCGGCGGGGGGAATCGGATCAGGGCGAAAACCGCTCCCTCACGGTCGCGGCTCGGTTTCAGGCGGTGCGGTTTCAGGCGGTGCGGTTTCAGGCGGGTTGGACCCGGCTCGTCCCACCGTGATCATCAGCCACACCACCAAGGGCCTGGGATACGGACGGCTCGAAGGCACAGCCGATTCGCACGGGGCGCCGCTCAAACATGACGAATACGTTCAGGCTCTGCGGACTTTGGGATTCGAGATCCCCGGCAAGGCGGGCGACACAGTAGCCGATATCCGCGTGGTCATCGATGCCTTGGCCAGGGGGGATCGCGATTACCTGGCGGCGCGCCTGGAGGCAGCCGCGGCCAGCATCGTCCCGGAACCTCAATTGGTCCAGCGCATGGAAACGGCACTGGCGGGGAGACCGATCGCCGATTACACCAGCTTCGTGCGGCCGGACGTCCTGCCGCCGGAACTGGTCTTCAAGGAAGGCGAGTCGGTGGCCACCCGCAAGGCTACGGAGGCTTGGTTCGCCTGGGCGATGAAGCATACGGCGTTCTTCTACGTGGGCGCGGGCGACCTGATGAAGTCGATTCTCACCGGCAAGGCCGAGAGCGTCTACGGAATTCAGACGACGGACAACCCCCTGGGGCGCGGATTCCGCTTTGGGATCGCCGAGCAGAATATGGCCATGCTGTCGTGCGCCATGGGACAGGACATTCTCCCCGGCGGCTTCCGCCCGATGACTGCCTTCGCCACGTACGGCGTGTTCACGCCCATGATGGCCAATGCCGTCCGCATGACTTTGATCAACACTGCGGTCAACCCGCGGGCGTCCAGTTTCTTTATTATGCTGGCGGCCCACGATGGCCCCGAAACCGGGGAAGACGGACCGACGCATCACGGGCTTTTCTGGATGTCGCTCTTCACCGCCTATCCCGGCATCAAGGTGTACAAGCCCCTGGACGCGAACGAAGCCATCGAAATGCTGTTCTACGCGGCCGCTCGGGGCGAACCGGTGGTCTTCTCCGCGGTGCGCCCGGGCACACCGGTGCTGAAACGCAGCGATGGCGTCCCGCCGGCACACGAGGCCATCTATGGCGCCTACGTCTTCAAGCGATTCCGGCAGAACGGAAAGCCGAAGAAGGTCCTGGCGATCTCGGGTGGACAGGTGATGGCTAATGTCTTGACGATCCTTCCGGAGTTGGAGGAAGTGTCGGACATCAAGATTGTGGCGGTGACTTCGCCCCAGCTTTACGAGGAATTGAGGCGGACCGATCCGAAGAAGGCCACCGAAATCCTGAGCGACGAAGAACGCCAGTGGGTGGTGGCGCTGCACAACGGGTGGCGCGGGTTCCTGTACCCGTTCCTACTGCCTGCGGACCATGCGGACCGCGTCTTCGGGATGGACGAATTCTCGCGTTCGGGAAAGCCCGATGAGATCTACCGTGCCGCGGGATTCGATGCCGCGGGCCTAAGGGCGAAGTTGCTGTAACACAGGCAAGGATGCCCGTGTTACATCGGCTTGGCGAATTTCGCGTCGTCTACCGGGACGTTCTCCGTCCCCTCGTTGATGTGAATCGTGAATCGGCCATTGGTCCGCGACAGGGTCCATTGGAAGGGGATCTTGACGCTGCCGATCGCCCTGTAATCGGTGTAATCGATCTGTGTCGGACTCCGGCCGAGGGGGGTTTCGGCGTAGCGCACCATCCGGACCAGTACGCCCGACTTGGTGTCGAAGTATAGACGCACCGTCGGGCGGCCGGGTCCCGAGCCGTTCAGCACCTCACACTGCATGCCGAGGATCTCTTCCGGACGGCCCCGCCGAAGCTGCGGGAAAATCTCTTTCAGCCGCAGTGGCAAGGCAAACTCGGCGTCGAGCGAAGACGCCTCCGACTCGGGACCGGACATGTCCCGCGCCGGCCTTCCCGTATTTCCCATCCAGCCAGCCTTTCCGTCGAAAGCCGTAAGGCTGTCGTTCGGGTGCCCATCCGTCATAGAGGCGTTGTGAGTGATGGTGATGCGTTTGTTGGGGGCCTTGGTGATCACGTCGATGGCAGTCGCCACTCCGCCCGCGATGATCACACCCTTCATGACGCGAGTCGAGACCTGACGCATCGCCTCTGCGCCGCCCACGGCGGTCACGTACTTCTCGATGATCGAGTCCACGGTCGCCGTGGAGGCGGGGGGCGGAGTAGTGGGCGCCGCTGCCTTCGGCGGCGCGTCTGACTCTGTGATCGGCGGCATGCTCACGGGACGCGCGGATCCCCGGTGGCAGGAGTAGCAGGTCACCTGGCGCTGGCCCCGGAAGCTTTCTTTGTTGATCATCGCCTGCATCGCCATCATCTCGCGGGCGGTCTTCTTCTGCGGCTTGTCGTCAGCCTCGGGCTTGCCCTGCACATGGCAGAACGCACAATCCACACCGAGAGAGGCGGAGATAAAATTCATCGCGGGCATCACCTGGTCGGCGGGCGTCCCTTTGAGCTGGGTGATGTTCTGAAAAACCTGCTCGGCGGTCTTGGGCTCGGCGGCCTGGCCATATACCGGCTGCGGTGTGAAAGCGACGGATCCGCAGGTTACGGCTGCGGCCGCGGCGAAAATCGTCCGGAAAAGGCTACGGACCGGGATCCGGCGTGTGGTCTGCTCTGGCATTCGAATTCTTCTCCTGCTTCTTCTGGATTGTACCGAATCGTGGGGCATGCTTTAGCTTGCCCAGTGTATCGTGACAGCGGCGTAGAGCCGCCTGGCAAGAATACTGGGCTCCGCCAGCGCTGGGCAAGCTAAAGCATACCCCACGGGGTTAACCTTATAGCCATGCGGTACCTTCTCGTGGTTTTCACCGCCTGCCTTGTGGCGCAGGCACAGATACCCGCGCAAGACGCGCGGAATCTCGATCCTCCGAATACCGATACGCACTTCGCCCCCAAGGCGTACCAGACGCTGGCCGAGTGGCAGGCCCGCAAGGAACGCCTGCGCACGCAGATTCTGGCCGCGGCGGGGCTCCTCCCGATGTTCCCGAAGAACGACCTCCATCCGCAGATCTTCGGGCGCATCGAGAACCGCGACTACTCCATCGAGAAGGTGCTGCTCGAGACCCTGCCGGGATACTACCTGGGCGGCAACCTCTATCGGCCGCTGCGGCCCGCGCCGCCGGAAGGATTCCCGGCCGTGATCACTCCGCACGGCCATTGGAACTACGGACGGCTGGAGCACACCACAATCGCCTCCGTGCCGGCCCGCGCCATCAGCCTGGCGCGACAGGGCTACGTAGTCTTCGCTTATGACATGGTGGGCTACAACGACACGATCCAGACTCCCCACGATTTCGGCGACAAACCCGTGGAGCAACTCTGGGGTTTCGGGCCGCTGGGGCTGCAGTTATGGAACTCGATCCGGGCGATCGATTTCCTGGAATCGCTGGCGGGCGTGAACCCGCACATGATCGGGGCCACGGGCGCCTCGGGCGGCGCCACGCAGACGCTGCTGGTCTCGGCGGTTGACGACCGGATCCAGTTCTCCGCGCCCGCCAACATGGTCTCCCTGATCATGCAGGGCGGAGGACTCTGCGAGAACGCGCCCAACCTGCGCCTGGACACTAACAACGCGGAGATCGCCGCGATGATGGCGCCGCGGCCGATGCTTATGACTGCCGCCACAGGGGACTGGACGCGCAATATGCTGCGCGAGGAGTACCCCGCCGTGCGGCGAATCTACGATCTCTATGGGAAGGGCGAAGACGTGGAGACGCTGCTGCTGGACGCGCCCCACAACTACAACCAGCCGAACCGCGAAGCCATGTATGCGTTCTTCGGCAAGCACGTTCTGGGCGAGACCGACGCCACCAAGCTGAAAGAGAAGTCCATTCGCATCGAGAAGCTCCAGGACATGCTGGTGCTGCTCAATCGCAAATTGCCGGACAATGCCCTCTCGTACCAGCAGCTTTTCGAGGAATGGATGCGCTTCGCCAAGGACCAGTCCGAGAGTCCCCGCGAGCGGTTGACCGCTGCTCTGGGCGCAGACTGGCCGGCCGAGGTACGCAGCCAGGTGGATGGGGAGCGCATCCTGTTGGGCCGCGCCGGTAAGGGCGACCGCATCCCGGGCATCTGGGTCAAGGGATCGGACTCGAACCCTCCGGCGCTCGTGGTGGATCCGGGAGGCGCGGAGGCCGCGAGGCAGAGCGCCGAAGTTCGCGGGCTGATCCAGTCGGGGCGGTCGGTTCTGATGATCGACGCCTTCCAGACCGGTAGCGCGGTGGCGCCGCGGGACGGCTCCGTCAAGATGTTCCTGACGTTTAACCAATCCGACGACGCCAACCGGGTGCAGGACATTCTGACTGCGCTCGCCTGGTTGAACACTCCCAAGACCCGGCTGGTTGGCTTAGGCAAGGCGGGCGTGTGGTGCGTGTTCGCAGGGGCGGTTTCGCGGCAACCCGTCGATCTGCAGGCCGACCTCGCCGGTTTTTCAGGCAGCGATCAGGATTTCGTCGAGCGCTTCTTCGTCCCAGGAATCCAGCGCGCCGGCGGTCTCGCGGCAGCCCGGCGGCTGGCGGGGGTGCCATGACGTTACTGGTGGGGCGGACCCCCTGGTCCGCGCGGGTCCCCCCGGACCCGCTGTCTCCCCTGGGATCAAATCCCGGCGCGATGCCAACNNGTCCCCCCGGACCCGCTGTCGCCATTGGATCAAATTCCGGCGCGACGCCAACGGGCCGACGGGGGCGTCGGCCGCGGACCAGGGGGTCCGCCCCACCAGGGTGTTTTCAAGAGAAGTCTATCGCCTTGCTTACGCAGTGGGTCTAGTTTCTGCCACGTAGCCCCATGACTCACTCCTCGCGCAGCGCCACCATCAGATTGCCTGCCCCAGTATGGCTACGCGGCCCGGGCGATCTGGCGGTACTCCTCTTCGGATTTTGCTGGTAGCAGCACCCACAGGGTATAGACGCCGATCGCCGTGCCGAACGGCATGTCGATCAGGTTGACGCAGCCGATGACGATCGCCAGCATGCGGGCCCACGGCTGGCGGTCCAGGAGTCCCCAACCGGCCATAATGCCGAGAACGGCCGAACCCAGAATCAACCCACCCGCCGCCTTGATCAGGCCATGTACAAAGAATGGGACCTCGGGCGGCAGGAAATCGAAGGTTCCGTGACGGAACAGGGCCACCAGGAACAGGCCTGGGATCAGGCGAAAGGCGGAAAGCGCCAGCCACAGGATGCCCAGCAGCCGCACATGGCCCCCAATCCGGCTCTGAACCGGCATCAGCGGAACGGTGCCCATCGCTTTGCCGCAGGCCGGACAGAATCGGGCCGATTCGTGCAACCTGGTACCACATCGATCGCAAAACATCACTGCACCTCCTTCTCCGTTCAAACACCCATACGACGGGCCCGTAAGTTATGTTCCCGGAACGTGGGGCAGAGCCGGTAGGATAGAATGACAGAGGTCTCCCAAATCCAATTCCTGGAGGAATTACCCACGTGAACCGTACACTCTTGTTAATTCTCGCCGCCTCGGTCGCCGGCGCCCTGCACGCCCAAAACCCGATGATCGCTGAAGGGAAGGCAGCCTACACCGGAATCAAGAACAATCTGCTGAAAGCCGCCGACAAAATGCCGGAAGAGGCTTACAGCTTCAAACCCACACCCGAATTACAGTCGTTCGGCGAACGCGTGGCCCACGTCGCCGGCCAGATTGGAGGCTGCAGCGGCCTCACCGGTGAACGGAAGCCGAACGCGGCCACCGGCAAAACCGCGAAAGCCGATCTAGTGGCCGCCCTGAAGGCATCCTTCGATGCGTGCGATGCCGCCTGGGACAGCATGGACGACAAAACCGCGATGGAAATGGTCGCTGGCCGCGGTGGCGCTCAACGCCCCAAGCTGGCGGTGTTGATCCAGAACACCCTCCACATCGACGAGGTTTACGGCACCATGACGGTCTACATGCGGCTCAAAGGGATCGTTCCCCCGTCGAGCGAAGGTGGCGGAATGGGTGGCGGGAGGAAGGGCGGGCTTTAGTCTGG
>PMTT01000894.1:0-8229 GCA_003167275.1 Bryobacterales bacterium | reverse complement strand
GACGACGGAAAAACGATCGTCTGTCCTACTTTGCGTACCAATCGCGCAGGCGGACGTCGATGCCGGTGCCTTCCAGCGCCTTCGCAAACACAGCGGTGTCCTGGCCGCGGTAGTGATACGGATAGACGATGGCGGGGTGGAAGGCGCGCACCGCCACAGCGGCGTCCTGGGCCGTCATGGTGAATGGCAGATTCATGCAGACAAACGCCACATCGATGTTGCGGAGCGCCTTCATCTCGGGGGTCCCTTCGGTGTCGCCTGAGAAATAGAACCGCTTGCCGCCGTAGGTGACGATGTACCCGTTTCCNNGCTTCCACCTTGAAATCGCCGATCGTTTTGGACTCGCCATTCGAAATCACGGTGGCGCCGGCGACCTTCTCGGCCACGGCCTTGGGCGCCAGAATCACGGTGCCGGGCTTTTTCAGCTTATCGACCAGTGCCGGGACCATGTGGTCGCCGTGGATGTCGGTAATCAGGATGTAGTCGGCCTGGGGCAATCCGTCGTAGGAGCCCTGGGCCGGATCGACGTACATCACCTTTCCACCTGCTTTAATCATCAGGCTGGCGTGTTGGATGGGCGTGAGCTGAAGAGTGCCGGCCGAGGTGGAGAACTCCTCGGGGGTTGCTGCGAAGACCGCGGAGGCAGCAAGGGCAAACGTAAAGGCGAAGCGCTTCATGAACTGATTGTACAGGAGCGGCCGGTGATCGCTACCAGCCTTCGCCCATCAGGACGAAACCGGACCAGTAAAAGGGGTGGCGGTACTCGGGCTTCTTCATCACTTCCAGGGCGGCCTGCTGCAGGGCTCGGGCCTTGGTGACATGGTGCAGATTCCGGTGAAAATCCAGCATCAGCTCGCTGGTACTGTCGGACTCTACCTTCCATTGGCTGGCTACCGTGGTGGGGCTGCCAGCAATGAACAGGGCCCAGGACATGCCAATCAGACCTTCTCCGCCACCATCGCCGCGGCCGGTCTCGCATCCGGACAGGACCACCATGTCGGCCCGCAGATCCAGATCCATCATGGTGCGCGCCTCCAGGACGCCCGCTTCCGGCTTTCCGGCCTTGGCCAGGACCAGGTAGGAATTCATGGGATTGCGATTTTCGAACACGCCATGGGCGGCCAGGTGCAGGACCTGGTAATTGGGAGCCTCGCGCTTGATGCTGTCCGCATCGGCATCGGCGGCATTGAAGATCTTGATCTTCTCCGGCCCATAAACCTGGCGTAAACCGTCCACCTCGCGCTGCGACGAGGGAAGCCGGGCCGCCTCCACCGCAAGCAGGCTCGGCTGCCCGGGCTTGCGCGCCTGGTGGAGTTTCTGCATCTCGTGCAGCACTGAAAACGAAGGCGTGTAGAATACCGCGCGGTCCTGCAGGAGGTAGTGGTCCGGAGAGTTTTCGAGCGCCTGGAACGGCAGTTGCCACAATACGCCGTCGGGCACGATGACCAGCGTGGTCTTGCCGCGCAGTTGATCGGCGGCCGGCTCGATGAGATCGCGGTAGAGGGAGATGGCCAGCTTGCGGTAGTCGAGATCGCGCGTGGCGACCTGTTCCCGGAAGCGGGCCACGTCGCGATCCAGGGCGTCTTTCCGTACCGGCAGCTTGTAGAGCTTGAGCTGGGCTGCCGCGCCGCCTGGTGCGCGCGTGATGACGAAGAGGTACATCAACTGGTCACCGATGGCTGTGTATTCGAGCAGGGCCGTGTTGGAGTCCGGCAGCGCGGCTACCAGATCGCGAGGTGAGGCCGGCTCGAAGGCCACACGCTGCACCTTGAGCTGCGGGTGCTCGGCGTAGAGCGCGATTTCGAAGGAGCGGTGATCGTTACGCGCCTTTTCCAACTGTACGGCGAACTCGGTGAGCCGCTTACGGTCGGGAGACTCTCGCTGGGTTTCCTGCAGGATCTGTTCATTCAGGCGGCTGATGCCGCGGTTGAGGAGGGTTTCCCGGCGGCGCTCGTCTTCGCTCATGGCCTTGGTGATATCCGCTCGACCGCTCGACAGAACATCGAACAAAGCACGGGCCTTGGAGCGCTCGACATACGCCATCGCAGCTTCCGGACGCCCCCTGCCAATCTCCAGCTCGGCCATCCTCAGGAAGACGCTGGTCCGCTCATTCATGAAGTTGGCGTTGCTCCGCTGGTCGCCGGGCAACTGGAAGCGCAATTCCTCGGTGAGGCGGATCGCCTCCTGGAAGGCGGTTTCCGCCTCCGCGTTCCTGCCGAGCGCATGGAGTGCGGCGCCCACCACCTCGTCGGCTCGGGTGATCGCGCGCACCTCGCCGGTCTGACGTCCGTACTGGAGCGCCGGCTCGCCGAGTTTCAGACCGTCCTCGAAACGGCCGTCGTCGATGGCGATCTCGCCGAGGGTGATACGGCAGTGTGCGGCAGTGGAGCGATCAGGCAACTTTTCCGCCTCCCCCAATGCGGCGGTCAGCTTCACCGTGGCCTGGGCATTGTGCCCCTGCCTGCGCAGCAATTCGCCGTAGTTGTAAAGCACCAGCGCATGGAGTGCCGGGGAATTGCCCCCCGCGGTGAGATCGAGGACGCGATCGTAGGAGGCCGCCGACTTGGCGTAGTTACCGAGCATTTGGTAGTCCAAGCCGACGTTCATGGTGGAGCTGGCGATGTCGGCGGGATCGGCGTCCTTCTGTTTCTCCTTGAGTGTCAGGCTCTGCAGGTGATAACTGAGCGCCAGTTCCGTGTCGTACTGTTGGTAGTAGACACTACCCAGATTGTTCATGATCCAGGCAGACTGCCGGTCCATGTGGAGCTTGCGGGTGGTTTCCAGCGCTTTTTGCATAGACTGGATAGCCCCTCGCAGATTCCCCAGGTCCCTGTAGGCGTTACCCAGGTTAGTTTGGGTTTGGGCGACGGAGACTTCACTGCCGGCGAGGTCGGCTTCGGTTAGCGCCTGTCCAAAATAATAGACCGATTCCTGAAGGTCGCCGCGGTGGTGGAGCAGAACACCGATGGCGTTCAGGACGCTGACGGCGCCGGCGTGGTCGGCGTTGGCCTCGAAGAGGGGGAGCGCCTGCTGGTACAAGGCGAGGGCCTCATCGGCGTGGGACAGCCGGGAATGGCAAAGGCCCGAGTCATAGGTGCATTTGGCCACGCCGACATGGTCGCCGATGCTTTCCGCGACTCCGCAGGCGAGTGTATACAGCTTCAACGCGTTGACATAGTCGCGATGGTCGAAGATCTGGCCACCCAGGTCGTTCATCGCCTTTACAAGAGCCGGGGTGACCAATTCCTTCCGGGAGGAGAGCAGGGCTTCGCGCGCGCCTGGGTCGGGAGCCGAGAACAGTTGAGAGGCCAGGGCTGTGTATGGGGAATCGGCGGGCTGGCCCCAAGCCGCCAGAACCCAGAACCAGAAGGCGATCCTGTAGGGAGTCTTCACAGGCTGTTAGGATACAATGCCGGGTCCGGAGTGGTAAAGAAACGTGGTACTAGTGCGGAAGAGTACGGTGTGAGGGGGAGGCGTGGAGACGGCAGAATTAACAGGAAAGGACCGGCGATCCGGGCGACGGTTGGGCCTGCTTTGGCTTGCCCACCAAACTGGTAGATTAGGTGTAGAGGCGTCATGACACTCCAGGAGCTTCGATTCGGGAAGCGCGATGAGATTTTACGGGCGGCCGCCCAAAGAGGCGCCCGGAATGTTCGCGTTTTCGGGTCCGTTGCGCGGGGAGACAACGACGCGGAAAGCGACGTCGATTTTCTGGTTGAAATGGAACCGGGGCGCACGCTATTCGATCTCAGTGGACTGCTGCTCGATCTGGAGACTTTGCTGCACGTGTCTGTGGATGTGGTGACCGAGGGCGGGCTTCGGCCTAAGGTTCGAGAGCGGGTCCTGTCGGAGGCTCTACCTCTTTGAGAGACGACCGCGTCCGCCTCGGTGACATACTGGAAGCCATCGAGAGGATCGAGAAACACGCCGGACAGGGACGGGACGCATTCGCCGGTGACGAGTTAGTGCAGACCTGGGTAGTACATCACCTCATGATTATCGGCGAGGCGTGCCGCGCCCTTTCGCCTCAATTCCGTGCTGCTCACTCCGAAAACGTGTGGGCTCAGGCTGCCGGTCTTCGTAACGTCATCGTACATCAGTATTTTGGGGTTGACCTCGACATCATTTGGGGCGTCATTGAACGCGACTTGCCCAATCTGAAAGGGCTCGTTCGACAGGCACTCGCGACCGCTTGAGAACATTCCGCCCGTTTCCCAGCCAGCCGGAGCCTCGCGCGTACTTGTTCGGAAAATCCACACAGGCAAGAATGGGCAAGAATATACTTGACAACTCCATCGGGTGGCAACTGCGGAGTTGTCAAGTATATTCTTTCCCAAGAATGCCTGTGCCACAAAATCATCCCTCGCGGTATTCGCCAAAGACGCCGCGCAGGCGGTCGGAGATTTCGCCCACGGTGGCGTAGGCGCCGGCGGCGTCGAAGATCACCGGCATGAGATTGTCTCCACCGCGAGCGGCCTGCTCCAGAGCGGTAAGCTTCTCCTCTACCNNGTTCGTCCTGGTGGAAACGGTTGACCCCTACCACGATGCGGCGGCCGGATTCGATCTCGCGCTGATAGTCGTAGGCCGCATTCTGGATTTCGTTCTGAATGTAGCCGGTCTCGATGGCCCGCAGGGTGCCGCCCATTTCGTCGATGCGCTTGAGGTAGTCCAGTACGCCCCGCTCGATCGAATCGGTGAGGGCTTCGACGTGCTCGCTGCCGCCCACCGGGTCCACCGTGTTGGTGACGCCGGATTCGTAGGCCACGATCTGTTGGGTGCGCAGGGCAAGCCGCGCCGATTCCTCGGTGGGGAGCGCCAGGGCCTCGTCGCGGGAATTGGTGTGGAGCGATTGCGCACCTCCCAGGACGGCGGCCAGGGCCTGCATCGCGGTGCGGACCAGATTGACGTCGGACTGCTGCGCGGTGAGGGTGGAACCGGCGGTCTGAACGTGGAAACGCAGCATCAGGGAGCGCGCGTCCTGGGCGCCGAAGCGGTCGCGCATGAGGTTCGCGTAGATGCGGCGGGCGGCGCGGAACTTAGCGATCTCCTCCAGGAAATCGTTGTGCGAGTTGAAGAAGAAGGAGAGGCGCGGGGCGAAGGAATCTACCGGCAGGCCGGCGCTCACCGAGGCATCAATGTAGGCGATGGCATTGGCGAAGGTGAACGCCAGTTCCTGAACGGCAGTGGACCCGGCTTCGCGGATGTGGTAACCGCTGATCGAAATGGTGTTCCATTCGGGCATTTCCCGGCCGGCCCAGGCGAAGATATCGGTGATGATGCGCATGGCCGGACGGGGCGGGTAGATGTAGGTGCCGCGGGCGATGTATTCCTTGAGGATATCGTTCTGAATGGTGCCCGAGAGCTTTCGCAAATTGGCGCCCTGCCCGCGCGCCACCAGCGCGTAGTAGGAAAGCAGAATGGCGGCGGTGGAATTGATCGTCATCGACGTGGAAACGCCCTGGAGCGGGATGCCCTCGAAGAGACGTTCCATGTCGGCCAGGGACGAAATGGCGACGCCCACACGGCCGACTTCGCCGGCGGCCATGGGGCTGTCGGAATCGAGCCCCATTTGGGTAGGGAGGTCGAAGGCCACCGAGAGCCCAGTCGTCCCCTGAGAGAGAAGGTAGCGATAGCGACGATTGCTTTCTTCCGCGGTGCCGAAACCGGCATACTGGCGCATGGTCCAGAGGCGGCTACGGTACATCTCGCGGTAGACACCGCGGGTGTACGGGAACTCGCCAGGTTTACCTAGACGGTCACTCATGATCGCGAAATTTTACGTGCGCGCAGAAACGATGACAAGCCAAACAAAAGCATGACCAAAGTGCAGAAGCCGGCAATGCACAAGCGAACGAGGTCGCCAAAGGCGTCCGCGGAGCTATGATTTGCCCAGGCCCTCGCCAGGCTCACCGTCTTAAACCCGAAAGGGACTGCTAAACAGCAGAACAGAAAGGCGATAAAGTCGTTCCAGAGGGTCCTGGCGGGTTTCGCCACCGCGGGAACTACATGGCGGACAAATTCGCGGCCATGACGGGCTGCGAGACGGGCTGCTGGACGGGTCCACACCACTTTTATCGTAACAAAAGCTGCAACCTTGGGGTTCCAGCCGTGCTGTTAGGCGATAGAACTGCCGATAGAAAGTATGGAAGCGCTTGTGAACCTGAGTCTTGTCCACTACAATCGGAACGGGTGGACCGAGACCCATGGGAGGGAACGCCGGGCGGCCCTGGCGCATCCACCATAAGGGAGTACTCTGTGGACGAGCCATTGAAGCACCTCATGCAGGAACTGGGAAACGCGATCAACGATTCCCTTTCCGAGTCCGACCGGATCGCGGAAGCGATCGGCGAAATCAAGAAAGCCGGCTATGACGTTTTTCTGGTCTTGGAAGCTACGATCGGCTTCAATCGCCGGGACGAGAATGGCGAGGAGGAGGACGCGGAACGTAGCGAGGTAGCGGAAGAGCCCAAGCGGGGATTCGAGACCACCGGCAAAATCAAGCTCACGACGCAGGATCATCGGTTCTTGCGCGCACTCAAGATCGCCGTGGACGACGACCGCTGACGGCTTTGGACATCAAGCCAGGGTATTAACCTAAAAGTTTCCGATAGACGTCCCAGGTTTCACGGACGGCTTTCTCCCAGGTGAACAAGCGGGCTCGCGCGACGCCGCGCCGGGTCAGATCCTGCCTCAAATCCCGGTTTTGAGTTAAATCCCGTAGTGCGTGTCCGAGCGCCTCCACATTCTCGGGATCCACCAGGAGGGCGGCATCGCCGGCGACTTCCGGCAGGGCGGAACGGCTGGAGGTGACGATCGGGATTTCGGCAGACATGGCTTCGAGGATGGGCATTCCGAAGCCTTCGTCGAGCGACGGAAAGGCGAAGATCATGGCCCGCGCGTACCAGGCCGCCAGATCGGAAGGGGAAACGTATCCCAGGACGGAAATCCGGTCGTGGGCCGGGCTCCGTTCAATGCGCGCGAGGATTTCGTCCGCGCCGTAGCCGGAGGCGCCCGCGAGCACGAGTTTCCAGGCGGTGTCGACGGTCTCGAAGGCCTCCACCAGGCGTGCGATATTCTTGCGTTTCTGGATGGCGCCCACATTGAGAATGACCTTCTCGCGGTGGACGCCCGGGGGAAAGTCCAGCTTGCGGGTTCCATGGTGGACTACCTGCACTTTCGCGGGATCCACACCGAGCAGGGAGACGGCTTGGCCCCGGGTGAAGGCCGAGACGGCGATGATGGCGTCGGCACGGTCCGCGGCTTCGCGGGCCTGCGCGGCGAAGCGGGCGCGGAATTCGGGGGTGGAGTACTCGCCGGTCATGACGAAAAGGTCGTGGAACGTGACGACGGCTCGCCTGAGGGGAATGTGCGGCAGGCGTTGGTTCAGCCCATGGAAAAGCGTCGCCGATCGGGGTCCTAGAGGTTCGGCCAGAAGGCGCCGCCGAACGTTGGATGGCAGAGACTGTGCGCGGAAGAACCGGTGCGGCCGGTATGCGAAGTCAAAGTGAGTTTCGGGATGCGCCGCGGCCAGGCCCCAGAGGATTTCACTCGAGTAGAGGCCCACGCCGGAGAGTTCGTCGCCGATACTGTAGGTGGCATCCAGGGCAATCCGGGGGGAATGACCCAAGAATAGGCGCATAAGTCCTTAGTAGGACAGGCCTCCTGGCCTGTCTGGACAGGCCGGAGGCCTATCCTATTTTGCCGTAAAACCGTACTCCTTCATTTTGCGATAAAGCGTGGTGCGGCTGGTCTTGAGGATTTTGGCGGCTTTCGAGCGTTCGCCGTTGGTCGCCTCCAGCGCCGCCGCGATCGTCTGCTTTTCGCTCTCGGGAATGGAAATGACAGGAGATTTGGGAGTGAGCGTATGGGAGGGCAGCCGGCACGCCCCACCATCGGGGTCTTCCGGCGTGGAGATTGCGATGGAGAGGCGCCCCAGACCGGCTTCCGCGCGCTGATGGTGACTCGCCAACGCCGACGGCAGGTCGGCCATCTGCAAGACGCCTTCGGAGTGCAGCAACGCCATCCGGTCGATGGAATGCTTCAATTCGCGGACGTTTCCGGGCCAAGAGTAGGAGAGCAGGGTCTCCAGGATCTCGCGGCTGGGGTAAAACCTGGGAATGCCCGCGACCGGCGCGGCGTCCAGAAAGTGGTCGATCAGGATGCCAATATCTCCCCGCCGCTCGCGAAGCGGAGGAATGTGGATGGTGAAGACGTTGAGGCGATAGAAAA
>PMTT01000734.1 GCA_003167275.1 Bryobacterales bacterium | reverse complement strand
TGAGCAACCGGAGATGACAAGGCCGTACGGATTTCACCCAAGGGCCGCATGCCGGACTCGAGGGTCGCGGGCCCGCAGGATCGCCGCGGAAATCATAGCGAGTGGCAATACTTGTTCGGCAGCCCCGAGTGCAATGGCTTCCCGGGGCATGCCGAAGACGACGCATGTGGCCTCGTCCTGGGCGATCGTGCGCGCGCCGGCCCGGCACATGGCGAGGAGCCCTTGCGACCCGTCGGCTCCCATGCCGGTTAACAGGACGCCGACGGCCTCCCTTCCGGCGGCCTCCGCCACGGAAAGGAACAGAACATCTACGGAGGGTCTTTGATAGCAGACTCGGGGACCTGTTTTGACCTTGACGAAGAATCGTCCCTCGGCCTTTCGTAAGAGCATGTGGAAATCGCCTGGCGCAACCAGGGCGAGGCCCGGGCGCAGGGCGTCCCCATCTTGCGCTTCTTTTACCTCAATGGCGCAAATCTCATTCAGGCGATTCGCAAAGGCGCGCGAGAATTCGGGCGGAATATGCTGGGCGATGACGATCCCCGGGGTCGACGCAGGCAATCTGGTCAGCACGTTCGCAATGGCCTCGGTGCCCCCTGTGGATGCCCCGATCGCGATCACGGTTCCCGCCGGCAAACCAGGGTGGTTAGCCGTGGGGTGCGGCTCGGCGGACGGCGCCGCCGGTTGAGGCCGGCGCAGGTGGGATTGAGCGGCGGCCCGGATTTTGAGCGCTAGGGTGTTGCGAAGTTCTCCCACGGAATAGGGGCCGCCGGGCTTGGGCAGGACCTCGACCGCTCCGAGTTCCATCGCTTGAACCGCGGCACGGCAGGAGGTCTGCGCCAAAGAGCTGATCACCACGGTGGGCAGCGGATGGAAAAGCATCAGCTTCTTCAAGAACGTCAACCCGTCCATCCGCGGCATCTCAATATCCAGAGTGAGGACATCGGGACGGAGAGAGAGAATCTTATCGCGCGCCACATAAGGGTCTGGCGCGGTGCCGACCACTTCGAGGTCCGGCTCTCCAGACAGGGCGTCCGACAGGATCTTACGGACGATGGCAGAGTCGTCGACGATCAGAACGCGGATCTTGCGGCTGTTGACCATGCGGGTGTCTCCGTGTCGATGCTCACGACCATTCGCCCACTACCGATCATCACGGCGTGGACGGTGGAACTTCTGCCGCCCGCATCGGACGGCGGGGACCCTCCTGGTTCCGGCGCCCAGCCCGGAAAATGGCCGGCTTCGCTTTCGGACGGCACGATTCTCGGAGCGGCCAGCCGGAAAGTGGTGGAGCTTTCCACACGGCTCAACACCGAGCCGCAAATCATGTTCGCCAACTCTGAAACCACGTCTCCGATTTGCTGTTCCGACAGATCGGATTCCTCGGCGCCCAGAAAGTCGGCGGCAACCGACCGCGCAGCGCCGGCCGTGACCCTCAGGGTGAGGGCACCGGAGGGATCGCCTTCAAACGTCAGGTGGGCGACGACTTCGGGTCCGGATACGAATTCGAGCGGCTCGCCGAGGCACTCGATGAAAAACATCTTCTCCAAGACTTGCTCCATGGATTCTTTGAGAGCCCTATCGAGAGACTGGTTATTCACAAGGCACCCCCAAAGTAGTTTCCAACTCGGCGCGAAGAGCCTCGGGCAGGAATGGCTTGGTGATATAGCCGCGCGCTCCCAGGGAAAGCAGCCGTTCGATCCGGTTACGGGTGGCATCCGTGGAAATCACAATCACAGGAATCGATCGGAGCACTTCATCCGCTGCCAGGCGCCGGAGAAACTCTTCGCCATCCACGACCGGCATGTTAATGTCGGTGAGAATGGCGTCGACCCACTCCTGCCGCAACAAGTCGAGCCCCTCCTGCCCGTTCGAGGCTTCGAAGCACGTCGAAAGTTCGAACCCCGACAGTAGCATGACACGGCGCACGAAGGACCGCATCGCGGGAGAGTCGTCGACAATCAAGACACGATAGGCCATGCTTTTAACCTTTCTGCTGGGACGACGGCAACAGCTCCCGTTGCGTACCGGCCTCTTGCAACCAAAGTTTGCCGCTGCCAATCTCCAGTCGCACGGTTCGCGAACTGGTGCCTCCAACCGCTTCGCCGTGTAACAGGACGCCGGCTTTCCAGAGGATCCGGCGCATCGCCAGATAATTGCGTTTGCCGATTTCGAATACACATTGCGGATCCATCATCTGAGCTCCTCCAACGGCATGAACGACCAGACGCCGCTTGGAAGCCCCAAGGCCGCATACCTGACCGAGCAGGAGGGGGATACCCGTATCGGCAAACATATATGGGTTATCCCGTCCGCGGCCTGGATCGATACTGGAATCGGGCAGCATGAAATGCAACAATCCGCCGATCGAACGGGTGGGGTCGTGGACCATCAGCCCGATACACGAACCCAGGGCATACGTTGCGAGCACCTCTCCGGGCGCATCGCTGATTCTGCAGTCAGCCATGCCTACGACGATCTGGGCCATTTGGCCTCCCGTGTCTCGGATTTCCGGTACACGGCCGGACGGACGTATTCCAGCGCGTGGGAGATCCTGGTCAGGCTTTCCGCGTGACCGACAAAAAGATAACCGCCAGGCTCCAGGCATGCCGCAAGCTGTCCGACCACTTGTTCCTGAGTTTCCCGGTCAAAGTAAATCATCACGTTGCGGCAGAAGATCACGGGGAACAGCCGATGGCCGACGTAGGGTTTCACCAGGTTAATCCTGCGAAAGCTAGCCTGCGTCCGGATCCGCGGACAGACGCGGTACGCATGGGGAGGCCCATTCTCCGGACTGAAGTAGCGCGACAACCACTCTGCGGGAAGCCCCTGGCAGCGGTGGTCCGGATAGAGGGCCCGCTCCGCGAATTTCAACGCTTTGTTCGAGATATCGGTCGCGGCGATGCGGATGGTCCGGGACGGCAAAGCCTCGTTCAGGAGAAATGCCAGGGTCCAGACTTCCTCCCCGGTTGAGCATGCCGCGCTCCAAATCTCCACCGACGAGCGCGTGGCTAAGCTAGGGAGCACGTGTTGCCGCAGGAATTGGAAGTGATCCGGCTCGCGTAGAAACGACGTATGGTTGGTGGCCAGCGCATCGATCATCCCGGCTAAGGCTTCGCCCGTGGAGTCTCCCAGAACATGACGATAGTACTCCTGAAACGAGTGAAAGCCGCCGGAGCGGACCAGGCGTCTGAGCCGGGCGGACACGAGTTCCTCCTTGCCGGATTTCAGATCCAGGCCGAAGGTCCGATAAGCCAGTTGGCGGATCTGGTCGAACTCCTGTTGGGCGAGCGGCGGAACGGTGTCCAACTCCATCCACCCAGGGTCCATGGCATCAGTGCGAGTCACTGGTTTTTTCCTTGAACAATCGGTCCAGATCCAGAATCAGCCCCACGCGTCCATCGCCGAGAATGGCTCCTCCGGCGATGCCGACCACATGCTGAAAGGTCTCGCCCAGAGTCTTGATTACGACCTCCTGCTTCCCGATCAGTTCATCCACCACGAGACAGAAGCGTTGCCCTTCCACTTCCGCCACCACCAGCACCGATTGCAGCGGATCCTCCGATCGCGGTGTCACCCCAAACCGGCGGTAGAGGCGGTGGACCGGCAGCAGAGCGCCGCGGACGAGCGCCATCTCGTGGCGCTGCCCGACGGTCCAGATGGTCTCCTGAGCCGGGCGGAACATCTCGCGAACGGCGAACAGCGGAACGATGTAGCGCTCCTGTCCTACTCCTACCACCAGACCGTCGATGATGGCCAAGGTTAGCGGCAGTTTCAAGAGAAAGGCCGATCCGCAACCCGGACTCGAGCGGATCTCAATTCGCCCGCGGAGTTTCTCGATATGCCTCCGGACGACATCCATCCCCACCCCCCGGCCGGAGACATTGGTCACCCGTGTGGCGGTACTGAAACCGGGCAAGAAGATGAGGTTGTGGACTTCGGAGTCCGACAGCCCGTCAGCGGATGCGATCAGTCCTTTTTCGATGGCCTTGGCGGTTATCTTTTCGCGATCTAATCCATGGCCGTCGTCAGCGATCTCGATGACCACCTGTCCCGCCTGATGATGGGCCTTCAGAAGCAGGCGGGCGGTGGGGTCCTTCCCCCGAGCCGCGCGCTCCTGGGGCGATTCGACACCGTGATCCAGGGCATTGCGCACCATGTGCATGAGGGGATCGGAGAGTTCCTCGACGATGGTTCGGTCCAGTTCGATCTCATCGCCGACGGTTTCCATTTCGACTCGCTTGCCGAACTGTCGCGAGAGATCCCTCACCAGGCGTGCCATCCGGTGGAACAGGGGCCCGATGGGCACGAGGCGCATGGCCATCGCGGTCTTTTGCAGTTCGGCGGTGATGCGGGTCAGTTGGGCGATCTTGCGCTGGAGCTTGGGGCTCTTGACTCCGGCCAATTCAGGATCGTGACGCACCAGCGATTCGGCGATCACCATCTCGCCCGCCATGTCGACCAGATAGTCGAGTTTGGCAGTGTCGACCTTCACCGCTCTAGATTCGGTGCGGGGGAGCGCGGCGGCACTGGCAGCGGGAGCCGACGCCTCTTCGGCCTCGACCTTCACCGGGCCAGCTTCGACGCTCGATCCTTTAAGGCCCGTGGTAAGAGCATCGGCGCCACCGGTCTCCGGGCCGGGCTCGCTATGGGACGGCTGAGGGCCGGTGGCAAGATCACCGGCGCCGCCTGTCTCCGCGCCGGGTTCGATGTGAGACGGCTGGGGGCCGGTAGCGGCGCTACTGGTTTCCGCGCCTGACTCGATGTAGGATCCCTTGAGGCCCGTGCCAAGGCCACTGGCGCTACCTGTCTCAACCGCATTCGTCAGCGCGGCAAGACCATGGGACGATTGTCTGGAATCTGCCGGCCCGGATAGGGCACGAATGCGCGTCAGCAGGGCCTCGTCTTTCCCGGGGGCCTCCGACGGCCGCTGTTGCAACCGCGATTCCAAATGAGAGAACCAACGGCGGAGATAGTCCGCGCCTTGGAGGATTACATCGATCGCGGACGGAGTGATCGTTAACTGAGAATTGCGGGCGCGATCGAGGACCGCCTCTACCTCGTGCGCGAGTTCCTGTACCTCCCAGAGTTCCAGGAACCCCGCCAGCCCTTTAATGGTGTGAAAACCGCGAAAGACCGAGTTCAAGGCGTCGGCGTTGAACGGATCGCGCTCGATCGTCAGGGCTTGCGCCTCAATGCCGACAAGATGCTCGCGGCTCTCGAGCAGGAAATCGCCCATGAGTTCCGGATCTTGCGCCGGTGAAAGGTCATCCGTGGCGACTCTCTGCGAGTCTATTTCGACTGCCTGCTGGAGGCGAGCGATGCCCTCTTGCAGTTCTGTGGCAATGCCATCCGGGCCTGCCGCCTGTGGACCTTCCGCGTCGCGGATCGCATCCATGAAGGCGCCTGCCGCCCGAACAACGTCGTCGGCCCGATCACGCTGCGCATTCTCCCGGATACGCTCTAAGGCAGGCATCCAGTCGGATGCCGAGGTCCCGGTTTCGGGTTCTCCGATGACCAGCCTGAGGGCCAAGTCTTCGATCTGACGACGTAGTTCGGCCGATTGGGTCATGGCAAACCTTTCAGAAGCCGCCTTCGTTATCATCTAGCGGGAAGGCGGTGTGGTCGTGGACAGCCGCACGAGCTGGCTTTACGGCAGGCTTGCGGTCCGTTTTGAACTGGTTGCCGCGGGCCGCGACGATGTTCTCGCGGTCTCGGATAGCGGTGGTGACGCTGGCGGCCCGGTTAGCGCCAGACGACGCACTCCTGTCCTCGCCCCCCACCAGCACACGGAGCCGCTCGACGATCGAGTAGAGGCTCTGCGCCTGCGCCGCTAGTTCCTCGCTGGCTGCAGCGCTCTCTTCCGCGTTTGCCGCGCTTCGTTGGGTGACCTGTTCCATCTGACCCACGGCGGTGGCGATCTGCTCGATACCACGGGATTGCTCGTGGCTGCCGACATCGATTTCGTCGACGAGCGTCTTTACCTGGGTGGAACTCCCGGTGATCTGCTGGATGGAAGTTGCTACCTGATCCAGCTTGCGGCCGCCCTCCCCGGACCGGCCGATGGACTCCTCGATCAGAGTTGCCGTATCCTTGGCTGCCTGCGCGCTGCGGTGTGCCAGATTCCGAACCTCGTCCGCGACCACCGCGAAACCCATGCCTGCCTCACCGGCCCGTGCGGCTTCCACGGCCGCGTTCAGCGCCAGGATGTTGGTTTGAAACGCTATTTCATCGATTACCCGGATGATCTTCGAGATTCTCTCGCTGGAACTGCTGATTTCGTTCATGGATTGGACCATCTCTTCGAGGCTCCGATTGGCGCCGCCGACGAGTTGCGCGGTCTCGCTCATGAGGCCAGCCACGGTTCTGGTGTTCTCCGCGTTCTTTTGGGTAATCGCGGTAATCTCGGTGGTGGAAGACGAAGTTTCTTCGAGGGTCGCGGCCTGCTCCGAGGTGCCTTGCGCGAGGGACTGGCTGGCCGATGCCACCTGCCCGGAAGCGGATGCGACCTGTCTCGACCCCTCCAACATCTCGGTGGCAATCTGGCGGAGTGTCGAGATGGCCGAACACAGGATTACGGATGACACGGCGGCGGCGCCCGCGCCGGCGGCTATCAACAGCAGGAGGAACCACTTAGCCGTTGAAAACTGATCCCGGGCGGCATCGCGGTCATTCTGCAAGACTTGGTTCGTGATCTTAGTCAGATCGTTGCAGTCCTCGCCCAAAGCCAGGTACAGAGGCGTGGTCTTTTCCGACAGCACGCGGGCGGCTCCGTCGGGGTCGCCAGCGTCCGCCAGCCGTTCCAGCTCGCTGTAAGCGGGAAGCCAGATGGACAGTGTCGATTCGGCTTGAGATAGGACTTGCCTGGAACGATCCGTGACCAACAGGGGCCGGATCTCGGTCAGAGCCTGCCGAAACTCCGAGCTGCTCTTCTGAAAAAGAGCCTTGGCTGCGGCCACGCGCTCGGGGCTCTTGGCGTATGTAAACAGGACGACCCCGCGTTGCCCCGCTGCCATATCCGATTCCGCCGTGTTCATTACACCGGCCAATTCGATCTTGCGCGTGGTCCTATCGGCCATGACGTCAAAAGCCTGGTTGAAGGTGCCCATGGTATGCAGGGCGAAGCACGCCACCACCGCCAACACGGTGACGAGCATGCCCGTACCAAGCGTGAGTTTGGCGCCGATTGTTAAGGTTTGGTGTTTCATTTTCAGTCTTGTATCCGCACCGGTCTTATCGAATGATCGAGCTCAGGTTGTGAAGATCCTGCGTGGAGAGGACTCGGTCAATGTCCAGCAAGATCTTAACCTTTCCTTTGACCTTGGCCATTCCCAGCAAGTACTGGCCTGCGACCTCTTCGCCGAAATCCGGAGTGTCCTCGATTTCCGAGGCGGTCAAGTTGAGGACTTCGGAAACCCCGTCCACGATAATCCCCATCAGGACGAGCCCGGCTTCCCCCTGCACCTGGGTCACAATGATGCAGGTACGTTGCGTGTACTCGGCCGTGAGAAGTCCAAATTTCAGCCGGAGATCGATCACCGGGACCACTTTGCCCCGGAGATTGATCACGCCTTTGATATGGGCTGGGGTCTGCGGAACCGCGGTGATTTCCTGCAGTCCCATAATCTCCCGCACCTTCAGGACGCGAATGCCGAATTCTTCATTGGCCAGTTGAAAGGTGAGGTACTTGCCGGCGCGGGTATCCGACTGGACCGCGGTGACGGGCTCGTTCGCTGTAAGCATAGTGGGCGGCATCATTATCTCCAGACTCTCGAATCAGACTTCCAACGCACAGGTTTGACCCATCATGTGACAGTTCGCATGGGTCTTTTCACTGGGAGAAAGACATAGTTTGACTACCAAGACATCCGCTTCCCAGCGGAACCGGACCACGGTCCATTCGGTGGTGCCGGCGCTCTTGGTCCTGAAGTTCCTGCCGAAGACCACCGTGGGGAGACTCAGGCCGAGCGTCCCCAAGTGCGGTTCCAGATCGTTCTTGACGCTGCCGACGATCATATTGGTCAATTCAGCCACTGCATCCAGGACATCCTCATCGACACCCGTACTTTCCATCATCAGCATCACGGAACAGATGCGGCAGGCCAGCGCCGGCGAACAACTCACGCTTCCGGTTCCAGCCCATGCCCCCGCCAAACCGATGAACGATACGACGCCATCGTTGGCTTCGGGTGTGCCATTCTCGATGAAAGCTTCTCCCGTGTCGAGTTCCACGCCCAGCATGGTCGAGAACACGTTGGCGGTGGCCTGCCGGATAAAATCCACCATCAGGTTTTGCAGGTTCATACGGGCACTGCCGGCTCCAGGATCCCGGCCAGTTTCTCCTTTATTTGATCGGCGGTAAAAGGCTTACGGACATAGCCGGCGGCGCCCAGCCTGACTGCCTCTCCCACCTTCGTTTCACCGCCCTCGGTGGTGACCATGACCACCGGGATGTTGCGCCACAGGGGTGAACCTTTCAAGGCAGCCAGCAACTGAATGCCATCCATCTTAGGCATGTTGATATCGGTAAGCACCAGATTGACGGCCTGCTTTTTGAGCAGCTCCAACGCCTCTTGGCCGTCTCCTGCCTCATGGATCGCCCGAATGGCCATACCCGTTTGCCGCAGCACCCGCTGAAGGATCTTGCGGATTGCCGCGGAATCATCCACAACCAAGATGTCCGACTCCATTCGACTCCTTACACCTTATTCATCGGAACGAATGGCGATTTTCATTAGCTTCAGACTGAGAAAATCGTGCGGGATGCGGATTTTGGGGTGCGGTGGCGGTTTGGGGGCGAAAACTTGGGGCCGGGGGGAACCGGAAGACGGGGGGTAACCGCCACGCGCCGGGCGATCCGTCACTCTTGGCCAGGTTGTTGCGCGTCTCCCTGCGCAGCGGCGCGTAACCGTTTGGGGAATTTCGCGCTTCAACCGCAGCAACCGCTCCCTCACGGTCGCGGCTCGGTTGGGAGCGGTCGCTGGGTTTGAGGACTTCCCCCAAAAGGTTACCCCCCCCGCAGCGGCGCGTGGGCCGTGCCACGGTCCGTGTTAGAGTCGTTTGAGGTTGCCGACCTCCGCTTCGCCCCATATGAAAACGACCGACCCTGCTCCCGGCGGTATCGAAAAGGGCGAACAGCTCTCGCGCCAGCTCAGCTCCGGCCAGCTCGGCATGATCGCCATCGGGGGCGCCATCGGCACCGGACTGTTCCTCGGCAGTTCACTGGCCGTGCACACCGCGGGCCCCGGCGTGATTCTCAGCTACGTGATCGGGGCCGGGATCACGCTGCTCCTGATGGGCGCGCTGTCGGAGATGGCGGTGGCCCATCCCACCGCCGGATCTTTCGGGGTATACGCCGAGCTCTATTGGAACCGCTGGGCCGGCTTCACGGTGCGTTACACGTACTGGGCGGCGCAGGTGATCGCCATCGGAGGCGAGGCCACGGCCATCGCAATCTACTGCCAGTGGTGGTTTCCCGACACACCCAAATGGATGTGGATTCTGGGCTTCTCGCTCGCGCTGCTGTACATCAACGCGAGAAGCGTGGGGAGCTTCGGCAGCTTCGAATACTGGTTCTCGATGATCAAGGTGGTCGCCATCGTCCTGTTCATCGTGTTCGGAGTGGCGCTCATGGCCGGACTCACTCCGCGGCCGGCCATTGGCTTCGCCAACATCACGGCGCATGGCGGCTTACTCCCCACCGGCTGGCGTGGAGTCGCGATGGCCATGGTCTTCGTGATCTTCAGTTACATGGGGACGGAAGTGGTTGCGGTCACTTCCGGTGAGGCCAGGGATCCCCGAACCGCCGTACCGCGCGCCATGCGGACCATGGTGGGCCGGCTGATCCTGTTTTACCTGGGCGCCATCGTGGTGCTGGTAGCGATCGTCCCGTGGAACCAGATTCAGCCTGGATCGGACGTCACCGCCAGCCCCTTCGTCAAAGTGTTCCAGTTGATCGGGGTTCCGGCCGCGGCGCACATCGTGAACTTCGTGGTGATCACCGCCGCCGCGTCCAGCATGAACTGCAACCTGTACCTGGTGAGCCGCATGATGTTCTCGCTGGCCCGAGGCGGCTATGCACCGGCCGCGTTTGGCCGCGTGTCGGGGCGGGGGACTCCCGTGCCTGCCCTAATGGTCTCGGCCGCCGGCCTGGGGCTTGCCACCCTGGTCGGGCTCTGGTACCCGGACGGCGCCTTCGTCTACCTGTTCGGGGTGTCGCTCTTCGGCGGCTTGTATGCCTGGCTGGTGATCTTCGTCACGCACCTGTTCTTCCGCGCGAAATGGGAGGCCGCCGGCCAGCCTCGCCTGCCGGTGCGCATGATCGGCTATCCCTACACGTCGCTGCTCGGCGCGGCCTCCATGGTGGCCATCCTCGCGACCACCTGGTGGGTGGAGGGCATGCGGGTGACACTGATCGCGGGGCTGCCGTGGCTGGGGGTGTTGACGGTGGCTTATTTCCTGGTGAACCGCCGCGCGGGCGCCAGACCCTCTTAAACAAAGGAGCGTCACTCGAAAATGGAAGCTAATATTCTGATGCAATTTGCCCAGGCCCTGGCGGCCGGCACGATCCGGGTGATCGATTTGAGCCAGCCTCTGGATGCCGCCACCGCCATCATCCAACTGCCACCCGAGTTCGGAAAGACGTGGCCTTTCCGCATGGAGGAGATTTCCAGATACGATAGCCGCGGGCCGGCCTGGTACTGGAACAACTTCTCCTGCGGCGAACACACCGGAACGCACTTCGACGCGCCGGTCCATTGGGTGACCGGCAAAGACTACCCGCACAACACCACCGACACCATCCCGGTGGAGCGGTTCTTCGCGCCCGCCTGTGTGATCAACGCCTCGCGCGAGGTGGAGGCCAACGCCGATTTCCTGCTGACCCAGGAGCATGTGGAGGTGTGGGAGGAGAAGTACGGCCGCATCGAGGCCGGTTCGTGGGTGCTGATGCGCACGGACTGGTCGAAGCAGAAGGATGCCGCGCGATTCCTCAATATGAAGGAAGACGGATCGCACGTCCCCGGCCCCCATCCCGACCTGGTGCCCTTCCTGGCGAAGGAGAGGGACGTCATCGGTTGGGGGTCCGAAGGGGTTGGCACCGATGCGGGCCAGGCTTTCCGGTTCAATCCGCCGTTCCCGTGCCACACCATCATGCATGGCAGCAATAAGTTCGGCCTGGCCAGTTTGGCGAATCTGGATCAACTGCCGCCGAAGGGGGCGATCCTGGTGACGCCGCCGCTGAAGATCGTGAATGGCTCGGGCAGCCCGTGCCGCGTGCTGGCGTTGGTGTAGGACAGGATTCCCGGCCTGTCCAGCCCGGTAGATCGAAGGTGTAGTTGCCGGCAGCCTCTCGATGGTCTTTGAATGTATGACCTTGAGAGCCCCGTTGCGCCGGAGTAGTCCTCAGGCGTTGGTCGAACTCTGTGGCGCTTGATTGGCGTTTTGCTGGCTTGCGGAGCTGCGTTCGGGCAGTCTCTGGTGAGCGTGACGTAGCGGTAGACCAGCCCAGTCCAAAGGCAGAATCTGCACCTGGGTCGGCATATAAGTGATCCGCCGGCGATGAAGACTTGAGCCCGCCTGGGTGCGTAACCGTTTTGGGGANNGATTCAACGTGAGTTACCGAGCCGCGACCGTGAGGGAGCGGTGTTGACCGGTGAGGAAATCCCAAAATGGTTAAGCACCCACCCGTCTGGGCTATAAAGCATCCAGCAGGTACGATCGTCTTTGTAATCTACTCTTTGCGTTCGCCACAGCCGGTCAGCGAATGCCTGGCACGACAAGTGCTCTATGTTCGGATATGAGAAAAATCATGCCCTGTTTCTGGAATGCAGTCTTGCTCGGATCCGCGCTGGTCGCCCCAATAGCCATGGCGCCAACAACGTTGCGAGCCCAAGAGCACCAAGCTCGCACTTACCACGACAAAGACCACAATGACGATCATGAGTGGAACAATCGTGAGGATCAGGCCTATCGTATGTGGGCCAAGGAGAACCATCGCAAGTACAGCGATTTTTCCAAGCTCAAAGACACTGACCAGCAATCATACTGGGGCTGGCGTCACGAACATTCAGACGCTGTGCTCAAGATCAAAATCCACTAGCTTCGAGTCTTCGTCTTCATCTCCCGGCCCCTGTCTTTCTTGCGAAGTTCTGTAAGTCCGTAACGTGGGGCCGGTTTCAGTTGGACAGCCGGCCGAAAGGCCAGATCTCGGCGCAATTGGGAACTCCCCAACTCGGGAGAAGTCGGTTCCGACGACTCGCGGTCGTATTCCTCTCTAGTTCATGCGCACGCGTTTGGCGTGCTTCGGCAGGTCGAATGCCGAGCGGGGCAGATTCGGATTGATCTCGATATCGGAGAACTTCGTAATCTTGTAACTGCCGCCGGGGAAGTGGAGTTTTTGCTGGACGGCACAATCGGTCTTGTCGGCGATCCACAATTCCACCTTCTTCAAATCTCTCAATACTTCCGGGGATTTCGGCACGAGCTCCAGGTGGATGGAAGGCTGCCCGTCGATGGTCTCGCGCCGGGAACTGCCAATCTCATAGTGGGCCGCCAACTCCCGGCCCGACATCCCTAAGCCCAATAGCAGCAGCCGTTGCGCCAAGTCCCGGTACTTACGAATATCGTACTCATGAATCTCGTCGAGCTTGGGGTAGTACTGCTCCACGGTCTGTCCTCGTAGCACCAGGGTGTTGGCGTCGCTCCCGCTGAATGCGATCTTAACCTGCACTTTGCCCGGCGACGATTGCTGAATGGTCAGGACGCCCGTCTCGGTGGTATCGAATTCCTCGGAAAGCGGGGCGGTGTGTTCGGTGTAGCGAACCGTCGCGCGAATCCCTCTGAACACCGGTGCGAACCGGTCCAGGCGGGCCAGGATCTCGGTAGCCGGCTGGGCGCAGGCAGATCCCAGTCATTGACGCGCTGGCGTACGAGTGAGCCAACTGGAGCCAGAGTTTGCCGTCTATGACTGGTCGGCCGCGGACCAGGGGTCCGCCCCACCAAAATCGTCGCAGGCTGCGAGGATCTCATCCATTGAAACAGGGTCACGCGGCGGTTGTATTGATCGAACCTACGCGCTGCGACTCGTAGGCGGCGATGTCAGCTTCGTGATGCAGGATGTAGCCTAACTCATCCACGCCTTCCACCAGGCAGTGCTTCGAGAAGCCATCCACCGGGAATTCTACCGTCCGCCCAGAGGGCGTCGTGAGCGTCCGCGCCGGCAGATCGATCTTCACCGTCGCCTGGGAATCGGCCGTCACCGCGCGGAACAGCTCGTCGGCGACATCCTGCGGCACCCGGATCGGCAGCAGCGAATTCTTTAGGGAATTCTGCTGGAATATATCTGCGAAAGAAGTGCTGATCACCGCGCGGAAACCCCACTGCGTCAGCGCCCACGGAGCATGCTCGCGCGAACTGCCACAGCCGAAATTGTCGCCGGCCAGCAGCACTTCCGCGCCCTGGACTTGCGGCTGATTCAGGATGAAATCCGGGTTCGGATTCCCCTGCGGATCGTACCGCCAGTCGTTGAAGAGCTGCTTGTCGAGGCCCTGCTTGGACGTGGTCTTCAGGAAGCGTGCGGGGATGATCTGGTCGGTATCGACGTTGTTGAAGGCCAACGGCATCATCCGGCTTTCGAAATTCGTAAATGGCTTCATAGCAGTGTCCTCACATCGGTGACCACGCCGGTGAGGGCGCTGGCCGCGGCGGTCAGCGGGCTGGCCAGGAAGGTCCGGCCGCCCTTGCCCTGCCGCCCCTCGAAATTACGGTTGCTGGTGGAAACGCTGTACTGGCCGGGCGAAAGCTGATCGCCATTCATCGCGATACACATCGAGCAGCCTGGCTCGCGCCATTCACATCCGGCTTCGCGGAAGATCTCTGGCAGCCCTTCGGCGATCGCCAGGCGCTTCACTTCCTGGGAACCAGGCACCACCAGGACCCGCACCTTGTCGCTGACCTTTCGTCCCTTCAGGAGCCCCGCTGCGGTGCGCAGATCGGAGATCCGGGAATTCGTGCAGCTTCCGATGAACACCACGTCGACCGCGTGTCCCAGCAGCGGCTTGCCGCCTTCGAGGCCCATGTACTTCAGCGCTTTGGCGATGGAATCGCGAGCCATCGGGTCGGTGACATCCGAGGGATTTGGGAGGCTCGCGGTGATCGCCATGCCCATTCCCGGATTGGTTCCGTAGGTGATCATGGGCTCCAGCGCGTCGGCATCAATGGTCACGCTGCGGTCGTACCCGGCGCCCTCATCGGTGGGGAGTTGCTGCCAGCGCGCCACTGCGGCGTCCCACTCGGCGCCCTTGGGTGCGTGGTCGCGCCCGCTGAGATATTGGAAGGTGGTATCGTCGGGAGCCACCAGGCCGGCGCGCGCGCCACCCTCGATCGACATGTTGCACACCGTCATGCGCTCTTCCATGGTGAGCCTGCGGATGGCGCTGCCGGTGTATTCGAACACGCTGCCCGTCCCGCCGCCCACGCCAATTCGCGAGATCAGCGCGAGGATGATGTCCTTCGCCGACACCCCGGACTTCAGCGTGCCCTCGACATTCACCTGGGAGGTTTTGGATTTCCTCTGCAACAGGCATTGCGAGGCCAGCACGTGCTCCACCTCGCTGGTGCCGATGCCGAAGGCCAGCGCGCCGAATGCGCCGTGCGTGGCGGTGTGGCTGTCTCCGCAGACCACGGTCATGCCGGGCTGCGTCAGGCCCAGCTCGGGCCCGATCACGTGCACGATGCCCTGGCTGCGGCTGTGAATTCCCAGGCAGCGGATGCCGAATTCGGAGCAGTTGGTCTCCAGTTGCGCGAGTTGTTTGGCGGCGATCGGATCCAGGATGGGCAGTGAGCGGTCGGTGGTGGGGATGCTGTGATCGGTGGTGGCGATCGTCAGGTCCGGCCGCCGGACTTTCAAGCCGCGCTCGCGCAGTCCGTCAAAGGCCTGCGGCGATGTGACTTCGTGCACCAGGTGCAGATCGATGAACAGCAGCGTGGGAGCGCCGGCCTGTTCGTGCACCACGTGCGAATCCCAGAGTTTTTCGATGATAGTACGCATAAGTTGTCCCACAGGCAGGCGTGCCTGTGTAGCACGGGCATTCTTGCCTGTGTTGCTTTTCTTTCTATTATGGCTGAAATGCCTGAGCGGAGGCCGGTAAGCCTCCGCCCAGTTTGAGTGGCGCGTGCATGCCTGTTAAGGCAACACCAACACAGGCAAGAATGCCCGTGCTACTCAGATCGCGGCGCACACCGCATCGCCCACTTGTCCCGTGGTGGCGGGCACGCCCGAAGGTCTTAAATCCGCGGTCACTTTACCGCTGCGCAGGACGGCTTCGATGGCCGCATCTACCGCAGCGGCTTCTTCCTTCAAGCCGAAGCTGTATTCCAATAGCGCCCCCACCGAGCCGATGGCGCCCAGCGGATTGGCCTTATTCTGCCCGGCGATGTCGGGCGCCGACCCGTGGACCGGTTCGTACAGCCCAACCCACGCACCCGACGGCCTCCGGTCGCCGATCGAGGCCGAGGGCAACATGCCGATCGAGCCCGCCAGCACCGCGCCTTCATCGCTCAGAATGTCGCCGAACATGTTCTCCGTCAGAACGATATCGAAGCGCCGCGGGTTCAGGATCAACTGCATCGCGCAGTTGTCCACCAGGATATGGTCGAGCGCCACGTCCGGGAATTCGCGCGCCACTTCGATCACCACGCGGCGCCAAAGCTGCGAATTCTCCAGCACGTTCGACTTATCCACCGACGTGACTTTCTTGCGGCGCGCGCGCGCCAGGTGGAAGGCCATGCGGGAAACGCGCTCGATCTCCGAACGCGTATAGGTCATGGTATTGACCGCCCGAGTCTCCGCGCCATCTTCAAAGATGCCGCGCGGGGTTCCGTAATAGATTCCGCCCGTCAGTTCGCGGACGATAATCATATCGGTGCCTTCCACCAGGTGGTTCTTCAGTGGAGAAGAATCCAACTGCGACGCGTACGCTCGCACGGGGCGCAGGTTGGCATAAACGCCCAGCGCCTTGCGAATGCCCAACAATCCCTTTTCCGGCCGCTTTTCGGGCGGCGCATTGTCGAATTCCGGCAGTCCCACAGCCCCCATCAGCGTGGCGTCGGCCTTCGAGGCCAGGCGCGCGGTCTCCTCCGGAAACGGAGTTCCGGTCTGGTGGATCGCGATGCCTCCCAGCAGTCCTTCGGTCAGCGTCACCTGGTGCCGCCACTTTTGCGCCACGTGTTGCAGCACGCGCACCGCTTCGCGCGTGACTTCGGGGCCGATGCCATCCCCGGGCAGAACCAGAACGTTCAGGTGCATGCGCTAGTCCGCCGCCGCTTGCAAAGCCCGCTGCCCCTCGTGGAGCAGGGCGACGATCTCCTCGTCCATGAGACCCTTCTTGCGGTGGTCGGCGACGGCCGTGAACCGGTGGTAGAGTTCGTCCAACTCTTCCCGCGTCAGAGTGAAGCCCAGTTCCTTGCAGCGCTGGTTGAGCGCGTGCCGTCCGCTGTGCTTGCCCAGCACCAGCCTGCCTTCGGGAACGCCCACCGAATGCGGGTCGATGATTTCGTAGGTAGTCTTTTCTTTGAGATACCCATCCTGGTGGATGCCGGCCTCATGCGCAAAAGCGTTGCGGCCCACGATGGCCTTATTGGGCTGCGGCCCGAAGGTAATGATGGAGCTCAGCAGTTCGCTGGCGGAGAACAGATGCTCGGCATGGATCCCGGTGTGGTACGGATACGAATCTGACCGGGTCTTCAAGATCATGACGATCTCTTCGAGCGAGCAGTTTCCGGCGCGCTCGCCGATCCCGTTGATGGTGCATTCCACCTGCCGCGCGCCCGCCTCGATGGCTGCCAGCGAATTGGCCACGGCGAGGCCCAGGTCATCGTGGCAATGCACGCTGACGATCGCGCAGTCGCCCAGCGCCCTGGCCACCTGGCCAATCAGCGCGCCATATTCCTTGGGCGTGGAGTAGCCCACGGTATCGGGAATGTTCACCGTGCGCGCTCCGGCGGCGACTACGGCCTTCGAAATCTTCTCCAGGAAATCCGGCTCGGTGCGTGCCCCATCCTCGGCCGAAAACTCCACATCGTCCACGTGCCGGCGCGCCAATTCCACGGCGGCGACTGCCTCGTCCAGCACCTGCTCCTGGGATTTCTTGAGCTTGTATTTCAGATGGATCGGGCTGGTGGCGATGAACGTATGGATGCGCGGACGCCGCGCATGGGCCAGCGATTTGGCGGCCCGCTCCACATCCAGCGTGCAACAGCGCGCCAGGGCGGCAACCTGGGCCCACGGAAACTCACGGCTGACGGCGGCCACGGCCTCGAAATCCCCCTCCGACGCAATGGGGAAGCCGGCTTCCAGGATGTCCACGCCCAGTTCCACCAACTTCCGGGCCATCCGCAGCTTTTCCGGAACGGTCATGCTGCATCCCGGCGATTGCTCGCCATCGCGCAGGGTCGTATCGAAGATGTATACGCGGTCGCTCATATGTGTGTGGCACAGGCATTCCTGCCTGTGTTCTTTGTTCCTACACCAGCATTATGCAGGTGCGCGTTGGATTTAGCAAATTTATAATTTTGCAGGTTGGTATTAATAAGTATTATAGTGAAAAAAGAAAGCAACACAGGCAAGGATGCCTGTGCCACTGGCATGGAACTCTACGCCCTTCAAGTCTTCCTCACCGTCGCCGTCGAAAAGAGCTTTTCGCGCGCGGCGGAGAAGTTGCTGCGCACGCAGCCGGCGGTATCGCTGGCCGTCCAGCGCCTGGAGCAGGAACTCGGCGAAAAGCTCATCGACCGCTCCGGCAAGGACCTGATCCTGACCGATGCGGGCCGAAGCGTCCTCGATTATGCCCGGCGCTTTCAGAGCCTTCAGCAGGAACTCGACAACTCCCTGGCCGAATTGCGCGACAATTCCGCTGGACGCCTGATCATCGGAGCGAACGAATCCACCGCCCTTTACCTTCTGCGCTACATCCAGCGTTATCGCGAACTGTACCCCAAGGTGAAGGTGCAGATCCGCCGCAGCCTTTCGAGTAAAGTCCCGAACGAACTGCTGGACGGCAATCTGGAACTGGGCGTGATCAGCTACGACCCTGGCGATGAGCGTCTGAAGTCCAAAATAATCTATACCGACGCTTTGGCTTTCGTGGTTTCTCCGCGGCATCGGCTGGCGGATCGCAAGACGGTTTCGATCACCGAGCTTGGAGCCGAAGACTTCATCGCTCACAACGTGATCTCGCCCTACCGCGAAGTGGTGCTGCGTGAGTTTCAGACGCACAAGGTGCCGCTCCGCATGGATCTCGAAATGCCCACCATCGAGACCATCCGCAAACTGGTGGAGAGCAATCTCGGCGTGGCATTCCTGCCGCGAATGTGCGTGGAACAGGAGATCGAGCGCAAGACGCTCTGCGAGATCCGGGTCCGCGAGATGCACGTGGAGCGGAAGATCAGGCTGATCTATCCCACCCGGCGGGTCCTAAGCCATGCAGCGAAGGCCTTCCTTGAAGTGCTGGGGTGACCCAGTCCGGTGGTGGAAAAAACAATGGCGCCGGAGCTGCGGTTCTTCGATTCAATGCTGGAGGCGAAAAGGCTTTGTTTTCAACAGTGAGTCCATTTTGTTTCTTAGGAGACGCAGAGACGCAGAGATCGGCGCGGAGAGAAGAAACGGCTGGAGAACGAAACGGTGAAGCGCACTTCCCTGACATCCACTCGCTAGATCGCGGCACCGGCGGCTTGATAAACTGTTAGTACTTGGCAAGAAAGGCCTTGAATGAAAATTGCAGAGGCATTGGCTCTACGTGCGGATCTCCAGAAGCGTTTGGAGCAATTGAAGCAGAGACTGGTCAAAAACGCGCGCATTCAGGAGGGCGATGCGCCGGAGGAGGATCCTACCGAACTGCAGTCCGAGTTGGAGAAATCGGCGCGAGAATTGACCCTGCTGATTCAGCGCATCAACCGGACAAATGCCGCGTCTCAATTCGGCGATGGAACGCTTGCCGACTCGCTTGCAGAACGCGACGTTCTGAAAATACGATACAACACCTACCGGGAGCTGGCTAACGCCGCCTCAACATCGCAGGGCCGCACCACTCGCTCCGAGGTGAAGTTCATCAGTACTGTGAGTGTTGCGGCGACACAGCGGAAGGCCGATGATCTTGCGAGGGAATATCGGGAACTTGATACACGCATACAAGAAGCGGACTGGTTGACGGCTTTGTTGGACTAGGACGAGCAGGTAGTTGGCGGAAACGAGAGGCGAGCACAACCCTCCGGCGGGGAAATGCCGATCTGGTAGTGCGAGGGCAGCATTAGCCGGTTCGATTCCGGCCCGCACAGCGTATGCCCAGTATTGGGTACAAACGCACGGCGTAATGTGACGGTGTACTACCATGTGCTGATCTCGTGAGCGTCGGCGAGGGTGGGGAAGGGGCACTCGTCCAGACACGCCGTGAAGCAATATGACATCGACAGAGCCGAGAAGTGCTGGCGAGACTATAACGGGGCAGGCAAGAATGCTCGTGAGGGACCTGGCATCGATCCTGCGTAATGAAGATGGGGAGTGGGGAGACTGGTTGGCGCGAATCAGTCCGGACGTGATGTGCGGCGATTCCAACATCTGCCTCTCCGGCCTTCTGAACCTACCCCCTTCCGTGGCCATTCCGAGGTTCTGCGACCGAATCACCTACCTGGCCGGGATGTACACGAACGGCCGGAAGTATCTCGATCGCCTGACCCAGGACATCACCGTTCAGGTCTGGAGCGAGGGGCCCGCCAAATTGGTCCTGCGCTTTGTCGAATTCCATGAACAGATGTACGCCAGAGTGGTCGGCGAGACTACGCAACAGAATCGGGCGGTATCGTAACCAAGAATCCAGGATTCATCCGGCCAAGCCGATCACCCCATTTCCCGCTAGAATAGCCTTAGCGGGTTGACCCGCTTTTAGATTCCACGTTTTCAGGGTTCCCTCGTCAATCTAGTTTAGGAACCTGTGAGAACGATTGTATATAGCGAGATGAGCGAAGTCATCGAGCCTGGCCTGGAACTCCAGGAGCGCCAGAACCGGTTTGTTTCCGAGCACTTACGCCGGATCTTTGTGCAGATCTACCGGATCGTCGGAAACGTCGCGGACGCCCAGGACCTCACCCAGGAGGCCTTCATCAAGGCCCTCCAGCACCAGGAACAGCTCAAAGACGAGCAAAAAGCGGCTCACTGGCTGTCGAGGATTGCCACAAATACGGCCATCGATTTTCTACGCCGCAACAGCCGCGCCACTTTTTGCGAAATCGAGGAGGCTCCGGAAAGCCACGCGGAGAGTCCCGAACAGGCGCTCCTTCGCTCCGAACACCGTGGCTATCTCGAGGACGGCTTGCGCCTGCTCAGCCCGCGCGAAAGGGCCGCGCTCATCCTCCGGGATGTGGAAGGGCTGCCGGCGGAGGAAGTGGCCAAACGGTTGGATTGCTCCAAGGCCACGGTGCGGTCGCACATCGCGAACGCACGAACCAAGTTCCGCAAATACATCGAGAGAAGGAAGCGGTAGAAGAATGAAGCACCCAAATCAGGCGGCATTGGCACTTTACGCGGGCGGGGATCTCGGGTTTTTCGCGCGCTGGAGGGTGGAGCGTCATCTGGCGAAGTGCGAGCCATGCGGTGAAGAGGTGGCCTCTTTCGAAGCCACGCGGGAGATCGTCACGGACCTCACGGAAATCCCGGATATCCACTGGAATGGGCTGGCGGCTGAAATGAAAGCCAACATCCGGCTGGGGCTGGCGGCTGGCGAGTGTGTGCGCATCGGGGAAAAACCCCTTCGCGAGCGTCCCCTGTTTAACGGCCTTCGCGCCGCTGTGGCCCTGGCGAGCATCCTGGTGCTGGCGATCACGGGATTGGTGCTGGAACCCCACACCGGTCAAAAGGCGGATGGACACACGGTCCTGCGGGGAATCCGAAACGGAATTGAAGTGGAAGGGAGCGGCCGGGCGTTCCGGCTCATGAACACCGGCGCCACCGACGCCACCGACGTGACGATTTCGGTCGGCGCACAAGGCTCTATGGGGGCTCGATACCTGGACGACACCGGCCAGGTAAAGATCGACAAAGTATATGCGGAGTAAAGGGCAAACACGGCTGGCGGCATTGGTGTTGATGGGCGCGATGGGCCTGCTCGCGCAAGACGTTCCGCTGCCTGGCGGAGCGATCGGTATCAACCTCACCAACGACTCTCCCGTGTCGGTAGTGAAGATGGACCAGGACCAGTCGAGCGCCACCGCTCGCGGCGCGGCCATCGTGTTGAACCTGAAGATGAGTCTGACGCTGCGTAACGACACTCCAAACCGGATTCACGGCATCATGCTGCGGGTGGTCTCGCAGGAAGCAACCCTTGGTGGAAAGGGCTCGGTCACCTATCCCAGCCTGAACGTCGGGCCGGGCGAAGTCTTTCCGGTCCGGATCGACATGCAGTTGGTGCGACCAACTCAGGCGACGGCCGGTCCTATGGCCCAGGTGGACCTGGATGGCGTGCTTTATCAGGATCTTTCGTTTTACGGTCCCGACCGCCTGCATTCCAAACGCTACCTGACGGCCTGTGAGCTTGAGGCGCGACGCGACCGGGAGTATTTCAAGCGTGTCTTCGCCCAGGGCGGCAAGGAGGGCTTGCGCCAGCAGATTCTGGAAAGCGCCGCCCGCCAGCATCAACTGGATGCCGCTCCCCTGAGCGTAAGGGTGGTGCGGAGCGGTTCCGCCGTCACCAGCGCCGCGCTGCCTCCCGACCATCCCGAACGTTTTGCTCTGCTGCAGGTCCCCGATGCTCCGGTGGACCTGGTCGAAGGTTGGGTGCAAATCGTTGGAAACGAAGCGCGGACCCCTCGGATCGACATTTATAATAAATCCGGCAGGCCGGTGAAATACGTGGAGCTCGGCTTGATTTTGAGCGATGCGTCGGGCCATCAATCCATCGCGGCGACTCTGCCGTCACCCGACCGGGACATCTTATTGCCGGCCGGCAAAAAGGCCAGCGTGCTCCAGGAGACTACGCTAAGACTATTCTCCAGCAACGGGCAGGCGGCGAACGTTCAGAAGATGACGGGCTTCATCAGCCAGGTGGAGTTCACCGACGGGAAGGTATGGGTTCCCAACCGGCAGAACCTCGAAGACCCGCTCCTGCGTCAGGTTGTGGCGCCCTCGGCCGAGGAACAGCGCCTCTCTGGGGTGTACCTCAAGAGGGGCATCGACGGGTTGATCGAAGAACTCAAGAAGTTCTGAATTGCCTACGCGCCCGCAACCATATAAACTGGCGTTGCCGGTTAACCTATGGCAACTACCCCAGACCTCCAGAAATCCCTAGACGACGCGCGCGCCGACACCAGCTTTTTCGGCCATCCGCGCGGCCTGGCTACCCTGTTTTTCACGGAAATGTGGGAGCGCTTCAGTTACTACGGCATGCGCGCGCTCCTGATTCTGTTCATGGTGGCGCCTGTGGCGAAGGGCGGCCTCGGCTTCGGCGTGGCCAAGGCCGGCGCGATCTATGGGCTCTACACCGCCATGGTCTACCTGTTGGCCCTGCCGGGTGGCTGGGTGGCCGACCGCCTGGTCGGCCAGCGGAAAGCCGTGCTCTACGGCGGGATTCTGATTGTCCTGGGCGAGTTCTGCCTGGTCGCTCCCAGCCTCACCACCTTTTATCTCGGGCTGGTGTTGCTGATGATGGGCACGGGCCTGCTGAAACCCAACGTCAGCGTCATCGTCGGCCAACTCTACACCAAGGCGGACGGGCGGCGCGATTCCGGCTTCTCCATCTTCTATATGGGGATCAACATCGGCGCCCTGGTCTCCCCGCTGGCGTGCGGCTGGGTGGCCGAGAAGATCAGTTGGCGGCTCGGGTTCGGCGTGGCCGGACTTGGCATGATCTTCGGCATCATTCAATACCTGCTGGGCGGCAAACACCTGGGAAGCGCGGGACTTCATCCCGCCCCCGCGGCCAGCCCCGCCGACGACCGCCGCCAGAAGCGCAATGGCGCCATCAGCGCCGTGGCCGCACTGGCGATCTTCGCAGTGGTCGGAGTCCTGGGCGGAAGCGGGACGATCGACATCACCCCGGAGCTGATTTCCAATGCTCTCGGGATCATCATGGTAGCCCTCGTGATCGCAATCTTCTCGTGGCTTCTTCTGGGCAAGAGTTGGTCCCCGGAAGAACGCAAACGTTCCGGGGCGATTCTGGTCCTGTTCCTGGCCTCGGCCGTCTTCTGGTCCGCATTTGAGCAGGCCGGATCGTCCCTCAGCCTGTTTGCCGAGCGCAGCACCGACCGGCATCTCGGCGCCTTCGAATTCCCCGCGAGCTGGTTCCAGTCCGTCCAGCCGATTCTGGTGATTGCGCTGGCCCCGGTCTTCGCCTGGCTCTGGCTGGCGCTCGGGAAACGCGAGCCCTCCAGTCCGACCAAGTTCACCCTCGGACTCCTGATGGTCGGTCTGGGTTTTGCGCTCCTCGTGCCTGTGGCCGCCAATCTCGGTGTGTCTCCCTGGTGGCTCACCGGAACCTATTTCATTCACACGCTCGGCGAGATGTGCCTGAGCCCCGTGGGATTGAGTTCCATGACCAAACTGGCGCCCGCGCGCTTGGGCGGATTCGTCATGGGCATGTGGTTCTTTTCCACTGCCATAGGCAACTTCATGGCAGGCCGGATGGCGTCGCTTTACGAGTCCATGACCCTGCCAACGCTATTTGGAACGGTCGCCCTTTTCGCCCTCGGCGCCGCGGTGGTGCTGGCCTTGCTGATTAAGCCGACGGTGCGCCTGATGTCAGGAGTGAAGTAGGGCACACTCATGTGGGGCGGACCCCCTGGTCCGCGGCCGACGCCCTCGTCGGCCTTCTTGCTTTAGGTCGGCTCTGGATTCCAGTCACCGAAACCTTCCGCAGCGGACGCGACAGGGCTCGCCCCATATACCAGCTACCCATCCAGCCCCAGCGTCTTGCGGATCGGCGCAAAATCGAAGGCCGCTCCACCCTCTTGGCGCTGCCGCTCTTCGCCATTCTCCATCATCCGGATCAGATCCTCCACAGCCCGCCTCCCGACCTCCGACTTCACCGCCTCGCGCGGCGTCCTGCCACCCAGTGCCGGAAGCGATTCGTCGGGCCAATTGGCGTAATGCTCCGTCTTGAGCTGGAGCAGCACCTCCCTCTCGATTTCCGGTGGGACGCCCTTAGTTTCCGCCGCTTCTTTCGGCGGCCCCTCCCTCTCCATTCGCTCCTTAGCTTCCGCCAGCGACTCAAAGGTGTCGCCCTCGTGCATCAGGAATGCCCCCGCGTTCTTTTCGATCAACTGCCGTCCGGTTGCCAGCCGCCGGCGGGAATTGCACTCGAAACGGAGCCGCCCGTCGCGGATCCCGATGTGGCCGTAAGCCCGCCGCGGCCCGTCCGTGCCGGTCTCCAGCCACCCGAAAGTGTGGATTCCCGGCGTCTCGTCCTTTTCCGTGGTCTCTACAAACACTTCCGCCGCCGCCAGGGCAGCCACCAGCCCCTCCTCGTCCCGGACCAGGTACGTCGCCGAGGAGAACTCAATCTCGTCCTCTTCCGGGTTTACCATACGACGTCCGGCAAGCTGTCCCTGGTGCAGTTTCGTCAAGACTTGGTACCACCGATGGCTGTTCGCCCGGACATACGCCGCGGCAGTCTGTCCCGCGGCGCGGCTCTCCTCCTCAACGATCGCGACCAAGGGCGGGAGCAGAGTCCGGACGACGGTGATCCCGTTTCCGGTGAAGATCCACCTTCCTTCGAACTGCTGGAAGCGCGCGAAAATGCAGTCCCAGCGAACCGCCGATTTCGACGCACTCACGTCGTGAACGAAGAACTGGCTGCCGGCGAAAAGGTCCTTCATTTCCACGCCAATCCCCTTCTTCACATCCTGGACCTCGTATAGCCCAAAGCGCGCGGCCCGCCAGGAATTCAGCAGGGCCCGCTCGCGCGCGCCCAGTCGCGCACTGTTCCTTCGGAGATACTCCTCCACCAGCGTCCGCCCCTTCCCGCCCGGCCGGAAGTCCTGCATATACCACTCGAAAAAACCCGACTCATTGACGATCTCGCTCTCCACGTCACCAGCCTTCCGCTCGAAGTACCGCTGGTGGGCTTCGAAAAGCTCGGCGCGGCTGCGGATCTGCTCTCCTGAATCCAGCACCTTTCGCACCAAGGCACCGTAAAAAGAGATACCGGCGGCCAGTTGGGGCTTCTTAACCTTCGCTTCAGACTTGCGATTGCCCCGTTCGGCTTCCTCGTCCGCGGCGAGATGGCACTTCTTGTACTTCTTTCCGCTTCCGCACCAGCACGGATCGTTGCGGTCCGGTCTTACCAGTGGCGCCCGGGGCGCGGACGATTCCCCTCCGCCGGTCTCCTCATCGTCTTCATCGTCCTCGTCCACCATGAAGGACCGGCCGAGGCAAACGTCCTCGATATTCCGCTCATCGATTTCCTCTTCCACCAGTCTCGGAATAAACTCTCCGTCGCCATCGCTGAGGTCCCGCAACGCCTTCTTGCCTTTCTCCGGCAGCATGCGCTGACAGGCGCTCATCGCCCGTTCCGCTTCCTCGCCCAGGCCGATCCCACTCAGGGCGTCCGCCACCACGATCAGCAAGTAGGGCGCGTCCATATCGTCCGCGAATCCGGAGAAACCTTCGAGCAGATCGAGCAATGCGGGAGCGAGGCCTTCCAACTCCGGCAGCAGGTTGAGTTGCTCGGCCAAGCCACAGCGGAGCGTAACGTTCCCTGAGGGAGTTGCCGCCCGAAGCTTCGCCAGGGTCTCGGAAGGGAAGCG
>PMTT01000321.1 GCA_003167275.1 Bryobacterales bacterium | reverse complement strand
ATCAGCCCCAACTCGTGGGCCGCCTCCTCCACCGACCCCACCACCGCGGCGATCGGGTGTCGCTTGAGATATAGAAACGAACCGTTCACCAGCAACGCCAGTAGAAAACCGTCGCGGCAGAGGATGGCAGTTCGTTCCGTTATCTGCACCAGTCCGATGGAGTGGAGCCCTACGGCGACTCCGGCGGCGAATCCCAGTGTCCCGACCGCGGTCAGGAACCACAGCTTGGCACGCAGGTGTCCGGGACCTAATAATACCGGGGCCTCCCCCCAGGCTGCCAGAGAAACAGGATCGACTCCGGTGCGGGCTTCTTCGGCCACCACCGCCAGATCCTCCCGCAAATCCAGCCGCGGGCGCAGCTCGATTACCGCCTCCTGCCGTGCGCGGATGGTCTCAGGCTCCGCGGGAGCCAGCAGCCATCGCGCCAGCGTGTCTTCGCCGATGTGCGTCCGCGCCGTCGACAACAACTCGAACAGCGAGCCCTTGCCGAAGAGATCCAGATCCTGAGCGTAAGGGTGTTCCAGGTCCACAAAACGGTCGCCCGTCTCTCCGGTGCCGGCCCATTTTCCATCGAGCCGCGCCAGTGCCTTCTCGAAGAACCGCGCCGCGCGCCGCCGCCGTTCGATGGTCCGCAGCAACTGGTCGCCCAGCACGAGCATCGCCGCGAACAGCGCAATCGGGATCAGCGCCCAGGAAACCGAGAGTCTTTGCGTCGACAGTGCCGCCCAAACGATCGCGGCCCCGGAGGCCACAATCCCCAGCCGGACATACCCCAGCATCCGGTGGCGCGCGACGCGCCGCGCGATATCGGCGCGTCTGTCATCCAACAGCCGCGTGTAGAGGGAGCGAGGATCTTCGTTCATCGGCACCCTCCATTCTCCCTCGATTTTGGTGTGTGCTGTGGCGCGGACACTGCTCTGTGNNCAGGGGGTCCGCCCCACCATGCTCGTGCAGTCGCCCGTTTTCATGCCGGTCCAGGGCCGCCTAAAAGCGGCTGCAGCCAGGATTGGCTGCCCCACAAGGGACCTTGGCGTTAGACGCTTTCGGTCTGCTCGGCGTGGTGGCGGACGTCGATGCCTTTTACCAGGAAGACCACGTCTTCGGCGATGTTGGTGGCATGGTCGCCGATCCGCTCCAGGTTGCGGGCCACGAAGATCAGATCGATTGCCGCCGGCACAACACCGGGATCGCGCTGCATGGTTTCCTGGAGTTCGACGTAGACCGCGTCCCGGAGAGCGTCCACTTCATCGTCCGCCAGCAGCACCGAGCGGGCCAGCACATCGTCCCCACGCACAAACGCGTCCAGACACTTCAGCAGCATGGATTGGACCAACGATGCCATCTTGGGAATATCGATCATCGGCTTGACCAGCGGATGATGCATCAGCGAGAGCGAGCGCTCCGCCACGTGTTGGGCGAGATCGCCGATGCGCTCCAGGTCGGTGTTGATCTTGAGGGCGGAAGTCAGAAACCGGAGATCGCGGGCCACCGGCTGGCGCAGGGCGAGCAGCCGCGTAGCCATACCGTCGATCTCCATCTCCATCCGGTTGATTTTCGGCTCGTCGCGAATCACTTGCTCGGCGAGCTCTCTGTCTTGATCGACGAGGGACCGGATGCTGCGGCTGATTGCAGACTCCACTAACCCACCCATCTCCAGCAGTTTCTGATTCAGTTCTTCCAGTTCAACGATAAAATGGCGCAACTCCGTCTCCCCCTTCGGGCGATTCCCCTGTAGCGATCATATCCGAACGGGGAGGTTCTACCCAAACCGTCCCGTGATGTAGTCTTCGGTTTCCTTGCGGGATGGGTTCTTGAAGATGACGTCCGTCTTGTCGTACTCGATCAGCTTGCCGAGCAGGAAGAACCCGGTGTTATCGGCCACCCGCGCCGCCTGCTGCATGTTGTGGGTCACGATGACCATAGTGCACTGGTCCTTGAGGCTGAACATCAGCTCCTCGATCTTGGCGGTGGCTATGGGATCGAGGGCGGAGCAGGGCTCGTCGAGGAGAAGGACCTCCGGGTCCACCGCCAGGGCCCGCGCGATGCAGAGGCGCTGCTGTTGGCCGCCCGACAGGGCGTAGGCCGATTCGTTCAGCTTATCCTTGACTTCGTCCCACAGCGCGGCCCGCCGCAGGCTTTGCTCCACTTTCTCCTTCATGTTGCCACGGCTTGCCATACCGTTGATGCGGAGGCCATAGGCGATATTGTCGTAGATCGATTTGGGGAACGGGTTGGGCCTCTGGAACACCATGCCGACGCGCCTCCGCAGGCTCGTGACATCCACGGTGCGTACGTCTTGGTTGTCCAGCAGGATTTTGCCTTCCATGCGGGAGTTGCGGATGGTGTCGTTGATGCGATTCAGGTTCCGCAGGAAGGTGGATTTGCCGCAGCCCGAGGGGCCGATGAGGGCGGTCACTCGGCAGGCGTGCATGTCGAGCGAAATGTCATGCAACGCCTGGAAAGAGCCGTAGAAGAAATTGACATTGCTGGCCCGCAGCTTGGGTTCGGAAGATTGAGTGGGAATCGGAGTGGGGATCGGCAATGGAGCCGCCTTTTGGCCCGGGCTTACTCTGGGCCGGGATGTGTATTCGGGTGCCATGCTCATAGGCTTCTCGGTGTTACCCGCGCGGAACAGAAACTCCCCTCGCCAATACCATGCGGGCCACGATGTTAGCGGTCAGAACCATACCGATCAGCACCAGGCCGGCCGCCCATGCCTGTTGGTGCCAGTCGTCAAATGGCGACGTCGCGTATTTGTAAATCATGACCGGTAGCGAGGCGGTCGGCTCATTCAGCCCACCCCAGTATTGGTTACCGAGGGCCGTGAAAAGGAGTGGGGCAGACTCACCGGAAATGCGGGCCACTCCCAGGATCATACCGGTCAGGATTCCCTTGCTCCCCGCGGGGACCACCACGCTCACGATCATCTTCCACTTGCTGGCGCCAAGGGCCAACGCCCCTTCCCGGAGCGCCAGAGGAACTTCGCGGAGGAACTGCTCGGTCTGCCTGGTCACGATGGGGATGAGCATGACGCTGAGCGCGATGGAGCCGGCGAGGCCGGAATTGTGATGCATGGGAAGCACGACCAGCGTCCAGGCCAGAATCCCGACGACGATCGAAGGAACGCCGTTCAACAGGTCGGCGACGTAGCGCACCAGGAAGCCGAATCTCTTGTCATCGTATTCGGCCAGGTAGATGCCGGCGAGGAAGCCGATGGGAATGCCGATCAATGAGGCAACCCCCACGATTTGGAACGTGCCGACGATGGCATTCGCCATTCCGCCGCCAAGTTCGCCGACCGGGACCGGGAGTTTGGTGAAAAAGTCCAGACTGAGCGAACGTCCTCCTTGATAAATCAGGCAGCCCAGGATCAGGAATAGGACCGAAACCGTGCCAATGGTGCACACGCCGGTAAGCGTCAGCATCACACCGTTGACTGCTTTCCGCCAGATCAGGCGCTTGTTCATGCGCGTTTGGACCCCTTGCGCGTCGTGGCAATAATCATCAGCCGCGCGCCGCTATTGATCAGGATGGTCAGAAAGAAAAGAACCAAGCCGAGTTCCACCAACGCCGCCGGGTGGATCTTCCCTCCAGCTTCGCTAAATTCGTTGGCGATCACAGCGGCGATGGAATAACCTGGCGCGAGAAGCGAGAAGTTGATTCTCGGTACATTGCCGATCACCATAGTGACCGCCATGGTCTCGCCCAAGGCTCGCGCTAATCCCAAGAACACCGATCCCACGATGCCGAGTTTCGCGTAGGGCACCACGATCTGCCAGGTGCTCTCCCAGCGGGTTGCGCCCAGCGCCAGGGCGGCTTCCCGCTGCTCCCGCGGCACGGCAAGGAGCGATTCGCGCGATACGGATATGACGAACGGGATCGTCATGATCGCCAGCACCAGGCCCGCGGTCAGAAAACCGACACCATAAGCAGGGCCCTTGAAAAGCGGCAGGAAACCGAAAGTGTGCTTCAGGAAAGGTTCAACCTCTTTGCGCATCAAGGGAACCAGCGTAAAAATGGCGAGCAGACCATAGATCACGCTGGGGATGGCAGCCAGGAGTTCAATCACAAAAGTCAGGGCGTTGGAAATCCGGGCGGGGGCCAATTCCGAAAGGAAGATTGCGGCCCCCAAACCCAGTGGCACGGAAATCAGCATGGCCACCAGCGATGTGACCACAGTGCCGTATATGAAGGGGGCCGCTCCAAACTGGTCGGTTACCGGGTTCCACTCGCTAGAAGTGAGAAATCCAAAGCCCAACGCGGCGCGCGCGGGAGCTGAACTCACATACAACTGGTAGACCAGGAGAAGGGTGATGCCAAGAATCAGGGCGGCAAAGAAGAATGTAGTCACGCGGGCGACCAAATCGCCCGCGTGCGTCATGCTCTTGGTCACTGGTTGGCTTGCAACTGCTGCCTGACTTGCCATGATTTCACTGAAAGGCGAAAATGCCGCGAACGGTATCGAGCCGTCGACGGCTACTTCTTCTTTGCGTTTGACATGTTCGACGCATCAAGCATCGCCAACTGTTTTTTCTCCTTAGCGACCACGGAGGCCGGGAGAGGTGCGTAATCCAGCGACGAAGCGCTCTTTTGTCCTTCGGTCAGCATCCACTCGAGGAACAGCCTGATCTGTTTGCCCTTGGCTTGATCCTGAAAAGTGGCCGGGATGAGCAGATAGGTATAGGAGGAGATGGGATACGCCTTCTTGCTGGTTGCATTGGTGATGGAAAAGCGAAAATCTTCAGGCATGTCTTTGACGGTCGCAGCGGCGGCTTCGGTCACGGACGCGATATCGGCCTTGATGAAATCGCCGGTTGCGTTCTTGACCGACCCGTATGCCATCTTCTGCTGAACCGCGAAAATCAACTCGACGTACCCGATGGAGTAGGGGGTGTTCTTCACCTGGCCGGCGACACCTTGATTCTGAGCTCCACCCAGCCCTGATGGCCAGCTCACGCCCTTCGCAAAGCCGATTTTGCTCTTCCATTCAGGACTTACCTTGGAGAGGAAATCGGTGAAAACGTAGGTGGTCCCGCTGTTATCCGTACGATGGACCGCCACGATGTCTTCGTCCGGAAGTTTCACGCCGGGGTTCTCCGCGGCGATGGCTTTGTCATTCCACTTGGCGATCTTTCCGAGGTAGATGCCGGCAATCGTCTGACCGCTGAATTTCAGGTCCTGGGTGATGCCGGGGATATTGTAAACCGGGACGACAGCGCCCAGTACCGTCGGGAAGTGAAAGAGTTTACCCTTCACGGCAGCGAGTTCGGTGTCGGACATGGGCGGATCGGACGCGCCGAAATCGATGGTTCCGTCGGTGACCCCTTTGACGCCTCCTCCGGAGCCGTTGGGGTTGTAGCTGATCTGCACGTCCGGGTGAATTTTGTGGTAGTCGGAGAACCACTTCTCATAGATCGGATCCGGAAAGCTAGCGCCAGCGGCGTTGATCTTCTGTGCTGCTGCAAACTGCGCTGTGGCTATTGCCAGCAGGCCTACTAGGGCCAACGATGTTGTTCTCATAGTCCGTCTTAATTTTCCCATTCGATTGTTACAATCCAGTTACGGAACGCTGAAGTTCTGGCTTTTACTTCACGGGTGGCGGAGCACCAGGAAGTGTGTAGCGGAGGTTCAGGTAAACGGTGTTGTCGTGTGTCGCCTTGGGGGGATATAGCCCTGCCGCGTTTGCTATCACAGACCAGGGGTCGCGCGTCAGGTACTCGTATTGGGCCATGAAGTTGAGGGCGCCGTATTTGGGGTCCTTCCAGATGGTTCGATTAAGGCCGATGGTGCCCTCCTGGATTGCGCGGTTCTGGCTGTTGGCCGAGCCGCGATAACCGTACCCGACCAGGGTGGTCCCGTTAGCATCGAGGGCCACGTTCCGGCCGATGTAGATGCCGCCGTAGTAGCCGTACACCAAGGTGTTGCCCACGGTCCATTCGAAGCCCTCCACCGCGCCGCCCGAGTGAATGGGACTGATGCTTCCATCGGATCGCACTACGAGGTCGGGCGCCTGGCCGAAGAGGTACCGGCCGCCGCCATCGCTCCAGTAGTTATTGGTGATCAGGCGGAAGCCCTTTGTGATTTCAAAATTGCCGTTCACGGATCCGCCGGCGCCTACCTTGGTGAAGCGCTGCCCGGACGTGGGCGTGCCAGTGGTGATGTTCCAGTCCTTGAACGTACGTTCGATGCCGGCGACTTCGAAGTGAACGTGAGGGTTGGGGTCGAAGGCGAGTTTCAGGATGATATCGGGGTGCAGGTTGGGAGTGGCCAGGGGGGCCGCTGCGCCGACCGGCGCGGTGTTCGTGCCGGTGCTGAGGCCGTTGTCAAACTGGGTGCCTGACAGACCGGTTAACGCCGCAGGGAAGACGATCGAAGAGCCGCCTGCGGAACCGCCGATGTACTGGTTGGGATTCTCCAGCGAAAGGCCGACCGTTACCTGGTCGTTCGGATGATACAGGAAGCGGACACCCGGCTGCCGCGTCCAGGTGAGACCCGCCATGTAGTTCACGTCTATTGTCTGGCTGAAGAAGACATCGCCAGGCAATGCCGAGATGCCTTTTCGATTGGGAGTCAACATGCTCCAGCTCTGGCCCGCCAGAATCTCGAACTGATCCTTCCGGACATCCACCCAAAAGAGCCGCAGGCGCGGCACAAAGCCGCCATTGGAAACGCCGATCGCGTTGGAGCCGCTGGTGCCAAGGAAGTCGAATTCGTTATAACCGATGAAACGCGCCCCCTTGTACTCGCCATCGACGCGGAAGCCGATCCGCGAGTTCTGAGGGCTGAAGCGGAACTCGCTGAGCTTACCAGTGGCTCCGGTGTTATAAGGGATGCTGCCAAAACTGCTGCCAATGCCAGACCCGGGATTCTTATCCCGCACGAAAGCCGTGGCATCCATGAAGCCAACCGGGGTAATGCCTATGTCTCCCAGCCGGATCTGCAGGGGGGACGACATGGGTGCCGCAGCGGCCGGCTGCGGCGCGGCCGGCCGGGCGGGTAGCGGGTCCGGGAAAGTGAGCGGCGCCCTGGCGGGCGTGGTGACTGGCGCGGGCAGAATCATCGGCACGGCCGACGCGGTTTCACCCAGCGACTGGCTCTTGCGTTCAGGCGCCGCGTGGGTTGTTGAGGCAACCACGATCTGCTCCAGCATCTTCTGTTGCGTGGCCAAGGCCGCGCGCAGTTGTTCGATCAGCTTCTGCTGCTCGTCGAGCTGAGCCTTGAGTTTGGCGATATCCACCGCCGTGGGAGGGCCGGCGGGATCCGCGGGCGGTGCCGGCGGATCGGCCGCCCAAGCTGAATGGAGCAGCATCACGGCTGCACATGGCAATAGAAGGGTCTTGATTCTCGATCTCATCATATTTGCTGTCCTTTGGAAAGAGAGTGAGAGCATTCCGTTTTGTGGCTGGCAATTCTCGACGCTAAAGAAAAATTCCAAGAGAAAAAGTACCGGCATTACCGGTACAGTATCGATCTAACTCCCGCTGCTAGTCAAGCAACACGATAGCCTTTGGCCCGTGGGCACACACCGTGCCCAAACACTCCTAACCGGGAGCTAAGGGTCGAGAATATCGGAGTATTGTTAAAGTCCGATGACTAATTGATAAAGAATCTGTTGGGGATGGGTAACGAGTTCCAGTGAAAAGGTAAGAACCAATGCTGAACTCCTGCCGCGTCCTGGCGCGGGCACTCGTACCCGCGCCTTGTGTGGTCACACGGCGCGGACTTCGGACTGTTCCCCACGCGCGATTTCGCCCGCATACCGTTTGATGTCGGCCTGTGTGACGGTCACCAGGTCCTTCTCCATGTCTTCGCCCGTGGCCACCAGGTGAAGCAGATGTAGCTCCGCCAGGCGCGCGCACCAGGGATCGTCCATGGGGCGGCCAGTCTCCCGGCTGACGTGCTGCAAGTCGGCGTGCGGAAGGGCGATGGTCTTCTCGGTTCGCCCGCCATTCTCATCCACCAGGATGAACTTCACATCGACGGTGTCGGCGTGCCGGATGGAGATAGCCGTTTGCAGCCACTTGAAAAGGATCTGGAACTTGCGGCCGAAGGGATCGGGGCCGGCTTCGAACTGGCGGAAACTCAGCATGTACGGTTATTTTACAATGGCAGGGTAAGCGCAGCGCCCCGGAAACTTGGGAAAAGATGGCCCAATTCCGGCGGTGGCAGCCTTCTTGAAACCCATGCTCATTGCCGAACTGATCGCGCCGCGGAAATTCCGCCTGGTGGAAGGACCCATTGAAGACCCTGGTCCGGGTGAAGTGCAGGTGCGCGTGGATGCCACGGGCCTCTGCGGATCGGACTTGCATTCCTATTCCGAAGGCTCGGTGGGCGACACGCCGTGCCAATACCCCATGGTGCTGGGCCACGAACCCGCGGGCAGCGTGGTCAAGACGGGCGCGGGCGTCACCGGGTGGTCGCCCGGAGACCACGCGGCGCTGGAACCGGCTATCTACTGTTATCACTGTGAATTCTGCCGCAGCGGCCGGCATAATATTTGCGCAAATATCCGGTTCCTCAGCACCGTAGGACATCCCGGATTCTTTCGCGAGTTCGTGAATCTGCCGGTTGCGAGCCTGCTCGCAATCCCCAAGAACATGTCGCTTGAGCTCGCGACCCTGGTGGAACCCCTGGCGGTGGCTTTGCATTCCATGCCATTCGCCGCGATCCAACCGGGCGACACGGTTGCCGTATTCGGCGCGGGGCCGATCGGCCTGCTGACGATCGCCTGCCTGAAAGTGGCGGGCGCGGGGCGCATCTGGGCTGTCGATCCGGTGGGGCACCGGCGCGACATGGCACTTCATATGGGCGCCGATGTGGCGCTCGACCCGGACCAGATCGACGCAGTGCGGCAGATTCAGGCGGACACCGGGAACCGCGGCGTAGACTGCGCCATCGATTGCGCGGCCAAGCAGCACACCACCAACTGGGCCATTCAGGCCGCGCGCAATGGAGGCCGGATGGTGCTCACGGGGATCCATTCGGATGCCTTCGTGCCGTTCGAAGTTTCGCCCATGCGGCGCAAGGAACTGGCGATCTTCAATGTGCGGCGGTCGCTTCATGAGTCCGAAGCGGCCTTGGAACTTTTGCTGGAGCGGACTGAGTGGTTCGCGCCGCTGGTGACGCACACGCGTCCTCTAGCGCAGATCGCCGAAGCATTTGGGATCGTGGAACAGTACAGCGATGGCGTAGGCAAGATGGTGATCGTGTAGGGTATGCTTTAGCTTGCCCACCGAATAGCAAGGCGCTGGTCTAGCCGGAAAGCTCACGCAAGGACGGGCAAGCTAAAGCATACCCCACGGTCATTGCTTATTCTGTTCGTCGCACCAGTGGACCAGTGATTCCGGCACCCGGGCCCCGTTGGCGCGCAGCAGGTCGGCAACGCTCAGCCGCTGGAACGAGAACGAGATCGACCCATCGGCGGCCGCCGCGCCAATCAGGTAACCATAGACGTCCGTCATAGCTTTAGGAGCGGGAGCGGCGCCGGCGGGCAGACGGTACCGGACCGCGCCCGCCGTGCCGATGATCCATCCGGGCAGCACATGGCCCTTCCAGGTGTCCGTCCGATAGATGTCTTCCATGTAGAAATGCGAATGGCTGGCCAGCAGATAGACATGCTTGTGAGCCGTGTCCTGAGCGTGCAGGAGCGCCTGGTAGACCTCGCGGCCGCTCTGTTCGCCTTGCGCCCAGTCACTCATGCTGTGCGCGAAACCGAAACTTCCGGGGAGAGCCGCGTGCATCCCTACGACGATCGTCCGCACCTGGTCGCTGGCTTCGTCGCGCGCAATCACCGCATGCAGCCACTTGAGCTGGGCGGCATCGAACTGATCGTGCGAGGCGTTGTCGAGAGCGATGAAGTCGATGTTGTGGTCGATCCAGTGATAATAGGTGCGGAGCATGTGGTCGCGCGGATCGTCCTTCAGGCGCTGGTTGCGGATGACGGGCGTCTCCAGCCAGTCGGCGAATTGGGCGAGGTAGGCTTCGCGGGTGGCGGGCGGTATGGTTTCATGGTTGCCAGGGCTCAGGAAGAGGGGGAGGCTGCCGAAGGGCGTCAGTTGGTGGGCGATGAAGTCGGGCCAGGCGCCGGCTTCGTAGTCGCTGATGTTCAGCGGCTTGGTGGGCAGGCGCAGGCTGGCAGGCGGGACGAGATCCTCATCGAAGGTGTAGATGGCGCGGAAATCTCCGAGGTGCCAATAGAACTGGGCCTGACTTTGAAGGACGCCGGCGGCGATGGCGGGCATGACGATGTCGCCGCAATTCCGGGAATCGCCCGAGACGGCGAATTTCCAGGTGGCAGGCGCCTGGGCGGCGAGGGGGGCGCATAGTGCCAGGAGGACGTAGGGGATTTTGCGCATCACAGGATTGAGTGTAGTGCAAATGCTGTGGGGTATGCTTTAGCTTGCCCATCCAAAAAGGACCAGAGATGCCCAATCGCTGTGGCGTAATCCGTGTAGACCGCATCATCGTGAACAAAGCCCGGCGGGAGCTTCTGCTGTTGCACGGGGAGTCGGTGCTGCGGACGTACCGGATTGCGCTGGGCCGGAATCCGGTGGGGCCGAAGGCCGAGGAAGGCGACGGCAAGACTCCCGAAGGGCGCTATTCCATCGACCGCAGGAATCCCAACAGCCGCTTCCATCTGTCGCTGCACATCTCCTACCCAAACGACTCCGATCGCGAACGCGCCTGCGCACGCGGGGTGGATCCGGGCGGCGACGTCATGATCCACGGCCTCCGGAATGGCGAAGGCCACATCGGCGAGGCACACCGGGAGACCGATTGGACGCGGGGGTGCATCGCGGTGACCGATGAGGGGATGGACGAGATCTGGGAGTTGGTAGAGGACGGAACGCCCATCGAGATCAATCCGTAGTCTGCTCTTCGATCCGGTCGGCGAGGGCGATCACGTTGGCGACGGCATCCGCGGTGATGGGCAGCTCAATGGCGTCGGGCATGGAGTGCTGAAGCGCCAGCAGGGCGTTCAGCATGCTGGTGGATGCCCGCAAGACTGTGATCGGGAATTGCCACTCGGCGGCATCGAGGGTGATGGTCAGATTGCGTGGGGCTTCACCATCCATCTTCCGATGATAGCGTGGGGCAAGTCACCAACAGCCGCAACCAGAACCAGACGGTGGGGCGGACGCCCTCGTCNNCGGACCCCCTGGTCCGGCTGTTCACCAGTCCCGACAGGCCCACCAGGGGCTCGGCCGCAGGCCAGGGGGCCCGCCCAACTGGGGCCCGCCCCACCGAAATGCAAAGTGGCTCCGGGAGATGTTGATTTACCCATGGGCCACCTCCGAT
>PMTT01000815.1:846-11906 GCA_003167275.1 Bryobacterales bacterium | reverse complement strand
CCCAACCCCTAACCCCCAACCCCCAACCCCAGCATTTAATAATCGCCATAAGGAATCTCCGGCGACCGGTGTATGTAAATCGGAGCGACCACAGAAATAGGCTGTAGCCGCGAAGGGTCGGGATCGAGGGGCGCCATGTCGATCCGGACAGCCTGTGGCCAGTCCATGCGGCCCCAGTTCTCCTTCCACATGGGCGGAAGATTCGGCTGGGGACCCGGCGAGAGGAAGGCGAAATGGCAGTAGGCCAGCTTATCGGCGAGCACGAACGAATTGGGCCCCGGCACCACCGGACCAAAACGCGGCACGGGAGTGCCGGTCAGCGGATCCAACCCCATTCCCAAGCACAGTTGGCCGACCCCCAGCGGCCCCGGAAACGCGATTTCGTTGACCACCAGGCGGACGCCCTTGCCCTCTTCACCAGGGATCACGAAGAGCTCCAGGATCTGGGGCTGACCGCGCCAAGCCTGTTGCAGCGAAAATGTGGAGACCAGCCGCATGGTCTGAGCCTCTCCCTGAAAGAACCCGATTTTGACCCCGGTGCGTCCGCAGGGAGAAACCACCGGCATCATTCCTTCGAGCTCCTGTTCCACAACCCGCTGTGCTCCCGACACGCGCCGGTTGTCCATCAGCCGGCGGTCGACCTTAGCGAAAGCCGAAAGCCCGACCTGCATGGCGACCAGGATGCCAACCGACAACATGCTGAGCAAAGTCATGGCGACCAGCACCTCGATCAGCGTAACGCCAGCCTGCCTTGCTTTTGCATCGCCGTGTGGGGCATGCTTTAGCTTGTCCACCCCGCCCGCAGGGCTGGATTTCGTCATCCACCCGTCCTTGAGCCTGCTTCTTACTGGCGGCCATGTACCCGCGGACAGCACCTTCATTGTCCCGCCACCGGCACGAAATCTTCAGCCTTCATCAGCCGAGGCCGAAAGCCATCCAGCGTGAACGTGCGCCGCTTGGTACCGGCCATCCACCAGACCTCCAATTCAATCCGATCCAGCGACATCTGTCCGGGCGTCGCGACCGGTGGCGCTTCGAAAGTAGAAAGCCGCGCCTGCCATCCCGCCTCCAGGCCGCCGGACAGCGCCGGGTCGTACGCTCCAGTCATCACAACGTCGCGAGGAAGTCGCGGCTCCACCAGCAGTTCATTCATGCGCAGCCGGGCCAACTGCACCGCGCGGCCGTACTCCCGGAGCCGTGCGGCGTTCCGGGTGGACCCGGCGATGCCCGAAAGCAGGCCGACCACCGCGATCGCCATAATCGTGGTGGCCACGATCATCTCCAGCACCGTGAATCCGCGCTTACCCATCACTTCTCTACGACGCTTTCTACGTGCGGAAAGCCGGTCATGGGATCGAGCCGCACGATCCGGTGCGCGCCGCGACGGTTCGCGAACTGGATACCGATGCCGGGGACCGTAGCGCCGGGCAGGAGGATCAGGCGGCGCACCCCTTCCACATCGTCGGGAATTTGCGGCAGCACGGCCTCGATGACGATTCCGGTGGGCAGCGTGAGCTCGCGCGTAAAGCCCGGCTCGTTGGACCAGGCGGTGAGTCGGCTCTCCTTCTGCGAAATGATCAGCTCGACGGGTTGCTGCCGCCGCTCGCAATGGTTGACCGCGGAATTGAGGAACGCCGCGATGGAATCGGAGGCCGTCGCCATACGGATGCTGTCGAGCCCCGCGGTAATCGATGGCGCCGAGATGGCCGTGATGAGCCCGATGATGGCCATCACCACCATCATCTCCATCAGGGTGACGCCGCTGTCTCCCGGGCCGCTAGACCCCCGCCCTTGGCTCCTAATCTTTTTTCCAACTGACAATATCGGCATCCTGTCCATCGCCACCGGGCTGGTTATCCGCGCCCAGACAAATGATATCCGGCGCTGCGCCATGTTTTCCCGGATATTCGTAGATGTAGTCATGGCCCCAAGGGTCCCTCGGGACCTCCCGTGCAAGGTATGGCCCGTTCCATTGGTTCACATCCCGAGGCTTGTCGCGCAACGCCGCTAGCCCCTGCTTTGTGGTCGGGTAGACCCCAGTATCCAAGTTGTAGTTCTCGAGCGCCTGCATGAAGTCTTGGATCTGAGCACGCGCAGCCGTAACGCGCCCATGATTCGCTTCCTCCGAAAGACCACAGCCGGCCAGGACGACTGACAGACCTATGGTCGTCAACACGCCGCACGCTCTTCGGCGAGCTAAGAGGCCACAAGCACGGTCCGCGTTACTGATTTTTCCAACTGACAATATCCGCATCGTTCCCTTCGCCGCCGGGCTGCCCGTCAGCTCCTAATGAAATGATGTCGGGCGCATCCCCATGCTCGCCGGGGTACTTGTAAATGAAGTCGTGGCCCCACTTGTCTTTCGGGATCTCCTGCTCCAAATAAGGCCCGTTCCATTGGTTCACGTCCTGGGGCTTTACGCGCAGCGCTGCCAGGCCCTGCTCCGTCGTCGGGAAAGTCCCAGTATCCAATTTGTAGTTGGCGAGCGCGCCCATGAAGTTGTGGATCTGCACCCGTGTGGCCGTAATCCGCCCGGTGTCCACCTTCTTCCAAAGGTTGGGGCCGACCAGGGCGACAAACAGCCCGATGATCGTCACCACCACCAGCATTTCGATCAGCGTGACGCCGGCCTGGCGCCGCTTTCGATTTCTTCTGCTACGTTCGAACATGTTTACACCGCCACGTCATTGATGCTCGTAATCGCGAGCAGCATACTCAAAATCAGGGACCCTACCAGGATACCCATTACCAGGATCACGATCGGTTCGAACACCGAGGTGAATCGCTTGATGGACGACCGCGTATCCGCTTCGTAAATATCCGCCATCCGCGCGAACATGTTGTCCAGCCGCCCGGTTTCCTCGCCCACGGTCAGCAGGTGCGCGGCCAGCGGCGGAAAGACGCCCGCCTTGCGCATCGGCCCGGCGATTCCCTCCCCGCGTTTGACGCCCTGCGCTACCCCAACCAGTGCGCCCGCGATCGTCTTGTTGTCCAGAGTCGCGGCCGCAATGCCGATCGATTGCACCAGCGGCACCGTGTTCGCCACCAGGGTGGACATGGCCCGCGCAAAGCGGGCGGTCTCGGCCTTGAGCAGCGCGTCGCCAAGCAATGGGATCTTGAGACGCGCGCCATCCCACCAGAGCCGGCCCGCCGTCGTGCGGGTGTAGGTCTGCCAGAAGATCAAGCCCGCCACCAGCACCGAGGCGGCCATCCACCAGTAAGTCGTCACCACGTGGCTGACTTCCAGCATGATCTGTGTGGGCACCGGGATCTTCATGCGCGGGTCGGAGAAGATCGTGGCGAATCTGGGGACCACAAACGTCAGCAGGATGATGATGGATGCAAGCCCGACGGTGGCCAGCAGCGCCGGATAGATCATGGACGCGACGATGAAGTTGCGCAAATCGTCGCGCGACCGCTCGAACTCGGCCAGCCGCTCGAAAATGGCGGCCAGCGCGCCCGATGCCTCGCCAGCCCGCACCATGTTGATGTAGAGATCGGAAAAGCAATCCGGGTGGGTGCCCAGGCTGTCGGCCAGTGACCGGCCGCCCTTCAAGACCCGCAGCACATCCAGTACGATGAAGCGGAAGTTGGACCGCTCGGTCAGTTCGGCCGTGATAGAAAGCGCCCGGTCGAGCGGCACCCCGGCATTCAGCAGGGTGGAAAGTTCCTGCGTGAAGAAGAGGACGTCGCGCCGCTTGCTCTTGCGGAACGCAGGCAGCTTGAACTCGAAGGACGATCCCTTGGGGGCAACCCCGACGTAGATCGGCGTGAGCCCCTGCTTGCGAAGTTCGCGGGCGATGAGCTTCTCATTATCGCCAGTGAGGCTGCCGCTGCGGACCTTGCCATCGGAAGCCACCGCGCGAAAGAAGAAGGTCGCCATCAGCAAAACCCAAATAGCCACGGATGAACACAGATGAACACAGATAAAACAAATAACAGTGCTTTGGTTCTCGTGTTGGTTTTATCCGTGTTCATCCGTGTTCATCCGTGGCTCATTGTGTTTCTTAAAACTCTTGCGTCACTCGCATCACTTCGTCCACAGTAGTGACGCCATCCTGGATCTTTCTCCAGCCGTCTTCCCGCAAGTTCCGCATGCCGACCGAGCGCGCCGCCCGTGTCAGCACCGATGCGTCCGCGTTTTTCATGATCAGCTTGCGGGTCTCGTCGTTCAAATCCATCAACTCGAAGATCCCCATGCGCGAGCTGTATCCGCGGCCATTGCACTCCGCGCACCCGGCGCCGCGAAACGTCGCAACCGTCTCACCCTCGGGCGATAGCGTGGTCCCCGCGGGCAGTTTGCAATGCTTGCAGATCACCCGCACCAGCCGCTGCGCCAGCACCGCGACCAGCGAGGACGTGATCAGGTAATTCTCCACCCCCATGTCCGTCAAACGCGTGATCGCGCTGGGAGCGTCGTTGGTATGCAGCGTCGAGAAGACCAGGTGGCCCGTGAGCGCGGCGCGAATGGCCACGTCAGCAGTTTCGCGGTCGCGGATTTCGCCCACCATGATCACATCCGGATCCTGCCGGACGATGTGCCGCAACCCTGAGGCGAAGGTCAGGCCAATCTGCGGATTTACGTGGATCTGGTTGATCCCGTCCATCTGATATTCCACCGGGTCTTCGATCGTGATGATCTTCTTGTCCGGCAGGTTGATGCGCTTCAGCGCCGAGTAGAGCGTGGTGGACTTCCCGCTGCCCGTAGGGCCGGTCACCAGGAAGATGCCGTGCGGCAGGCTGGTGAAGTGCTCCATGCGCGACAGCATATGCTCGTCGAAGCCCAGCCGCCGCAGGTCGTAGAAATCGCCGGTGGAGCGGTCGAGCAGGCGCATCACCACGCTCTCGCCATACAGCGTCGGCAGCGTGGAGACGCGCAAATCCACCTCGCGTCCCAGGATCTTGATCTTGATGCGGCCGTCCTGCGGCAGTCGGCGTTCCGCGATATTCAGCTTGGCCATCAACTTCAGGCGTGAGATAATCGCGGCCTTCAGTTCCCGCGGCGGGGGCTCCTGGTTGAACAGCACGCCATCCACACGGAAGCGGATGCGGAACTCCTTCTCGAAAGGCTCGATATGGATGTCGCTGGCGCGCTTCTCGATGGCCTCCGCGATCATGGTGTTAACCAGGCGGATGACCGGCGCCTCGCTTGCCATGTCGCGGAGGTGCTCGAGGTCGGCCGTGGCCTGATCGTCGTCGCCGCCAACCAGTGTCGTGCGCTCGGACTCGCCATAGTGCTTGTCGATGGCGTCCAGGATTTCCTGCTCCGTCGCCAGCACCGTCTGAACTTCCAGGCCGGAGAAGGCGCGGATCGCCGCGATGGTTTCGAAATCCAGCGGATCCGCCATCGCGACGGTCAGAATGGAACCTGCCAGGGCTATGGGAAACGCCCGGCACTGACGCAGAAAGCGGTGCGAGAGACCATCGATCTCGGGGGCGGATGGCGGCGCGCCATCGACCGTCACCAGGGGGATGCCAAGCTGATCGGAGAGTGCGGCCAGCACATCACGATGGGCGATGAGCCCCATATCGACCAGGATCTTGCCCAGCTTGTCGCCGCGCTCCTTCTGGAGCTCCAGCGCGCGTTCCAGGTCCTCGGCGTCAAACTTGCCGCGCTCGATCAGGATCTCACCGAGACGAAGCACACCCGCCGCGGGGGCCGTGCTCATTACGTCCGGGCTGGGAGGATGGGTGGCCGCCACTAGAATTGCTCTTCCACTTTGATGTCGTCGGCCAGTGCCCCTTTGAGGTCCGCCTTCATGATGATCTGGCCAGGCAGGCCGATCGTATTCTCATAAGGGAGATAGGAAAGGCGTACTGCGAGCACGACCTGCGAGTTGGGCTTCAAGATGTTCATCTTGAGACCGGCCGAGCCAAACGTCAGAGCAGTGGTCTTCACCATCTCGCGCATGGCCTTCCGCAGCAACGGCAGGTTCTCGAGCTTTTGCCGGCGCACCTCCGCTATTAGTTCCGGGCTGAACCCATCCTTCCGAAAGGGATTGACGCCCGGAGTGGCGATAAGGCTGACTTCGGCGGTGAAGACCACGCCGTAGTCGTCCAGGTAGAGCCCGCGGGTGAGACCCAGAATGTAGATCGGGTGGGCGCCCCCGGTGGCGGCGAGCTGGCTGTCAAAGCTCTTCTCCATTTCCGTGAATGTCTGCCGCGAAATGCCGGGCCGCTGCGTGGGCGCAACCGCGACGGGTGTGGTGATGGCCGCAGCACGCGGAGGCTGGCCACTCGCGGGAGTCAGGGCCAGCAACAGGAGTATGGATCGAGTCTTCATCTGTCTTCCTGTTTCTGCGGAGGGCCATAGTTATTAGCCTGGGTCTGGATTACCCTGTCCCGTTTGTCATACATCTCCAGGACGCTCGCCGCCACAACGAAGCGTTTCCGCATGGATTCCAGATCCGCCATCAGGGATTTGGTCTGCTCGGTCTCGCGCCTTTCGATCCGGGCCACAGCCTTGGTGACGGCGGCGTCAATGCGGGATTGAATCTCGGCGTCAGAGACGGTCTGGACTATCTGCTGCGCCGGCCGAGGCGTTTCAGCGGCCAATTGCACGGGCATCGCCGGTTGCCCCACCGGATGCAGCGCATACACCACGATCGCCGCCGAAAGCAAGGCTGACGAAGCGAATCCCAGGCGCGCCGCCGATCCCCAGAACGCCGCCCACCAGCGGCGCCAGGGCGACGGTTCGAAAATCTTGTCGGAGACGAAAGCGATGCGCTGCGGAATCTCTTCGTCCCGCAGGCATAGCAAAGCGGCTTCCGTCACCCGCAGCCGGTCCAGCTCTTCGCGGCACGGCTGGCATAGTTTTACGTGGGCTTCCACCTGGCGCTGCTGCGGGTCGGGCAGTTCCTGGAGGAAGTAGTCCCTCAAATCGAATGGCGAACAAGTCATGACGCACCTCGTGCCTTCATCGGGGCCAGTTCGATCTTGAGCAATTCGAGCGCGGTATACAGACGGGACTTGACGGTGGAGACCGGGCAGGCGAGGATCTCGGCCATCTCCTCGAACTTGAAACCCTGGTAGATTTTGAGGACGACCGCCTCGCGCTGATCGGCCGACAGCCGTCCGAGCGCGCTTGCGACCGCCAGGTTCAGTTCGATGGGGAAGACCGAGTTCCCGCCCACCGTGATTCCGGTATCTGTAGCTTCCGGCTCGATCTCATCCACATCGGTTTCGGGCCTCCGTTTGCGGAACATGGAGTAAGCCTCGTTATGCGCGATGCGGTACAGCCAGGGAGCAAACCGCCCTGGGTCGTCGAGTTTCCGGAGGTTCTGATAGGCTTTCAAAAATACGTCCTGCGTCAAGTCCAGAGCGTCTTCGCGGTTGGCGGTAATGCGCAGGAGATAGTTGTAGACACGTTTCTCCCACCGGGACACGAGGAGGTTGAACCCCTCCACACTGCCCCGGGCAGCCTGACGAATGAGGTCGGCATCTTCGACCGCCCGAAAGATCAAATCTGGCTCCTGGTGGGTAAGACGCGGCCCGGCCCCAAAAAGTCGGATGCCGTAGGTGAGGCAGGCGGTCCCCGCCTGCCCATGTCCGATTCTCTCTCAAATTCGCGCCGATTTAGTGGGGCAGATTGGCAATCTGCGGCCGATGGGCAATCGACCGGTCGCAGTCGTTGCGCAATTCTCGCAAGTAGATCTACAGTTCGACCAGTTGGCTTGGTGGCCGTCAGTCGCGGCGCGTTTTGACGGCGGCCTCTTTGGGAAAATTCGCCAATGCCAAGTCGCCCCACCGGGCTTGCTCTTCCACCTCTTTCGCAGAGAGCGCGTAGTAATCCGAAACCGATTTCTCCACGGCCTTCTCTTCCTGCGCCGTCCGAGCGGCCTGGCACTCGGATGTCCGGCACATAGGCGTACCGTCAATCCTACTATCCCCAACCCAAACGCGATTTGTCTACCGCCGAAAGTCGGAGGCGCTGGCCCCTCAGTAGCGAAGTGAGGACTCCGCAGCCCTACCACCCACAGCCACGCTGGCCTTCCTCAACCGCTGGTCCGAGTTCGGCAGGCCGCCGGGCGTCAGGTAGGAGAGCATGCCACCTCGTTCGATCTGCAGAACCACCGGCGCCCCGTCCGCGATCGTTTCGAGCACGTGCCTCAGGCTCTCCACGCCGTCCACCACGCAGCCATTCACCTGGTGGATCACATCGCCGGGCTCCATCGCATTCTGTCCCGTCAGGCCCAGTCCTGCGAGTGCCAGCACCACCACCCCCTGCTCGTTGCGCAGTCCGCCCATAGTCCGCACCAGGGCCGGCGTGAGCGTGGCGCCGTACAATCCCAGCCGCAATACCAGATTCTCCTTTTCCGTGACCCCGGCAGCCGGTGAGGCCGGCGCGGGTAGCCGCATCGCTTCCGGCGTGATCCGCAGGACCCGCGTCCCGTCACCACGTTTGACCCAGAGGTCCACCGCCGTGCCCGCGGAGAGCCCGGACTCGGCGCGGTAGAGATCGCGGATATCGTGGACGCTCTCCGCGTTCACCGCCACCATCACGTCGCCCGGAATCAACCCGGCAGTCGCTCCCGGACCGTACGGATCCACGTCTTCCACCAAAACGCCCCGCTGGACCTTCAGCCCCAGGCCAGCGATCAGGTCAGTCGTGAGGCTTCGCGGTTGAATTCCCAAACGCGCCCTCAGCACCATTCCCTTTTCCCGAAGGCTGGGGTAGGATCGCCGGATCACATCCAGCGGCACCGCGAATCCCAGGCCTTCGCTGCCCCCGGATTGAGAGAGGATCATGGTGTTGATCCCCAGCAGATTGCCTTCGAGATCCACCAGCGGCCCTCCCGAGTTGCCGGGGTTCATCGAGGCGTCGGTCTGGATGTACGTCCGCGGGTCGTCGAGGCTAAGTTGACGCTCCGCCGAGCTGACCAGTCCTAACGACGCCGATTGCGACAGACCCATCGGGTTGCCAAAGGCCAACACCAGTTCGCCCTGGCGCGCCGCCCGGTCGCGGCTCAGGTCGAAGAACGGCACTCCTTCGGCCTCGATCTTGAGGACCGCCAGATCGTTGTCTCCATCCACGCCAACCACCGTCCCGGGATACTCGCGGGTGGGCCCGGCCTGGACGGAGCCACCTGCCGACTGCACCGTGACCGTGATGCGAGTGGCATTCGCGATCACGTGGGCATTGGTCAGGATGTAACCGCCGGCCTCGACAAAGAAGCCGGAGCCACGTCCGTGCTCGGCCACCAAGACCCCGGCCGGCTGCTGCTCGCCGGCTCCGGCGACCTTGATGGACTGAGTCACAATCTGAACCACCTTCGGCCCGACCGCCGCCGACAGGCTTTCCATCTGACCGCTCATCCGCTCCAGTTCTCGAACCGCCCCGGGCGCTGTAGCCGTAGCGTTCAGCTTTTCCGCGGCCGGCAGCCAGGCCGGCGCCCCCAGCACCAGCCAACACATTCCTGCAGCGAACCATGAGTTTCGGCCCTGTTTCATCAGGCTCTTTCGGGGTTGGCTCTGTTTCCCAGCGGCGCTTGTGCTTCGAACTGACATGCCATGACAGGTGCACGCCAGCCTCCACACGCTCAACAGCCGCCTGTCTCCGTCCATCCCCTTTCTTATAAGCGCCCCAGAGCGATGCAGGCAAACGAATTGGCCACTCCATCGGTCACACTGGGCCGGATGGCCGACAGTCGCCCCCACGCACCAAAGGCGACGAATTGCCGCCCCCGCAAGGCGTGGCACAGGCATTCCTGCCTGTGTTGGTGTTTCCTGAAACAAACACAGGCAAGAATGCCCGTGCCACGTCCCCGATAATGGGAATGGAGACGCACCATGCTGACCAAAGGCCCCGCGAAGAAGGTCACCATCTTCGTCAACGAAGATACCCAACACCACCTGACGGCCCTGCATGAATCCATCATGGCTTTCCTCATGCACAAGGGAGTCTCTGGCGCCACAGCCACCCGGGCCTACTCCGGTTTCGGCACACACCAACTGCTGCACACACCGAAAATCGAGGTACTGGCGCAGCACCTTCCCATCCGCATCGAGTTCGTCGAACTCCCGGAGAAGGTGGATGAAGTCCTACCCATGCTCTACGAGATGGTCTCGGATGGCCTGATCGAGGTGCAGGACACTACCGTAGTGAAGTTCGCCCGCAGGTCGTCCAAGCCCGAACCCAAGCTTCCCCATATACGCCAGGCGGGGCCCGCGAAACTCCTGCGGGTGTTCATGGGGGAGGCCGACAAGTGGCACGATGAGCCTCTCTACGACGCCATCGTCCAGCGGTTACGCATGATGGAGATCGCCGGCGCCACGGTTTACCGGGGCATCCTCGGGTATGGCGCCAAAGGCCATCAGCACAAGGCGTCCTTCTTTCATCCGACGCGGGATCTGCCCATCATGGTCTCAGTGATCGACACGCCGGAGAAGATCTCGGCCGCGGCCGAGGTCGTGGAAGGAATGCTCGAGGATGGCCTGATCGTGATCTCGGACGCCGAGATTGTCCGGCTGGTGCGCAGTTCCCAACCCAAGGAGGAAGCCGATGCAACCAAGTTACCCGGCTAAACTTCTGCGCATTCACATTTCGGAGGACGACCGTTTTCAGGGCAAGCCGCTCTACGAAGCCATCGTCGCCCGGTGTCGCGATCTGAAGATCGCCGGGGCGACAGTTTTCCGCGGCCTGGAGGGATACGGCGAGAGCGCTGCCATGCACAAATCGCATCTGGCTCGCCGCGATCAGCCCATCCTGATTTCGATCGTCGATACCGCGGAGAACCTGGACAGGCTGGTCCCAGTCGTCGAAGAAATGTTGGATACCGGACTGATGGCGATGTCGGAGGTTCGGGCAGTCCGCGTACAGAAGATACGCAACTGAGGTTAACAAGCATTCCATTATAAGGTTGACGAGCGCCTCCGGAATTGCGGATAATGAATTTCGCTATCTGTCTGAAAGCGCCACAAATGAAAGGGTTTGCTCTCTTTCCGCTGCTTCTGGTCGGCTTGCTCCAGAATGCCGCACCTGCAAGTGCCCAGATCAATAAGGCGAGTCCCTCGTCTTCCTCCAGGAAAACCACTACTCCCGTCAGGAGAACGGTTCGGAA